>QHYN01000163.1 GCA_003224145.1 Acidobacteriota bacterium
CCAGGATGCGAAGGCGCGCGTTTTCTATAACGCCAAAATTTTCACCGCCGAACCGCAGCATCCCTATGCGGAAGCAGTAGGCCTGCGCGGCGACAAAATCTTGGCCGTGGGAACCCGCGCGGAAGTCTCACAGGCCGCCGGCAAAAATGCGGAGTTCGTCGACCTGCAAGGCAAAACTCTGCTCCCCGGGCTCATTGACAGCCACGTTCATGCGGTGCATGGAGGCCTTTCGTTGACGGGAGCGGACGTCGGCGAGCGCGTTTCCACAATCGACGAACTGGCGGCTTTCGCCGCAGAGGCGGTGAAAAACCGGAAAGGAATGCGCGGCAATATTCTGTGCATCACGGGCATTCCGCTGGCGGTGTGGTCTAAAACAACAGAACTCAACGCGAGGTTCAGCGGAGGAACCTACGCGGACAAGCCCCTGCTCCTCCGGGGAATGGATGGCCATACCGGATGGGGCAATCGCAGTTTATTGCAGAAGAGTGGAATCACAAAAGAATTTGTCAGCAAGCTGTCGGAGAAACAGCGCGCTTACTATGGCCAGGGCCCGGATTTGCAACCGAATGGCTTCGCGGTGGACGCTGGGTTGGATAAGCTCATGTCCGTCGTTCCGGAGCCGACAGAAGAACAATGGCTCGAGGGCGGGCGCGCCGCCATTCAATACCTGCACAGCATGGGAATCACGTCCTGGTTGGATCCGTTGGCGGATGCAGCGGTTCTATCGACCTATCGAAGTCTTGCGGAACGAGGCGAACTCACCGTTTCCGCCGTGGATGCGTTTCCTCAAGTGAATCCTCGGAATGACCCTTTTCAGGAACTGGCTGCAGTGCAGAAATTGCGGAAAGAATTTCAGGGAGTACCGCACCTGACGGTCCCCGGCTTCAAGATTTTTGCTGACGGGGTCGTCGAGTATCCATCGCAGACTGCCGCCCTGACCAAACCGTATAAGAACACCGGCCGCTCCGGTGATCTGCTGTTTGACTCGGCGCGATTTTCCGAACTGGTCACCGCCGGGGATAAACAGGGCCTGATCGTGCACGTGCATGCTCTCGGCGATCGCGCGGTGAAGGAGACATTAAACGCCATCGAAGCCGCGCGCAAGGCTAATGGGAACAGCGGCTTGCCGCATACGCTCACCCATGTCCAGTTCGCTGATCCCGAGGACATTCCGCGGTTTGGCCAGCTCGGAGCCATCGCCGCCTTGCAATTGTTTTGGGCGGAGGCTTCGCAAGACACCATCGAACTCGTAAAGCCGTACCTCGATCCGGCAATATACGAGTGGCAGTATCCTGCGCGGTCGCTCCTGGATGCCGGCGCGACAATTTCCGGTGCCAGCGACTGGTCTGTTTCCAGTCCCAATGTGTTCTGGGCGATTTATCAAGCGGAGACCCGGAAAGGGCCGGAAGGCGTGCTGGATCCCAACCAGCGGATGCCGCGCGACGCGATGCTCTATGCCTACACGCGCAATTCCGCTCGCGCGATGAACCAGCTTGAGAAGATTGGATCCATCGCGCCCGGCAAACAGGCGGACCTGGTGCTTGTAGATCGCGACGTGATGACCGTCCCTGTGGAAGAATTGCGAGACACCAAGGTGCTCTGGACCATGGTCGGCGGAAAAACCGTATGGAGCGCTCCCCTGCCCGAAATCAAAAATCCTCATTGACCATTTCCCGACCGGGGGAGGCTAAAGGAAGCCTTTCGAACCGCCGCTCAGGAACGCAGGCGCAGCTTCCTGTTGAATCCGATTGATGCTTGAGGAACACTTCCGCTTCCAGCCCGGACTACCAGACCAGCTTCTAAGGTAAGATTTCAGCCCATTACCTTTTGTTTTCCTTTTCGTTCAAGAATTGGATTGAGCGAAAAGAAGCCCCAAGATTACTCAGGGCATGGGTGTCAGAAATGAGCCGAGGGACGGCTCGCTCAGCGATCTTGCAAAAAGAGAAGTGAACGACGATCGTGGCTACCTCTTCCAATCCGATAAACCGCCGGCGCAGCGAACGCGTCATGCTGCGGATGAAAATCTTGGTGAACGCGCAAAACATCGAACGAAAACGCCAACAAGAAGAGGCCATGACACAAGTCGTCAATGCCCACGGTGGACTGATGAAGATGCGGATGGAGCTGCAGGTGGGGCAGCCGATGCTGCTGGTAAATCCCCAAAATAAGGTGGAACAAAGCTGCCGGGTTGTGCGCATCGAGGACACCGCTGACGGAGGCTTCGCGGTAGCCTTCGAGTTCGACAAACCGAATCCCAAGTTCTGGCCGGTGGTTTTTCCGCCTGAAGATTGGAATTCGGCAGGCGCCTGAAAAAACCACTGGCAGCCGCTTCCCGGCCGCAACTCTTTCCCTTTTCCGGTGTTGAATCATGCAGGGAACGGTGTCCGTTGGGAGGACGCTCTTATGGCGCATTGGACGAAGGGCTTCCGGAAATCATCGCTACTCGCAGTTTCGGCTTTGTTTTGCGGGCTGCTGCTCTCAGGGTGCGAGGATCACATCACCGTCTTTCGCGATCCGGACATTTCTGTGCCGAAAGGCAGCACCTGGGGCTGGCGTCCCATTGCCCCGCCCCGGGATTCGGACAAGTGCCCGGTTGTCTCGCGCGACGTAATTTCGCGCCGCGAAAGTGTCGTGCGGGAACCCGGCGCGAACCAGGAAATCGTCCGCCAGCGAATCCGCGCGGCCATTGAACAAACCCTTTCGTCCAAAGGATTGAAACAAGTCGGCGACCCGCAGGGCGCGGATTTCCTGGTGGATTACCACGTAGCCGTCCGGCGGCATGACATCACGGTGCGGCGCGTCTATCCCGGCGCGTACCCTGGCCTCGTCTGTGGGCCGTTCGGCTGCTGGGAATCGTGGGGCTGGGGCCCGGCCGCGGTGGGCTACGAAAACATCCGCTTCCGCGAGGGCACCATCGTATTTGATTTCACAAAGCAATCCACAAATCGGCTGGCCTATCGCGCCATCGGACAGAAGCCGGTGCACCGCGACACCTTCAACCAGGATGAGATTTCCGAATTCGTCCACCACATGCTCGGAAAGCTCAAGACCACTGGATAGTTTTCCAGCTCGCCTCTCCCGCCTCATCGGATATGATTGCGCGTGCCATGCGCTTGCCCGCAACAATCTCCAACAAGCTTCGTTGCTGGTCGTTCTACGCGTTCCCCTGCTACCGGGGAACGGGCGGAAGACTGAAATACATCGCGCAAGACTGGAGTGAAGTGCAGCTTGAACTGCCGCTCTCCTGGCGCACGCGAAATTATGTGGGAACAATTTTTGGCGGCAGCATCTACTCCGCGGTCGATCCCATTTACATGTTGATGCTGATTCACCGGCTGGGGCCGGAGTTCATCGTTTGGGACAAAGCAGCAAAAATCGAATTCCAGAAGCCGGGGCGCGAGACTTTACACGCGCGGTTCGCGATTGGCGACCAGGAACTAGCGGCCATCCGTTCGGCGCTGGCATTACAACGTTCCGTTGATCGCGCCTACGTCATCGAGTTGGTGGACGGCTCCGGAACCGTCTGCGCGCGGGTTGAGAAGCTCATCTACATTAAGCGCCGGGAGCCGCAAACTCCGCAACCGAACTGAATTGCAGTTTTCAGTCTTGACATCCTGGGCGAATTATGAAGCGGCTCTTGGCTGCCTTCTTGCCTCGGTGCCTGCTTCCTTACTATTCTCGTTGTCCCTATGCTGCTCAAAAACCAGGTTGCCCTTGTCACCGGTTCGGGGCGCGGAATCGGCCGCGCCATTGCGCAGTTGTTTGCCGAAGAAGGCGCGGCGGTGTTTCTCACGGCGCGCACGGAAAAGGAACTCGCTGCGACCGCCGAAGAAATTTCCAGGAACGGCGGGCGCGCCAGCTACACCGCAGCGGACCTCTCGCGGCCAGACGATTGCGAACGGGTCGTGGCGGCAGCTCAAAGGAAACTCGGCACGATCGATATTCTCGTGAACAACGCCGGGCACTACGGTCCAGTGGTTCCGGTGGAGGAATATCCGCTGGCGGAATTTGACAAAGTGATTGCCGTGCATTTGCGCGCCGCGTTCCTGTTGTCGAAGCTGGTGCTGCCCGGAATGTACGCGAAACAATCCGGTGTAATCCTGAATATTTCGAGTCTCTCGGCAAAGGCTGCCTATGCATGGGGCTCTGCTTATGCTGCCGCAAAAGCAGGGATGCTGGGGCTGACACGCGTGACGGCGGCGGAGGGAGCGCGCAAGGGCGTCCGGGTGAATGCGATTTGTCCCGGCCCGGTGATCGAAACGCGGATGTCCAAGGAGTTGGGCGCTGTGTTGGCCAAGAAAATGGGTGTGAACGAAGAGGAGCAGTTGGCCGGTTTTCTGAATGGCCTGCTGCAGGGCCGCGCCCAGACCGCCGAGGAAATTGCGCGCGCCGCGCTGTTCCTTTGTTCGGAGCAATCCAGCGCCATGACCGGCCAATCGATCAACGTCGACGGCGGCGTGGCCTTCTACTGACGGATGCTTAATGAGCAGCACCCCGATTAGTGCGTTTCGTCTTTGTAAACCGTTCCACCCTTCATCACGAATTTCACTTTTTCCAGTTCCGTGATGTCTTTCAGCGGATCGCCGCTTACAGCGACAAGGTCTGCCCACTTCCCTGCTTCAATCGTTCCAGCTTTGTCGCTCCAGCCGAGCAGGTCCGCAGCCACCGCGGTGCCCGTTCGAATCGCCTGCATCGGCGTCATGCCGTACTGCGCGTAATATTCAAATTCCTTCGCCTGATTCACGGTTTTCCAATCGAAGCCGCCGGCATCCGTCCCAAGCGCGATTTTCACTCCTTTCTTCATGGCCTTCGGAAAGTTCTCGCGTTGCAGGTCCGCCATCTTCTGCCAATTCCCACCTCGCCCCGGAGCAACGTACAGGCCCACGGTAATCGTCGGCACCCAATAGACTCCCTTGCGCGCCATTTCGTCCATGAGGGCTTCAGTCAAGCCGTCGCCGTGCTCGATGGTGTCTACACCGGCGCGCAAGGCCGCGGCAATGCCGTCGCTGCCGATGGCGTGCGCTGCGACTTTCTTTCCCAGCCGATGCGCTTCGTCAACAATGGCCTTCGCTTCTTCGTCCGTGAAATTGACCATGGAGTGAAGCACACCGTCCGATTCGAAATGGTAGCGCCTATCGGAGTAGTACTTGATCCAGTCCGCGCCGTACATCACTTGCTCGCGCACCGCTTTGCGCGCGCCGTCCACACCGTCGACATACTGCACGCCGGTTGGCACCTTCAGCTCCCATGAATAGCCCAGCAGCGGATACATTCCTGTCGGCGTCATGGCCCGCGTGGATACCTGCATGCGCGGCCCGGGCACTTCGCCGTTGGCGATTGCCTTCTTGACGTCCACGTCCGCGTACATCGCGCCCTCGGTCTCCAGGTCGCGCATCGCAGTGAATCCGTGCGACAGCGCAATTTGCGCGTTGCGCGCAGCAAGAATCGCCCGGTACGGAATAGATTCCTTCAGCAATTGCGCGTCATACTCCTCCGCGGTGGTGTCTCCCTGCAAAAGGACGTGCGTATGCACGTCAATGAATCCTGGCAGCACCGTGGCCTTCGACAGGTCAATCACTTCCACACCGGTGGGTGCACTTCCGCCCGGCGTAACCGACACAATCTTGTCCCCTTCCACCAGAATGAGCGCGTTTTCCAGAGGCCTGTCGTTCTTTCCATCGATCAATTTTCCCGCGCGGATGGCGATACGGTGTGAGGCTTGCGCGGCTCCGAGTCCAGGAATCAACAAGCACAACAAAACGGCAACAAATGGGCGGCGCATGAGAATTCCCTCCTCCGGAGCCGCAAGCCTATCAGAGAGCCAGGAATTCGTCGCCTGCAGAGTGTGTTTCCTCGGAGCGTCAGCTCGCCTGAAAGGGATTTTCTACTGAATGGTCGACAATCGACGGAGGTTCGGCTAACATCAGCCCGCGGGGTCATAGGAAAGGGATGCTCGGAGGTGGGTCCCAGTAATTTGGTTCAGACTGGAACGAGCCATTCTTACTGCTTGGAAAAAGTCTCGCGGTAAACCAGGGCCATCCACGGAAATAGGTTTAAGATTGGGCTTCCAGAGGTGCGACTTGAGCCAGTCGTCTCTTGCGAAAACTCCTGATAATTTCGTCAGAGAAGAAGCGCGCCGCAGTACGCGCATCGAGCGGTCTGTACCGCTGATTGTCTTCGGCCAGAACCGCATGGGCGAGCCGTTCGTCGAAAGAACGGTTTCGACCAGCATCAACTTGCACGGTTGCCGCTACCCTTCGCGGCACGATTACGGCGTGGGGGCCTGGGTTACGCTGCAGGTGGTGGGCCTGAATGTGGAGCCAAAGCCGCCCGCCGTGCGCGCCAGGGTAAAGTCGGTCCACATGTCGCACAGTTCCCGCGAATTGCAGCAAGTTGGCGTGGAATTGGAAAACCCCGCGAATGTGTGGGGAATTGCCATCCCGCCGCAGGATTGGCTGGCTCTAGGAGAGACGAACACCTCAATGGCGCAATTCTCTCCCGCGGTAGCGCCCGCACCCGTTGCTCCGCCTATTTCCCCCGAACCTGACGAGCCGGAAGTAAAGATGGAACACAAAATGGCCGAAGTCGCCACATTTCCTTCACCTTCGCCCGTCGTCGCCAAACCCCAGCCGCCCAAGCTCGCCGACGCGCCCAAACCGCAACGCATTGTCATCACGCCGGACGGGCTCATCAACGCCCTTCAGGGAAGACTCCAGCAAGCCGCCGAGAAGGCGGTGCAAACGGCCGTCACCAAACAAGTCGACGAAGCCGTCGGCAAAGCCGTGGCCGCGATCGACGATATCCGCCAGTCCAGCGTCCGCGAGGTTCAACAACTTTTCCCAACTCCCGTGGAAGGCGCCAAACCTTCCTCCAAGGAGGAAATCGCCTCTGAGGTTGCGTCCCATTGGAAAGAACAGATGGAGAAGTACCGCGGCCAGGCGGAAGAGATGGCGCAAAGGCTGGAGAAGCAAGCGGCAGAGCTGAAACGCGAACTCGCCAGGTCGCAGGAATTTCTGGAAAAAACGCAACGCGAGATGGAGCCGCAGGTTCACGCGCGCCTCAACGAAGCGGTGGCGCACGCGATTTCGGAATTTGAAGGCACGGCGGCTCGCACCGCGGACCGGCGATACGAGCGGCTCCTGGAGAACACACAGGCGCTCACGCAGGAGGCGCTGCTCAAACTCGACGCGCGCTCGGCAGAAGTGCAGGCGCTGGTGCAGAGCGCCGTGAATGCCGCCCTCGGAGCATTTCAGCGGCAGGCTGACCTTCAGGTGAATGCCATCCTCTCGGAAACCAAGGAACGCGCGGCCTCGGCTCTTTCCTCCCTCGATGCGGAAAGCCGCGCCGCTTGCGAAGCGCGCCGTCAAACCCTCGAGGCCGAAGTGGCCCGTTCCGCTGAACGCTCCACGGATCAATTCCGCAAAAGCATGAAAGCGTTTCTCTATTCCTGCCTCGTCGCGGCGGTCAGCGCCGTGGACGAACATTCGAAATCAACTTTGGAAGGGCTCCTCAAGGACAACGGGAAATCGCTCCATGAAGCAAGCAGCGAGACTGTCCATCCCGACGATCCGGAGATAATTCCCGGGGCGGACACTGACCCCTTCACCCATTAATCGGGAAGCAGGTCTCGACAAAAGAGAAAAGCCAGCCGTCCTGAAAAGAACGGCTGGCCTTTTTTCTTCGTCCTTGCAGCAGAACCGGAATCACTCCTGAAGGATGCAGGGTGAAGGATTCTGCTTGTGCTCGGGCCGGAGCCAGAAAATCGTTTCGTTAGTTGGCCGGCTGCGCCGAACCTGGGCGCCGGAACGGCCGCCGGGCCATGTCCTCGACGCCGTAGACCCCTTGCCTCACCGCCACCATGATTGGGTGCTGGCTATCCGCAATACGATCCACGGTAATCGCCCACATCCGATGGAGCATGTAGAGGCTGCCGACACCCGCGGCAACAATCGAAAATCCCAACGCAAACAGCGCAAACGCCGCCAGCAGTTCCCATACGAAGTACGTTTGTAATGCCGCGATGCTACCTAGTATCCACCACATCCACTTCCGGCTCTTGTCTTTGGTCTTCATTTCCGCCTTGGACCCACTCTCCGCTAACGGCTGATGACTTCCCTATCTGTCCAGGAAGCCTGCTTCCCCCGTAAGTTAGATGCACCACCTGTCCGGAAGTTCATGTCTCCCGAACCTGTACCATTTGACACCATTTGACCTGCAAAAGGCGATGGTACGCAAGGCACATTTTTGGTTCTAAACGACTCTCCTAGTACCGGTCCCACCCACATTGAAACACTGTAACAAGCTGAAAATAAGAACCTTAAGAGGACCTCAATTTTCGCCTCTGTTTTCGCCTTGTTTTCCCTGTACTGGCTGTGGAAAACCTGTCCTTCCGAACAGGGCCTTTCGTACTCACTGGGTGGTGAATCCTGTGGGCTGACCGTTTCACGGATTCATCCGTTTAGGGCTGCCAGCGGGATTCCTCAGCCGCGGCCGCGAGAGCGCGCGGTGGCACGTGCACTGCCCCTATGCCTTTTTAAGTTTCCTCGTGATCCACACAAGGATTACTGCCCCGACGAAAGCAACCACAATCGAACCGACAAGCCCACCGGCATGGAGGCCCAGCATCCCGAAGACCCACCCACCTACGATGCCCCCAAGAATCCCAAGAACAATGTCCGCCACCACTCCGTATCCGCCGCCCTTCATCACTTTTCCTGCCAGCCACCCGGCGATCAAACCAACCAAGATCCAATAAATGAATCCTCCCATGATTCCCGTCCCTTCTTCTCGTGTGCTCTAAGGATGGAGCCTACCCGCGCCGTCCCTTTTAGAACGCGCCTTGCCGGATGTCAACCCGGCGGCATACACTGGCTCGCGCAAAATTCACTTGAGTTTCGCGGAGAATGAATGATTTCGCCCCTTCGACGTTTCATCTTGTTATGGCTCGCCTGCGCCCTGTTGGCTGCCGCCTGCCTAAATTCTCCGGCGCAGAAAGGTTCGCAGCAAGCTCCCGGACAACCGGGCGCGCATCCCACGATCGTTTTCATGACCGACTTCGGCACGGCCAACGACGCCGTGGCCATTTGCAAAGCAGTGATCCTCGGCATCGCGCCGGATGCGCGCATCATGGACATCACCCATCAGGTGACTCCCTACTCGATCGAAGAGGGATCGCGGTTTCTCGAAGCCGTCACGCCCTACTACGCCGCTGGCACGGTCTTCCTTGTAGTTGTTGACCCCGGCGTCGGCACCTCGCGTAAAGCGGTTGTGGTGAAGTCCAAGAAAGGCCAGTATTTCGTTCTTCCCGACAACGGCCTCGTCACACCCGTGCTCGACCGCGACGGTCTCGATTCTGCCCGCGAAATCACCAATCCCGATTGGATGATCCAGGCTCCCATTTCTTCCACTTTCCACGGCCGCGACATCTTCTCGCCGGTGGCCGCACACCTCGCGGCGGGAGGGGATTTTAGCCTGGTCGGTCCGGTGCTTTCCCAGCTCGTCCGCCTGAACCCGAAAACTTCTACCACGACCGATAAAGGCATCCAGGGCGACATCATTGGCATCGATGATCCCTTTGGTTCGCTCATCACCGATATTCCGGGAGACGAATTCAAGAAACTCGGCTACAGGCTCGGCGATAAAATCTTCCTGGAGATCAACAAAAAATCCGTCATCCTGCCTTTCGTCAAAACTTTTATGGAAGTCCCCGTTGGCGACTCGCTTCTCTATATCGATTCCCGCGGCCGCGTCGGCATCGCCATCAACCAGGGCAGCTATTCGCGTAAATTCAATATCACGCCGCCCGCAACGATATTCATCCCTCGCAAAGGCGCGCCCATCAAGGGCAAATGAGGCTCATCTGATGCCCCACCTCGTCCTCCTTGGCGATTCGATTTTCGATAATCTCGCTTATACCTCCGGTGGCCCCGATGTGATTTCTCAGGTCCGTGGGCTTCTACCTGCTGGATGGCAGGCGTCCCTGCTCGCTGTCGACGGAGCGACCACGGACGACGTTCCCAGGCAATTGGTTAGCTTGCCGCGAGATGCCTCCCACTTGGTGCTGAGCGCGGGTGGGAATGATGCGCTGATGAGTTCCCGCTTACTGGATGGCGCCGTTGATCACGTAGCCCAGGCCGTAAGCTCGTTGGCCGATCTTTCGCAGGAATTCGAGAAAAAGTATCGCCATGCCGTGGCTGCTTGCCTTCAGCCGAAACTGCCTCTTATCCTTTGCACCATCTACAACGGCAACTTCCCAAACTCCAATTTCCAGCGCCTCGCTTCCACGGCTCTGATGGTATTCAATGACGTCATCCTGAGAGTGGGAATCGAATTCGGGCTGACAATGATTGATCTGCGGTTCGTTTGCCCTTCCCCTGAAGACTACGCAAATCCTATCGAGCCATCCTCCGTCGGTGGCGCCAAAATCGCCCGTTGCATCGTTTCTTTGGTATCCGCGGACCAAAAGGAATCTGCTTGCGCGCGAATCGTTATCCGTTGACGGGACAGCGAGGGCACCCATTCTGCTCCCCTGGCCTAGAGGGAGACCTGCAGTCCAGAGCGCCTTAAGCTAAGGCCTGAATTGTCAACGCCTTAGCGCTCATCCTAATTTGGAACTAACTTTTAGCCTCTGCACGCCCTCCCTATCTCCTCTCTTCTCAGTCACTTAATAATAATAGTAGACAAAAGGTAAGTTTTATGATACGATAGTTTTGTGAATCGAACGCGCCACCCCCACTGCGAGAGGCCGGATCTTTTCCGGTCCGCCGCCTTTTTCTTTTTAACGCCCCACTTCCAAGCTCGAGCATCTGCCTTTTTTCAATCACTTGCGAATTGCCTCAAATTTGCCACACATTTTTTGCATTTTTCTTTTCAATCACTTACAACAGTCAAATCTAGTAAGCCCTTTGTTTTGATAACCATCCGAAATGCCGGGGGGTGTGGGTACTCCCCCTCTTCCTACAGGGCTTTCCCGCGCGATTCTCGTTCTCTGCGGGCC
>QHYN01000308.1 GCA_003224145.1 Acidobacteriota bacterium
CGGATTCTAAACAACTTCAAGACTTCAAGTCCTTTAGAATGAATACCTATGAAGAAACCTAGGGGGAGGGATACGGACAGGCCTTGCCGTTTGCAACTTTCGACCGCCAATCTCGACCAGCCCCTCAGTGGTACAATGCGCCGCGTTTGTCTAAGGGGGGAAAACATGAACAAGTTTTGGCGGCTTTCCATGGGTTCTGTTCTGGCAGCGGCGGCGATGCTGCTGGGCCAGGCAGCGTCAGCGCAGAACCAGGATTTTTCCAAGGTCGAGATCAAGGTCACCAAGGTTTCCGGGAACATCTACATGCTGGAGGGAGCGGGCGGCAACATTGCCGCGTCCGTAGGCGAAGACGGAATCGTCATAGTGGACGATCAGTTCGCCCCCTTGGCGAACAAAATCCAGGCGGCGCTGAAGGAATTGAAGATTACGGATAAGCCCGTGCGCTTCGTCATCAACACCCACTATCACGGCGACCACACCGGCGGCAACGAGCCGTTCGCCAATGTCGGCTCAACCGTGATTGCTCACGATAACGTGCGCAAGCGCCTGGAAACCGGCGGCACCGCGGGCAATGGCGGTTCCATCAAGATGGAGCAAAAGGCCGCGCCAAAGCCCGCACTGCCTATCATCACCTTCGAGCACGAGGTGACGGTGCATCTGAATGGCGAGGACATCCGCGCGCTGCACTTTCCTTCGGGCCACACGGACGGCGACTCCATTATTTTCTTTCCAAAAAACAATGTGGTGCACATGGGCGACGATTTCGTGCGTTACGGTTTTCCTTTCATTGACGTGGCCAGCGGCGGCAGCCTGCAAGGCATGATTGACGCCATGGAAAAAGCCACCGCACAGCTCCCCACCGATGTGAAAGTCATTCCCGGTCACGGTGCGCTCTCCAATCTCGACGACGTGCGCGCGTTCACCAAGATGTTGAAGGAAACTTCCGCCGTGGTGCAGAAGGCGCTCAACGAGCACGAGACGCTAGATCAGATGAAGCAGGCAAAAATCCTTGCGCCGTGGGATAAATTTTCAGGCCAATTCATCAACAGCGACGCCTTCATCGAAACGCTCTACAACTCGCTGACCGGGCACAAAGGAGAATTCCTGAAACACAATTGACGAGAGCTGTGGTCAGTTTTCAGTAAAGAAAAGAATGGGGGAGGGAGTGGGACGCAGTTGCTATGCGGATGCATCCAGCACAGCGTTAAGTTGAGATCCTTCGGGCATCCTCATCGGATGCCCTCAGGATGACACGGCTGATTTTTCAAGTCTCTATTTTCCCATTTCGAATCAGGGCTTGGCGCTCGGTGAAAAAAAGCCGATAGGCAGGTCGCGCGACGTGCGCAGGCCTGCGGGCGCATCGAGAATCGTGGGAATCGAGTTCACCACCACGGACGCCGTGGCGATATCGCCGTGCGAGCCGCCCGGAATCGTAAGACTGATGTTCGGGTGGCCCGTTAGCGTGATGGTATCCGCGGGATCCTTCGCGCCGATGTACATTTGCAGTTCGAGGTACACCAATTCTTTGCCGTCTTTCGAAGTGCCGCGCGCGATTTGATGAACGCCGGCCGCCTGCCCCGCTTCCACGGTAAGATATTCGGTCCGCACGCGCTCGGCTGCAATTTTGGGCTCGATTGTCTCGGTGATCGTTTCCACCGGCAAATTCAAGCTGTCCGCGACCATGGCGACGGATTCCGGCAAACCCACATGCTTGATCACACCGGCTTTCACCTGCGTGCGAAATTCTTCGACCGTCATGCCTGCGCCGATTTTTTTCTGCAACGGCAAGCGCCGTTTCGAGGCGTCCACAATGCGCAGCGCTTTGGCGCGGTCGATGCGCTGCGAAACCGCCGCGAGCGTCACTACGAGCTTGTCCATCACGAACCCAGGATTCACTCCCGTGCCCACGAGCGCTACGCCCCATTCTTTCGCCGCGGCATCGAGTTTGGCCGCGAGTTCCGGATGCGTTCGAAAGGGGTACGACAATTCCTCGCACGTCGACACGACGCAGGACTGAGCTTCCAGGCAGGCCAGCAACTGGTCTATCACTTTGGGGAGCGAAGAAGAAGTGGAATGGATGACCACGTCCGCGTTTTTCTCGAGGGCTTCTTTCGAATCCGCGGAGATGAGGACGCCCCAAGGCGCGTCCTCCGCGCCAGCAACTTCTCCCAGGTCGCGCCCAGCCTTGGCGGGATCCAGATCAATGGCGCCGATGATTTCGATGGCCTGTTTCTCGCGCATCAATTTCGCGATGGATGCGCCGATTGGGCCGACGCCATACTGAATGGCGCGAATCTTTTTTTTCACGACAGTCTCCGTCTCTTTGCGATGAAAGCGCCTACCGCGTATTTCGGCTGCAAAAGAAACCCTACGATAGTGGATTTCGTGGGTGCATTCAACGAAGAAGCTTGCGCTCAGCAGGGATTCGAACCGTTCGCCGCGAAGGCCTGTCGACGAGCCTGTGACAGAGGCGGAACCGTTGCTGGCACAGAGATTGCGCCGCATAATGACTCGGACGATTCGAATGAGTCGCCGAGGAGATCGTCATGCCGGCAAAGAAACTCAGCGAAGCGGAAATCACAGCGCTGCTGCCAAAGGTGAAGGGATGGAGCGTGATCAACGGCAAACTGCATCGAGAATTTACGTGCAGTGATTTTGTGACTGCGTTTGGCAACATGACGCGCGTGGCACTGGTTGCGGAAGCGATGAACCATCATCCCGAATGGTTTAACGTGTGGAACAAAGTGGTCATCGATCTGACCACCCACAGCGTGAAGGGCATCAGCGACTACGATTTTGTGCTGGCGG
>QHYN01000309.1 GCA_003224145.1 Acidobacteriota bacterium
ATGGAAAAACCGGAGGTGGACGAAATTTCCGGAATCGCTCCGGCGGTGGCGATCCGCCAGAAAAATTCGACGCGCAACCCGCGATCGACGGTGGCCACGGCCACGGAAATTTACGATTATTTGCGGCTGTTGTTTGCGCGCTGCGGGCAAACGTTCTGCATCAAATGCGGAGCCGAGGTTCGCAAGGACAGCCCGGATGAAATCGCGACGCGCATCCTCTCGCTCGCGCCGGGGCGGAGATTCTACGTTTTGCATCGGTTTCGAATCGCGGCGTCTCAGACGTCGGCCGGTTCGAAACGCCCTCCGAAAAAAGCCCCAGCGCCGTCGGCGGAAGCAGTGCGACAAGCGCTGCTCGACCTGCAAAAGCGTGGCTTCAACCGCCTGTATCAAGCCGGGCGCGTGCACGAATTTTCCTCCCCCGAGACGCTGCTGGATGTGGATTTTTCGAAACCAGTGCACGTACTCGTGGACCGGCTGGCGGTGAATCCTGAGTCGTGGTCGCGATTGGTGGATTCGATCGAGATTTGCTATCGCGAAGGACAGGACGAGGCGATCCTCGAATTCATTGCGGACAGTGGGGGGCACTCTGCGGAGCGGCTCACGTTTAACGAACGATTCGAATGCAAGAACGACGGCACCGTGTATCAGGAGCCCGAGCCGCGGCTTTTCTCCTTCAACAATCCCTACGGCGCGTGCCCGCGCTGCCAGGGGTTCGGCAACACCATTGATTTCGATTTGAATCTCGTGGTTCCGGATCCCGGCAAGTCCCTCGACGAGGGAGCCATCGAACCGTGGACCAAGCCGCGTTATCGCAGCCTTCTCCACGATCTGAAGCAATGGGCGCGGCAACGGGGCATCGCGACCAACGTGCCGTGGCGGCAACTTTCTGCTGAACAGCGGCGGCTGATTCTCGAAGGCGATCCCGAGAACGACTACGATGGGGTGAAGGGATTTTTTCAATGGCTGGAGCGAAAAAAATATAAGCTGCACGTCCGCGTTTTCCTGAGCCGTTACCGCGGTTATGCGACCTGCCCGGAATGCGGCGGCACGCGGTTGCGGGCCGAAGCGCGAGCGGTGCGCGTCGCGCGAAAATCCATCACCGATGTCTGCAAGTTTACGGTCAAGGAGGCGCGCTCTTTTTTCTCGGGTTTGCAGCTCTCCGAAGCGCAACTGCACATTGCCGACAAAATCATGGAGGAAATTCGCACTCGTTTGCAGTTTCTGGACGAGGTCGGACTGGATTATCTGGCGCTGGACCGCCTGACTTCGACGCTTTCGGGCGGAGAATCGCAGCGCATCCAGCTTGCGACCTCCCTTGGTTCGCATCTCGTGGGCGCGTTGTACGTACTCGACGAGCCATCCATCGGTCTGCATCCGCGGGACACGCAGCGGCTCATCGACATCCTGAAGTCGCTGCGCGATCTGGGGAATACGGTTCTCGTCGTCGAGCACGACCCTGATACCATCCAGGCCGCTGACCGCATCATCGATCTGGGTCCCGGCGCGGGAGAGCTTGGCGGCAAGTTGCTCTTTGCGGGCCCGTACACCGCAATGCTCGACGAACACAAATCGCTCACCGGGCGGTACCTTAGCGGCGAATTGCGCATTCCGGTGCCCAACGTGCGCCACAAACCTGCCGGAGAGTTTCTGCGCATTTATGGCGCGAACCTGCACAATCTGCAAAATCTGGATTTGATGATCCCGCTGCGGACGCTGACCGTGGTCACAGGAGTGAGCGGCTCCGGCAAATCCACACTGGTACACGACGTTCTGTACAAGGCGCTGGCGGCGAAACGCGTGGGCGGGAGCGTCAAGGAATTTTGCGACCGGTTGGAGGGCGACACGAATCTTCGCGAAGTTGTGATCGTCGACCAGTCGCCCATCGGGCGCACTCCGCGTTCGAATCCGGCCACTTATCTCAAAGCTTTCGATGCCATTCGCGAAGTCTTTGCCGATACACCGGACGCCAAGCGCCGCGGCTACGCTGCCGGCCATTTTTCATTCAATGTGCCGGGCGGGCGCTGTGAAACGTGCCAGGGCGATGGCCGGGTCACCGTGGAGATGCAGTTTCTTGCCGATGTCGAGTTGATTTGCGAAGAGTGCCGCGGCACGCGTTTCAAGAGCGCCCTCCTGGAAGTGCGTTTCCACGGAAAGAACATTCATGAAGTGCTGCAGTTGACCGTGCGCGAGGCTCTGGCGTTCTTTGTGAACGTTCCGAAAGTGGTCTCGAAACTGCGCATCCTCAACGAGATCGGCCTCGGGTATCTTCGCCTCGGGCAGTCCGCGACGACTCTTTCCGGCGGGGAAGCGCAGCGTCTGAAACTCGCGGCGCATCTGACCCAAACGGATAATGAAGGAATTCTCTACATTCTCGACGAGCCCACCACGGGATTACATTTTGACGACATCGCCAAGCTGCTCAGCGCCTTTCGCAAACTGCTCGATGGCGGCGCCTCGCTGCTGGTGATCGAACATAACCTCGACGTCGTCAAATCCGCGGACTGGCTCATCGACCTGGGCCCGGAAGGAGGCGACCAGGGCGGCAAGGTCGTCGCGACAGGCACTCCGGAGCAGGTGGCGCGCAATGCGCAGTCGCACACGGGGCGTTTTCTCGTGCGCGTATTGAACGGCAACGGCCAGGCAAAACGGCAGGCCAACGGAGCATCCAAACCAAATGGCGCTTCGGCTACAATTTCCAACGGCGCGCGGATTCCTCCTGCTGAGCCATGACGCACTCGAATTTTCGTGAACCAGTTCACTCGCGCGCATCCTTCCCCATTCGCGTTGCGCTTGCCACCTTCGTCTTTGTAGGGGCGCAATCTATTGCGCCCCATCTCGGCAATCAATTCATTGCGTGCGCACAATCATCTTCTAAACAATCCCCACCATCCAAAACGCAAAGACTCGCCAACCCCTTGAACAACTTGTTGGATGAAGCCCGGCGCGACATCGACAAAAACGAATTCGAAGCCGCCATCGCGCCGCTTCAGAAAGTCATCGCGGATCACCCCGAATTCGCCTACGCGCACTTCCAACTCGCTTACGTTTATACTGCGCTGAAAAAAACGAGGGAAGCGCGGACGGAGTACGAGCGCACCATCGCGCTCGACCCGAAAATGTCCGAGGCATATCTGAACCTCGGCATGCTGCTTCTCGACAATCGCGAAGACGCCGCGGCGGTGGCTCCGCTCCGCAAGGCGGTCGATCTCCTCCCGGCGCAGAGCCGTCCGCGATACCTCTTGGCTGTTGCGTTGGATCGCTCGGGTGACCAAGTGGGCGCTGCCGAATCTTTCCAAGCTCTCTTGCATCTCGATCCCAACGACATCTCCGCCATCGATTATCTAGGTTGGGCTGCTCTCCGAGCGGGCCAGCCCGCGGAGGCCGAAGCAAGATTCCGTCGTGCGGTGGAAGTTCAGCCGAATGGACCTGGGGGGCGTCATGGACTCGCAGAAAGCCTCGCAGCTCAGAAAAAACCAGAAGCCGTCGCCGCTTACCGCGATTATCTCGCCCTCGCACCGAATGACTCCGAGGCGCGGGGTCGCTTCATTCGGCTTTTGATGGACCAGGGAGAGAATGACGCGGCGCTTGCGGAGCTGGACCGAACGGATGCCGG
>QHYN01000063.1 GCA_003224145.1 Acidobacteriota bacterium
ATGGAGATTTACGCCATGGAATCGTCCCTGCTGCGCGCGCAGAAAGCCGCCGCGGCAAAAGGCGAATCCGCCGCGCAAACGATGATCGATGCCGCGCGCGTTTTCATCCATGACGCGGCCGAGCGCGTCGAGCACGAGGCGAAGCGCGCGATCACGGCGGTGCACGAAGGCGATATGCTGACAACACAAATGGCGGTGCTGAAGCGTTTCGCGAAGCGCCCGCCGGTGAACAGCATCGCGCTGCGCCGGCGCGTGGCCGCGGCGGTGCAATCGCAGGACCGCTATCCCTTCGAAGGGCGCTAGAGTCGAGCAGCTATAGTTCAAAACGACTTCTTTTCCACCTAACCCGTTTTAAGTTCCCGTATCTGCCAGGGCACTTCTGCGTATGGTTCGCTCGAACGCCCGCGAGATTCCCCCTAAAATAGATTCGAGCAAGACGTTCAAATTGATACGCGATACCACGACAAGGCATGCCCCGAAAGCCCCTGATCCTTGCGGCAGTCATCGTCGCGTTGCATCTTTGCGAGGCGGCGACGCTGGGAACCTCCACGGCCGGATCCCTTCTGGCCAATCTTCTGCAAATCCTTGCCTGCGGTTTTGCGGCGGTGATGGCGTTTGGGGCATACCGCCGGGGCCGGGGCCTTAGCCGGCCCTTCTGGCTGCTCGTCGGCGCGGGCATCGCCATGTGGGGCGTGGCCAACCTAGGCTGGATGTACTACGAAGTGGCGCTGCACACCGAGCCGCCGACGGGATCGGCAGTGCGTTTCTTGTTCGGCCTGCAAAGCGTGTTTTTCGCGATGGCCCTGTTCCTGGATCAGGACAAAGATTCGCCCACTTTGGACTCTGAGTCGGTGCTGGACTTCATCCAAATCACTATCGTCTTCTTTTTCATTTTCCTCGGCTTCTATTACCTGCCCGCGCACCACTTTGACGAGCACACCGCGCTGGCGAGAGAGATCCGAGTCGAAACCGGGGAAGATATTTTGCTCGTGGCTCTAGCTTTCATCCAGACCCTGCGAGCGCGGACCGAGGGTATTCGCAAGCTTTATGCGGGTCTGACATTGTACTTGTTGTTTTACACCGTTTGCGCAGGTTTCGCTGACTATAAGCAAAGCATCCACGCAACGCCCACGGGAACATATCTGGACCTGGCCTGGACTCTTCCGCTGCTCTTTGTCGCGCTGTGGGCTGCGGCCTGCCGGCCGGCTCCGGAAACCCGTCAGGGGCCGCGACGTAAGAGCTTTGGCGATCTGATGCTCAGGAATGCCACTTTTGCGCTGGCACCCTTGATTGTTCTCTTGCAAGTCTCGCAGATGGGATCGGAGTGGCGGGTCGTGCGCTTTTCGCTTCTTGGCGTTTCGATCGTCTGTTACGCGGCGCGGCTGGGAATCAGCCAGTTCCGCGAGGCCAAAAGCGAGAACGCGGTGCAGACTCACGCGCTGGCGATGGAATCGGCGGCAGACGGCATATCCATCCTGGGCGCGGAAGGCGAGCATGTCTACGTCAATTCCGCGTTCGCCAGAATGATGGGATTTGAAGATGCCGCAGCCGTGCTGGGGAAAACGTGGCAGGAAGTTTACGACCCGAGAGACGCTGCGTTGCTGCAAGATCAGGTTCGTGAGTCGCTGAAGCAAACAGGAAAGTGGTCGGGACAGGTCTCCCTGCGGCGGCGCGATGAAACCAGGATTCCTGTGGAGATGGCCATCACAGCGATGCCGCAAGGCGGCGTCGTTTGCGTGGCCCGCGACATCCGCGACCGGCTCACCGCTGAACGGGCGCGCTTCGAGACCGAAGCCAAGTACAAGATGTTCGTGGAGCAGGTGGCCGCCGTCAGTTATATCGCCGAAGTGGGCCTGCATGGCGAATGGCTATACGTGAGCCCTCAGGTGGAGACCATTTTCGGTTTCACGCAGCAAGAATGGCTAAAGGGTTCGGAGCAATGGATTCGCTTTGTTCCGGAGGAAGACCATCCCATCATCGAAGCAGCGGAAGAAAATTGCCTTCGGGTCAAACGCTTTCAGGCGGAATACCGCCTCAAGCGGAAAGACGGCCAGATCATCTGGGTGAGTGATACGGCGGTGGTCGTTCCCGGAAGCGAGAGTCACCCGCTGATGGAAGGGATTATCGTCGATATCACCGAGAGAAGATTGCTGGAAAACCAGTTGCAGCAGGCGCGCCGGATGGAAGCGGTGGGGCGGCTCGCGGGCGGGGTAGCGCACGATTTCAACAATTTGCTGACCATCATTAAGGGTTACGTCGATCTTGCGCTCAAACGTTGCGTGGAGCAGCCGGAACTCCGCGGAAACATTCAACGCATCGAGGATGCCGCCGAGCGGGCGGTCACGCTGGTGCGCCAACTGCTGGCGTTCAGCCGGAAGCAGGTATTGAAGCCGAAGGTGCTCGACCTGAACAGCATCGTTCTAAACATGGACAAGCTGGTGCGGCGTCTGATGAGCGAAACGATCGAGATGAAAACGCAAATCGGCAAAAACCTTGGAGCGGTGAAGGCCGACCCCGGACAAATCGAGCAGGTCATTCTGAATTTGATTGTCAACGCGCGCGACGCGATGCCCAATGGGGGCAAGCTGGTGATTGAGACCGGCAACGTCGAACTGGACTCGACGTTTAGCCACGATCAAGCGTCCGTCAAGCCGGGACCTTACGTGATGCTCAGCGTAACGGACACGGGAATCGGCATGGGCGCCGAGACGCTCGCACACATTTTCGAGCCTTTTTATACAACGAAGGAAAGCAGCCGCGGCACAGGGCTGGGTCTTTCGACGGTATACGGCATCGTGAAACAGAGCGGCGGGCACGTCTCGGTGTATAGTGAGGCAGGGAAGGGCACGACGTTCAAAGTGTACTTGCCGCGAGTCGATGATCCCGTGCAGGCGCAGCCGACAGTGGAAGCGCCTGGTTCCACCAGCGTAGAAGGTGCGGAAACCATCCTGCTCGTTGAGGACGAACCCGCGGTGCGCGAGCTGGCCCGCATGGTCCTTGCCGAACGGGGATTTTCCGTGATCGAAGCACAAAGCCCCGAAGACGCCGTAAGGCTGGCGGGAAAGCATGGGGCGGAAATTCATCTGTTGCTGACAGACGTGGTCATGCCGGGCATGAGCGGGCACGATCTGGCCAAGCAACTGACCGCGCGTCACCCCAATCTTCGTGTGCTCTATATGTCCGGATATACGTACAATATGATCGCGGAAAACGGCACGCTTGAGGAAGGGCTCTCGTTTCTTCAGAAACCTTTCACGCCGCAAGGACTCACACAAAAAGTGCGCGAGGTTTTGAGCCGCCCTGTTCACGCAAAGTGAAAGAAGACTAGCCGCCTCACCCTGTGGGTCTGCTCAGGGATTCGGGGACGCCTCACCAGCGGCTTTGGGCTTGGCGATGGTGGAAAGCGTTTCCACGTTGAATTTCTTGTAGTCGGAATAGCGCGTCACTTCGCTGATTTTGAAGCCTTTCACGAGCAGTACCCGGACGCCGACGTGGACTTCTTCGTAGGTGGGCAGCCAGACTTCGTTGTTTACAAAAGCCTGTTCAAAGACGAAGCTGGTGGCTTTCTGCACATTCGCGAGCAAGCCGCCGGCAATCTTCACGTCTCCAACGAAATAGGCCTCCAAACGCGCGACGTCATGGGCCTTTTCGTCGATCCAAACGACGCCGGCAAGCTTTTGGACAATTTTTTCCACAAGTTTGTGGGGCTTGAATTCGGGGTTGGGCTCGAAATCGAAGACCAATACGTCCTGACCGCGGAAGCGCTCGCGGCGCGGATTCACAAACTGGCAGGCACGCAGGAAGACCTCGATACCGGGATCATCCTTCTCCTCGCTCTTCCCTTCCTCCTTGGCTTTTTCTTGTTTCACTTCTTTTTTGGCCTGGCGCTTCTGCAGCTCCGCGATGCGCTTCTGCGTCTTCTCGTTCTCTTGCTTCTGCTTTTCGGCGGTGAGCGGCTTACCGTCTTTCTCCACCAGGGTCGAAACCTCATCGCCGTTGAAATAGAAGAACGTGTACTCGTTTAGCTCGCGCTTCTTCACTTTTCCGTCACTCTCGTATTCCGACTCTTCTTCCGTCCGCGTGCCCGCGTAGTTTTCCTTGATCTTGTCGATGGCCTTCTGGTTGTCGTCAATTTCTTTGAAGAGGGCTTTGAGATCAGGCAACTGTACCTGTGATTTTTTCGGAAAATCAAAGACGCGTTCGCCGATTGTGCCGTTGATGACCGCACGCGTTACATTGATGTCGTACTTCGCGCCGCCTCGGTGCAGTTCGATTTTGTTGGGAAGCTTCACGCCGTCCACCGTTCGGTAGTCGTCGTAAAGAATTTCCTCCTCCAAGCCGCCAACGGTTGCCGCTTCCTTCACGATCAAGTGAGTCTGGGGATCAAAGAACACGTGGCGTTTCATGCCGGTGGCGGTAGTCACTTCTAATTCCCGGGCATCCTTGCCGCGCACAGTCGCGTTTCCAATAAACGCCAGCGCCAACTTTTCTTTCTTCGGATTGACGAGCCGTGAGTTGTAATACTGCGCAGCCGCTTCCAGTTGCATCCCTTCAAGGCCGACCAGCGTGCCGAGTTCTCCTGCCGCGTTCCGGCGCCAGGCGGACTTGCCGTTATACGCCTCAATCAGATTTTGTTCGCCCACCAGCAATTCCAGGTAATACCGATTCGGCAGTTTGGTATTCAACGTGTACGTTCCCGACTTTCCGTTGTCGGTGGTAAACGTTCCTTCGAGCGCCAGCGTTTGAATTTTGGAGAGGGCCCGGCCGCCCCCTGCCGCCTTGACGTACTGCTCCACAATCTTCCCGGGTTCCTGGGCGCAGGCCAAGCGCGAAGGGGAACCAAGAAGAAACAAACAGGCTGTAAGGCAAATGAGGCGACGCATTGTGTTCACTGATAGGAACGCAGAATATCGAGAAAAGTTTCGCGAAATTGAGGCGCGTGGGCCCACGCTCAATTCCGCGCGGGGGAAGGGTTTCGGCCGTGTTACTGCGCTTTCGGGCGGTTTAAATACTTCTCGTACAGGCGGTGGTGCTTGTTCTCCGTCGAGGTGAGCTGTCCTTTGATGAACAGATACTTCACGTCAGTGGTTAATTCCAACGGATCGCCGCTGGTGACGATAAGATTGGCGAGTTTGCCCGGCTCGAGCGTGCCAAGCTGGCTCCCAAGGCCAAAGATTTGCGCTGGATTAATGGTGACGGCCCGCAGCGCTTCGTCGTAAGGCAACCCGTGCGCGACCGCGTTGGCGGCATTCTGACCAAGGCGCCGTGCAAAGGAGTTATCGAAGCTGGCGATGGCGAACTTCACCCCCGCGGCAGCAAGCTCGGCGGGCTGCGAAGGCTGACGGTCGTAGGGATCATCTTCTTCCGGCGGCATGGAAAGCATGGGGCGAAGAATGACGGGGATATCCTTCGATCGGAGGAGATCCTTGACCTTATAGGCTTCTGCGCCGCCGGCAAGGATCATTTTTAGTTTTTGTTTGTCGCAAAATTCGACGGCGTTGCGAATGTCGCGCGCGCGATTGGCGAACGCAAGAACGGGCTGCTCGCCGCGTACAACCGGGGCGAGCGCCTCGAGCTTCAAGTCGCGATCGTATTTCGCCACAGAGCCCTTTTCCAAGGCCTGCGCATAGTGGCGGGCCCGCTCCAGCCAGTCGGTAAGCTCGTTTACCTGCTTTTCGTACTCCTGCTTGGCCTCGGTATAGGGCTTTTCCTTGCGCGTGAAGGTGGCGAAGTCAAAAGTCTCGGTCTGAATTTCCGGGAAATTGAGCACCATGGCAGCGCTTTTCTTCAACAGCATTTCGTCGATTTCCCAACCGGCGAGATGAATCGCGGAGGCTTGACCGCCGAGAATTCCCCGCGCACCGAAAAAGTCAAATCCGCCGCTGCCGGGGACAACCAGAACTTCGGTGATGCCGGAAGCGCGAGTGACGGGAATGTGTTCGCTCGACGGGGAAACAGCCGTTGCGGCAACGACGTCCGGGTTGTAGCTCCCTGTTTCCGAAGTGTCGACGGTGGCGTTGACGGCGCCGATCTCGCTTAAGCCCATCTGCGTCACCGCGTCGAACAATCCGGGATAAACTTGCAGCCCTTTGGCATCAATCACCTGGGCGCCGGCGGGGACTTCCACGGTGGCGCCGACCGCAGCAATCTTGCCATCGCGGATGACGAGCGTGCCGTTTTCAATCGGCGAACCCGCGAGAGTAAAGATTTTTGCGTGAGTGATGCCGTAAGCGCCGGATGACTGCGATTGTGCGGTCACGGCGGGAACCAAGAGGATTGCGAGGATGCCCATCGGGAAAAGGAGAATGGAAGACCGCGCGCGCATGACGTTGTTCACAGTGCACCCCCGAGTGGAGCTCCCGCTCGAGCGGCTGTGGACGTGGGTGTGGGCGCGGGCGGCTTGGGTTTGTCTTCGGGCTTCTTTTCGGGAGGCTTCTTTTCCTCCGGCTTCTTCTCTTCAGGCTTCTTCTCTGCGGCTTTCTTCAGTTTTTCGGTGAGCGCCTTTTTCTCTTTTTCGAGGTCGGCACGGCCGGTGATGTCGCGTTCGCGGTCAAAGTAAATGCGGCCATCGATCAGCGTTTTCTGCACCACGGCGTACGCGCTGAGGGGATCGTGATTGTAAATCGTGAGATCCGCGTCTTTGCCCACATCGATCGTGCCAACGCGCTTGTCGATGCCCAGTTGGATGGCCGGATTCAGAGTGACGAGTTTTAGAGCTTCGTCGCGAGAAAGGCCGCCATACTTCATGCTCTTGGCGGCTTCCTGATTGAGGTGCGTGGCTTCCTCGGAATCATCGGAATTGATGGAAACGATCACGCCCCGGCGGGTCATCAACGCCGCGTTGTACGGTATCGCGTCGTAGGCTTCGACCTTGTAAGCCCACCAATCGGAAAATGTGGAAGCGCCCACCCCTGCGGCAGCAAGTTCATCGGCGACTTTGTAGCCTTCGAGGATGTGTTGGAAAGTACGAACTTTGAAGGCGAACTCCTTGGCGACGCGGAGGAGCATCAGGATTTCATCTTCGCGGTAACAGTGCGAATGAACGTAGCGCTTGCCTTCGAGCACTTCGACGAGAGGCTCGAGGCGCAGATCGCGGCGCGGCGGGATGAGATTTTTTTCGCCCGCGGCAACGCGTTTGTTGTAGTCATCCCAGGTTTTCTTGTAATCGCGGGCTTCGCTGAAAGCCCCTCGAATGGTTTCTTCGACACCCATGCGCGTGGCCGGATAGCGCTTAGGCTGGCCGGGAATGCTGAAGTTCGAGCGTTTGGGATTTTCACCGAGCGCGAACTTGATGCCGGGCATGGCGCCTTCAAACGGAAGCTTCGATGCCGGCTGGCCCCAGCGGAGCTTGATGACCAGAGTTTGTCCGCCGATGGAATTGGCGGAGCCGTGAAGAATGTTCGCCGACGTGACGCCGCCGGCGAGATCGCGATAAATGTCCATGTCGTCCGGGTCCAGCACTTCCTCCATCGTCACCATCGAAGAAACAGAGACGCTGCCTTCGTTGATGCTTTCCGCCGCGATGTGCGAATGGCAATCGATGATGCCGGGAATGACGAATTGCCCGGCCGCATCGATGACCTGGGCTCCCGCTGGAGCCTTGACGGACTGACCAACTTCGGCGATTTTGCCATCCTTAATCAGAATGGAGCCGTGTTCGATGGTGCCGTGAGAAACAGTGAGAATAGTGGCGTTCTGGATCAGGATGACGGGGGGCGCGTCAGGAGGCGGAGTTGCAGCGTTTGCAAAAAACGGGAAGTAAAGGAGGCAAAGGAAGGAAAGGAACGAGAGGCGCGTGCGGGCTGCGTTGCGCGGGGTTGGAATTCTCATTGCGCACCTCCGAGACTGGCTAGCCCGGACGAAACATTGCCGGGTTTGACGCCGGTGAAGTCAAGCGACATGCCCAGTACGCTGATCGAGCCCTTCAAAGCGGTCCCATCAAAAGTTCCGGAAAACGTAACGTCCGTGGCGCCCTGGTCGAGAACGATGTTGATCGTGAAACTGAACTTGTCGGCGCTGAGATAGCCGCTGATGATGTCGGCGGTACCGCGCTTGCTTGTGAGCGTCCCGGAAACCGTGCCGTCCTTGTCCATCGTCAGGTCGGCGGTGGACTCTTCGGGGCCTTCGGGCGTGGTGTAAGAGAGCTTCCATTTTCCGGTAATGTCGCCCTTGGGCGGTTCCTTGGGTTTCTCCGGTTCGCGAACCTCGAATTTGCGGCCGTCCACAAAAACCATTTTGATTTTTGTCTTTTCTTCGAAGAGATCGCCGTCGGTCACAACAAGGTTCGCGATTTTGCCGTTTTCGATGGAGCCGAGCCGGTCGGCCACGCCGAAGATTTCCGCGGGGGAAAGTGTGAAAGCACGCAGAGCCGCGTCCGGGGCAAGGCCAGCGTCAATCGACTTCTTTGCGGCTTTGAGGACGTCCTTCGGTGTGGTGATGCCTCCGGAATAAAACGCAAACTTGACGCCCGCTTTGACCAGGGCTGCCGGGGAAGAAGGAGCACGGTCGCGGAAGCGCAAAGTTCGAAGCGATGGCTTGTATTCCGGGTCCGCGTCTTTCTCCGCTTCCGGCCATTTGAGGTCCACGAGTACGGGAATTTTTTTTGCGGCAATTTCCGAGGCAACTTCGTAGCCCATCTGGCCGCCGTAGATTGCACCCTTGACCCGCCAGCGCTCGACAAGCTCCAAGGCGCGCCGCAGTTGCACCGAATTATTCGCAGGAACGAGAACCAGGGCGTGATCTTCGAGCGCTTCGGCGAGAGCGGCTTCGGTGCGGTCATAGCGCGGCCGTGCGACGCCGCGAGGATTTTTCTCGTAGATGGCTTGCGCCTTGATGCTCCAATCCGTGTCCAGCCAGACTTGGTGAATGTAAGCCAGCACACCCAGGAGAGAATCGGGAAAGCCGCTGCCAAATCCGCCCGGCGTCTGGAAGGAAAGGGGAATGCCAACCGGCGATTTCACAACGAAATCGCCAGGGCGCTCTCCCGCGAGGTTGAGTACAGCGGCTTGGCCCGGAAAGAAACCGCCTTTAGGAGCGCAAATGACGGTAGTGAAACCGCCGTTGCGCCAAGTCTCGACGCGCCTGTCGCTGAGACTGACTTCATCGGCAGCGCCGCGCCAGGGTGAGGAACCGGGGCGATCCTGCGGGCCTTGAGCCTGCTGCTGCGGGCGGCGCGCGCCGCCTTCACCACCAAGAGGAGGTGAAGCGGCCGGGATGCCCACATCGGTGAAGGCATCCACGAGTCCCGGATAAACGATCAGACCTTTGCCGTCGATCACCCAGGCTTCCGGCGGTACGGCGGCGTCTTTACCGACCGCGCTGATGATGCCGCGAGAAATAACAACCGTGGCATTTTCGAGGGCTGGCCCGGAAACCGGAACGACCTTTGCTCCACGGATGGCGAAGTATCGCGGCTCACCACCCTGCGCGTGAAGGGCTGGGGGACCGCCGAACAAAACGAGAAGAACCCCGAGGCAAAGCGCGAACGCACAGCCGCGAATCTGTTTCCGATGCATGCAATGCTCCTGACTTCGAGACGTTGAAGGGCACCCACGGGCCGACGTCAAGAAGAGACGGATGAGGCTAGTGCGAAGTCTCCGCAGAGTCAAGGTGAACGCCCGACGAGAAGCCCCGACAGTGGGGACACGATATATCGTGCCGCTACGGCCGTGTGCACGCCTTGCGCGCGACCATCCCACGCGCTTACGATGGGGTGCCCAAATGAAAACCATCGCGGCTTATGCCCTGTCATTCGCCTCTCTCTGCGCTGTCGCCAGCGCCCAGAACTCTTCCCCAGCAGTCACCGTAGCGCGCTGGCCGCAAGACCGCCTCGCCGCCATTTCTCTCACCTTCGATGACGGCATTAACACCCATCTCGATTTCGTCGGCCCCATTCTGAAAAAGCATCACCTGAACGCGACTTTCTTCGTGGCCACCGGCATGGGCCCTTGGGAAAAGCGCAAGCCCGAATGGAAGCAACTCGCGCTGGATGGCAACGAACTCGCCAACCACACCGTGCACCATCCTTGCTTGCTCGAGCAGATTACGCCGCATTCTCAGGACTACACTCCCGCCATGTTCGAAGCCGAGATTCGCGACGCCGCCCTCGACCTCGCCACAACTCTGAACTCCAGCCGCGGCCTCACCTTCGCCTATCCCTGCGGGAACATGAGTTTCGGCAAACCCCAGGACGAGGTCGCCAACGCCGCACTCTACCTGTGTTACGTTTCGGAATATGCTTTTGCCGCCCGCGCCGTCGGCTCCGGCGCGCCCGTCAATCCCGACGACTTGAACGTCCTCGCTGTCGGCGATCTTGGCCCCACCGCCGGAAAAGGCTTTCCGGCCCTGCTTGCGCAAGCCGAGCCCGCTTTCGCCAGCCACAATTGGGGCGTCTTTTGCTTCCACGGCGTGGGCGGCGATTGGCTCGCCATCACTCCTGAAGCGCTTGACGAGCTCGCCGCCTACCTCGAGCGCCACCCCGACATCTGGACCGCGCCGTTCGGCGATGTTGTCCGCTACATGCAGGAACGCAAATAGCTCTCGATTCAAATCACCGGCAACGGCCCCGCTTCTTTGGATCTGTCTCTCCAGTGGCCGATGGACAAACAGATTTACGATCTCCCGCTGACTCTGAAAGTGCAGCTTCCCACCGTTTGGAACAGCGTCGCCGCCACGGGAGACGGCAAGCCGCTCGCAGCCCGCATCACCACCCGCACCTCCTTTGGCGCCAGCGGCCCCGCCAATGCCCTCAACAATGCTTCGATCAACGCCACGACAATTCTCCTCAACGTCCCAGCCCAAACCAAATCCGTCCGCCTCCTCAGCCCCGCCCCGTGACCTTCGCCGCTTCTGCCCCCTGCTGTGCTCGTTCAGAATGATTGGTGACACTCGGTAGAGTGTCAGGATGAGCCAAATCAGATGGGATGAGCTTTCCGAGGCGCGCCAGCTGGCGCGCCTCGGAAAGAGTTTAAGCCGGGCGGCACAAACACGGCTTCAGTGGATGCTTTTCTACCTCTTCAAT
>QHYN01000064.1 GCA_003224145.1 Acidobacteriota bacterium
AACCGGTTTTGCATCGGGTCCTCCGTTTTCTTTGCGATTATGATTCTGCGTTGCAAATCGCGCCAATCCGCAACCTGCGCGAGCGTTCGATGAATGGCTTCCTGATCAGCCAAGCCCTCTGCGCGGAGGCATTCGTACGATTCTTCCAAGTGGCCGGCGAGTTCCGTGTAGATTTCTTGCTTCTCGGCGGCGCCGAGCGCGAGACCGGCGAGGCGCTGGCCGACTAGTTTTTGCCAATCAGGCATGGGCCACCTTGGTCAGCCGGTGCAGGGCGCGGAAGAGTTCCGCCCATTCTCGGCGGAGTGGGGCGAGCTTCTTCTTCCCTCCCGGAGTCAGGCGGTAGCACCGGCGGCGCCGGCCGTTGCGGCTGGTTTCCCAACTGCCGCGAATCCAGCGCTGCTGCTCCATGCGGTAGAGCATGGGATAAAGCGCGGCGAGCGTGAAGTGGAGGGCGCCGTTGGTTTGCTGCTCGATGCGGCGAGCGAGCTCATAGCCGTGGAGCGGGCCCTCCTGGAGAACGCTGAGGACCGCCAGTTCTGCGGTGCCGCGCTTGATTCCTGAACCAATCATAGGGTGCTCCCTTACATATAGGATTCTTATATATCAAAAGGAATCTGTCAACTGGCCTGAAGGACAGATGTTGCGATGGCCGGGGAAAGCGAAACTAGACAGAAGCCGCCCGGGCGGCGATCCCGTGCGCGGGGAGCGGCAGGATGGCAGATTCCGCTTCGGGGGAAACAGAAACGGCCGGCTGGAAAATCTTGGCGAAGATCTCCATGCCGGTGACCAGGCGCGGGCCGGAACGTGAAAAATAACTGCCGGCCTCGAGAGCGTAGACGCGGTTGCTTCGCACCGCGGGAATCGCTTTCCACTGATCGGGAAGATCGAGCGAGAAGTATTCGTTGCGTGCCTGCTCTGCCGCGTAACCGCAAGGAGCGAGCAGCAGGATATCGGGTTCCGCCTCGACGACATCCTGAAGATGAACGCGGAAAGACGGTGTGCGCGCGCGGCCGAAGACGTCTTCCCCGCCCGCGCGCTGGATCATTTCCGGCACCCAATGGCCGCTCACGTAGAAGGGCTGCAGCCATTCGAGAAAAACAACTCGGGGACGAGACGCTGACGAATCGATCTGCCGTTCCAGGGCGCCGAGGCGCTGGCCGATCTGATCCAGCAGTTTCTCGGCCTGGAGCCCACGGCAAGTTGCTTCCCCAACGAGAAGGATGTCGCGCCACACGTCGCCCAGATCTTGCGGATTGAGGCAGAGCACTTCGGGCTGGCGCTCGAATCGCGACAGCACGGTCGCCAGATCATCCGGAGAAGCGGCGCAGACATGGCACAAATCTTGGGTGATGATCAGGTCAGGGTGCAGCGTCTCCAGCAGATCGACATCCACAGCGTATAAACTTTCACCTCGAGAAACGTATTCGCGAACGAAATGGTCGATCTCGGCCGGAGAAATATCGTGCGGCAGGCGCGAATGAATAACCACGGGCTTGGTGCGCGCCTGTAGCGGAAAATCACACTCGTGGCTGACGCCGACAATTTCGCGGTCAAGACCGAGCGCGAAGAGAATCTCCGTGGCCGAGGGAAGCAGCGAGACGATGCGCATCACAGAAGCAACTCTAGCATAATTCGAAGAACGTTGAGGAAGCTAAGGAAGTCGAGCAAGCAAAGGAAGTAACGGAAATCAATGCCCGCGGCAAGCAAGCGGTTTATTTATAAAGAAAGTATTTGCGGCGGACTTGGTCGAACGCCGTAAGTGAAGCGGACCAACTGGCGACAATTTGTTCCGGGGCAACGCCCGATTGCATTTGCTGGACGGTATCGGAATTCCCCGTGAGCTCGAGCAGTTTGGCGATGTTGAATTGCTGGGGATACAGCTTGTGCAGGATGGCGGCGATCTCCAAGCCCATGCGCATGGAACGCACTGCGAAGCGGTCGGTGATGCGGATGGCGACGCCACCGCAACGCTGGCCGCTGTAAGGACCGCTGATAGGAATGAAAGGCTGGGCCGCAAAATGGACGCCGGGAATATGGCGCTCGTTCAGCGCCGCAGCAACTTCGTCGCCATTCAACCAGGGCGCGCCGAATTCTTCGAAGGGCGCCTGCGTGCCGCGCCCGACGGAGACGCCCGGGCTTTGCAGAATTTCAATCCCGGGATAGAGGATGGAACCCTTGACGGTGCGGAGCGCCGGCGAAGGCGGAATCCACTTCATTCCAGTGCTCTCGAAGAAATAATTGCGATGCCAGTTCCTCATGGTGATGACGTGAAGATCGGCGCCGATATGATTCTCGGCGTTGAAAAACTGCGCGAGTTCGCCGATGGTCAGGCCGTAGCGCACCGGCAGGGGGAAATAAGCTACAAAATTGGTTTTGTCCGGATCGAGCATGGGGCCTTCGAGGATTTCTCCGCCGAGGGGATTGGGGCGATCGAGGATGAAGAAAGCGATTTTGCGCTTGGCGGCTTCTTCCATGCAGTAAGCCATGGTGACCGTATAGGTGTAGAACCGCACGCCCGCGTCCTGTATGTCGAAGACCAGAGCGTCGATGCCTTTGAGCATTTCATCGGTGGGGCGAAGCGATTCGCCGTAGAGGCTGTAAACAGGGAGCCCCGTCGAAGGATCCTTGGAGGAGGAAATCTTTTCATTGTTGCGGCCGGCGAGACCGTGCTCAGGGCTGAACAGTGCGACAAGTTGCAAACCAGAGGCATGCGTGAGCAGGTCCAGGTTGCTGCGGCCCTGCGAGTCCACGCCGGTATGATTGGTGATCAAGCCGATGTGCTTGCCACGAAGAGGCGAGAATTTCTGCGCTTCAAGAACATCGAGGCCGGTTTGCACGCGGGCGGCGCGGCCGGAGCGTTTCGGGGATGAGCGCGCGGGCAGCGCACTGAGCGAGAGCAATGCGACCAACATGGTGAACGGGATGAAAGTGGCGAGCACGCTCTTTTTGACGGTCAAATGGCCCCCCTGAATTGAAACCATACAATGATATTCTGGAACGCGCCGGCCGCGGCTACATTGAGAGCACCATGTGCGTGTGCTATGTATAAATGCAGACTGTGGGCGGCGCTGGGGGATTGTAACCGATGGAAGGACGCCTTGCCCGCTTTCTGTTCCTGATTCCCGTCTCACTATTCATCCTTATGGCCCATAACGCACGCAGCCAAAGCCGCAATCCATCTGCGAAAAGAAGTGCAGCTCCGGAGAGCGAGGCAAGCGCCAAAAGCAGCGCGAAAAAACTGTCACCTGCGGCCAATGCGTGGGTGGAAGCAACGCTGCGCAAAATGACCGTGGACGAAAAGATTGGACAGCTTCTGTTCACCACGTATCACGGAAGTTTTACGGCCACGGACGCGCCGGCGAATCAACAACTTATGCATGACGTGCAAGATTTGCACGTGGGCGGATTCATCATCATCACGCATGGATCGCCGCTGGGAATTGTGAAGAGCCAGGCGTATCCGACGGCAGTACTCGCCAATCAATTGCAAGCGGAATCTAAGCTGCCGCTCTTAATTGGCGCGGACTTCGAACGCGGAACGGCCATGCGGTACGACGAGGGGACGTCGTTTCCGACGGCCATGGCAGTGGCGGCGGGGGGGAACGTCAAAGACGCATACACCATGGGGAAAATCACCGCGCTGGAGGCCCGCGCGACGGGAGTTCATTGGGTGTACGCACCGGACGCGGACGTAAACAATAATCCGGGAAATCCGATTATTAATACGCGCTCGTTTGGGGAGGATCCCACGCGCGTGGCGGAATTTGTTTCCGCATTTGTGCGAGGTGTCCAAGAAAACGGCGCGCTGGCTACCGCAAAACATTTTCCGGGACACGGCGACACCGCCGCCGATTCGCACATCGATTTGCCGGTGATTCGTGCCGACCGCGCACGCCTCGATGCACTCGAGCTGGTTCCCTTCCGCGCGGCAATCGGCACGGGTGTGGGCAGCATCATGACCGGGCATCTGAATGTTCCTGCGCTCGAGCCCGATCCCAACACACCGGCGACGCTGTCGCACAACATTCTTAATGATCTGCTTCGCAAACAACTGGGATACCAGGGCTTGGTCGTGACAGATGCAATGGACATGGGCGGAATCACCGTGCGGTACGCGCCGGGAGAAGCCGCGGTGCGTGCGGTGGCGGCGGGAGCGGATTGTGTGCTGATGCCTCCCGTGCCGGACGCGGCGTTCGAGGCGCTGCAAGGCGCGGTGAAGTCAGGCCGGATTTCGAAGACGCGGCTGGATGAATCGGTGCGGCGGATTTTACAAGCGAAGGCGCGTCTGGGGATGAACGAGAAACGTCTTGTGGATGTGAATGCCATCAATCAGAAGTTTGGAAGCGCTGCGTGGCAGAAGGAAGCACAGGAGATTTCGGATCGCGGCGTCACGCTGCTGCGGGACACGCCGCACCGGCTTCCGCTGGATGGGACGAAACCATCGCGGGCACTGCTACTGGCGTTTTACGCGGATCCCGAGCCGTATCCCGGAGAAGATCTGGAAGGCGGGCTGCGCGCGCGATTCGATTCCGTGACCACGCTGCGCGCCGACACGCGTTTTGTGGATGCCAGTATTCTGAAACTTCCGCCGCCGGATTCGTACGACGTGGCGATTCTCGCTCTGTTTGTGCGCGTGAGTGATCGCAAAGGAAATGTGGACGTGCCAGCGGAGCAGGCAGCGCTCGCAGAGCAAGTTTACAAGACGGGCAAGCCGGTAATCACCGTGGCCTTTGGGAGCCCGTATTTGATCGAACGATTTCCGCAGGCGGAGACGTGGCTCGCTGCGTTTGGCATCAGCGACGTGGCGCAGATTTCCGCGGCGCGGGCGCTGTTTGGAGAAATTCCGGTTCGCGGGCATTTGCCGGTGACCGTGCCGGGCGTGAATCTAAAAGCGGGATTTGGTATCGAGCTGCCGGCGAATCCGATGACGTTGCAAGCGATGGACGCGCGCGGCGAGGCGCAACTGCGGCCAGCTTACGAGGTGATCGAGAAGGCAATCGCGGACAAGGCGTTTCCCGGGGCGACACTGGCGGTCGGGTATCGCGGGAAGGTGGCGATCCATGCGTTCGGGAAGTTGAGCTACGACGCGAAGGCGGCGACCGTCGCGCCGACGACAATGTACGACATCGCGTCGCTGACAAAAGTGGTAGCGACAACCACATTGGTCGCGAAATTGGCGGAAGGCGACTTCGCGGTACCCCTGGATTTGGACGCCAAGATCGAGCGGTATCTGCCGGAGTGGGCGAGCGGGCCGCAACCAGAATGGCGGCACCGCGTGACGGTGCGGCATTTGCTGACGCACACGTCGGGATTGCCCGCGTTCAAGGAATATTGGCGAACGTCAAAGAGCAAGCAGGACACCCTTGCGAGAATTTTCGTCGAGCCGCTCGAGTATGAGCCGGGAACGAAAGAAATTTATTCGGACCTGGGAATTATTTTGGTGGCGGAGATCATCGAACGACTGACGGGACGAACGCTGGAGGATTTGGCGAAGAGTTTTATTTTTGCGACGCTGGGGATGAAGGACACGATGTACCGGCCCCAGAAGAAACTCTGGCCGTCGATTGCCCCAACGGAAATTGACGACACCTTGCGGCACCGGCTGGTGCAAGGCGAAGTTCATGACGAAAACGCGTTTGCGATTGGCGGCGTGTCGGGCCACGCGGGAATTTTCAGCACCGCGCCGGACCTGGCCGCGTTTTGCCAGATGCTGCTCAACGGCGGCGTTTACGCGCACCAAAGAATTTTGCGGCGCGCGACGGTGGCGCAGTTCACCACGCCGCAGCAGCTTTCCGGCGGGACGCGGACACTGGGTTGGGCGGTGCCGACCGAGGGTGGCTCGAGCGGACATTATTTTTCCGCACACAGCTTCGGGCACACGGGATTCACGGGGACGTCGATTTGGATCGATCCGGACCGGCAGCTGTTTGTGGTGTTGCTGACGAACCGAGTTCATCCTACACGGGAAAACATGAAGATTGCGAAGGTGCGCGTGGCGCTGCATGACGCCGTGATGCAGGCGCTGGGGTTTGCTTCCACTGCGGCTCCGAAGTAACCCCAATGGAATCAGCGTTCATTTGCATTTATTGTGCGGGCCGGGGGATCCTGACCCCACCCCGCATTTCTTCATATGTGCGGATTCTAAAGACCTTACGGATGAGGCTTCGCGTAAGTGCAGATTACAAAAGACTTACGGGTGGAAAACTTCGGCCAAAACCCGGCAAAACACGGTGTCTCCTCAGAAGTGCGGATTCTAAAGGACTTAACCGCCGAAGGCCGCCCACTAAAACAAAAACGCCAGCAAGATGCTGGCGCTCCAGTGCGTAACCGCGGTTTTCTCTATTTGGAAGTATACGCGAGAAGTAAGGCTGTGTCAACGGGAAAATGGGGTCTTCTGACCAAAAACCATTCGGCCCAGTTCATCGCCGAGGCGCCTGGCTTCCTCTTGGTCAGCGGCGTTGTGGAAACGGTTTGCCAGTTCGAACTCCTGCTGGTTGCGCATCTTGGAGTCTGCGGAGCCTCCTTCCATGTAGCCAGCGACCGGTGCCTGCTGCAACGTTAGGGACGCGCGGGAAACTTGATTGATTTGTTTTTGAATGCGGGCCTCGTATGCATCCAGGGATTCTCGGGCTGCCTTCAGAAGCCACTTATAGTCGTCTCGCCCTACGATGCCGGTGGAATGGGACGTTGCGACGAACAGACTGCTATAGCGGTTTACGATGGCGACTCCGGTTGCCAAGAGCGTCCCGATCTCAGAGATCAGGAGCGGATACCTTCCCACTAATCCCTTGGCATCGAGAGCCTGTTTGGTGCTGCGGTGGGCAAAAAAGTTGTTACGCCAAATAGTAAGTTTCTTCACTAGGGGATCGGAGTTGCTCACGGATAGCTTGTCTTGCTTGAGCCGCGCCGGATCTGGCCGCCTGTTCGTTTCCGCAAGAGAGTCGACGAATGGATTTCCCTTTAGCCGTTCGCGAAAGTTCGGTTCGTCGAACAGATGCAGATTGGCATCGATTGTGTCCAGGAGACTGGTGAGGTTTAGTGACGGCTTATCACTTCCGTATTGGTCGTAAGCTTTGCATATGCGTAGGACCGTGGCATCAAGATGGGCGCTGAAAGTAAGCGACCAAAATGTATTGGACTGATTGAACTCCGTGGAGTACTCAGGTATGGCTGCAACGAGATCCTGATAGAGATTGAAATGGATTTGAGCGTCGACCAGTTCGTCCACCAGTGCGAATAGCAAACGATGAAACTCTTCAGAGCTACGAATAGGTATCTGCATGTTTCACTCTCAGGCTAACGTGAAATCTTACTTCGCAATCTTCTCAAGGATTGGCATTTTCACATCCCTGCCATTGTCGTCAAGAACATGGGCCACTTTGCCTTCGACGGAAATTTTAGTTTTCCCGTTGACCGTCAAATTTGGCGAGCGATTCCGGCTGTGCTGACCAGGCCAAGGTGCCTTGATTGTGGGATTGAACCCGTAGTCAAGGACATACGTCATATCTTTCGTCTCAATCCAGTAATGCATCACGATATGGCGGGCCAATGAATCGGTGTCGGTTGACTCAATCCGCGTGACTGTTCCATCTCTCCATTCGCGCGGTTTGGCTGAGACTACGGAGGCAGAGACTAGAGCAAGGATCAAAGCGACAAAGGATTTCGTGGGGCACCTGCTAATACTGAGGTAGAGTGTGCGAGACCAGAAGCATGGGCAAGGGCCGGAGTTCGCGTTTCATGGGATCCAGCATCATGCCCAGGGCCTCGAGAGAAATTGTGCCGAGCAAGATGCTGTCCTGCTTTTCGCCGAAGATGACCGGGGCCGCGCCCTGACGCCCATTGAGCCGGAACAACACGTCGCCGATTTTGCGAGTGATCTCGGAGCCATCCGCCAAGATGAAGGTGCGCTTGGAGTGCGGTCTGACGCCGAGTTTACGAAGCAGGGCGGCAGGAACGACGGAGTACACGGCTCCTGAGTCGACCAAGAAGTTGAGCTCAACCGCTCGCTTGGGTCTTGCCGGGTTAGCAATGTTCGCCTTGATGTGAGTCAAGCCCATGAACGGCCTCACAATTCGAGTGTAGACTGCGGAAAAAAGGACGTCAAACGTTCCTAGCCGCTGTGTTGAAGGTCGTGGGCGGCTTGGGCGAGGTCGGCGGGCTTGCCGAGGTCGCGCCAGTAGTATTCGTCGGCGCGGAAGGCGAGGATTTTTTCTCCCTGAGCAGCGAGGCGGAGATACGTGTCGATGATGGAGAAGACGCCTTCTTCGGTGAGCATCGGGAGGAGGCGGGGGGAAATCACGTGGATACCGGAGAAGGCGAGAGGTTGCAAAGACTGGGGAGACTCGGGCCCCTCACGGGCTAAAGCCCCTGAATTTTCCACGCTTTTCGGCACGGCTCCAGATCGGGTCCACGAGATGCTCGGGGCAGGTGCCGCCAGGCCCTCCCGAGGCACAAGCAGATCCCTCGCTTCGCCTGCATCCGCAGGCTGGCTCGGGATGACACCGGGGGCACGCTTAGGGGCTGACTGATCCGGCATGGCCGCGTTTTGAGCGGCACAGCCAAGAGTGGCTGTGCTACCGGTTTTTTCGGCAGTGGCGGCGCGGCCGCAGAGTTGGAGTTGGTCGTTGAAGAAAAGGAGGCGAGAGGAGTCGCGGGTCTGGAGGGCGAGGGTCGCGAGGGCGTGATTTTCGTTATGGAATTGGACCATGCGGCGAAAGTCAATGGTGCTGATGACGTCGACGTTGTGGAGAAGGAAGGGCTCGTCCATTTGGCGAGAAGACGTTCCATAATTGGCTTGGCGCACTAGACCACCGGCCTCAGGGGCTAAAGTCCTTGAAACCCCAGGCCTTTTTGGCACGGCTGAAGCCGTGCCCTGACGGGAATCCTTCGTAAGCTGAGTTCCGGAATGAGCGAGGCTGGAGTCTTCGAGAAAAAACCAGGCGGCTTTTTTCAGGCCGCCGCCGGTGTCGAGAAGCAGATCGTCTTCGCGGGAGACTTCGATGTGCATGCCGAAATTGTTTTTGGACTTCAGATAGCCGATGACCATGTCCGCGAAGTGATGGAGGTTGATGATGACTTCGCTGACGCCGAAGGAGCGCAGGCGGGAAAGAGTGATTTCGAGCAGCGTGCGACCGTTGATTTCAACGAGAGCCTTGGGACGAGTGTCGGTGAGCGGGCGGAGGCGCGTGCCGAGACCGGCAGCGAGAATCATGGCTTTCATCGAGGGGCCTTCATCGATGACCCTGAAAACGAAGAGAGATTCCTCACATCCGCAGGCCGACCCTTTGGCAGGAGCGAAAGGGGAAGAAGAAGTCGGCCTGCTCCGTTCGGAATGACAGTGGGGTGTAGGTGGATCAAGAAGAGCGGTCGGCCTCCCCGGTCGAGTCGGGGCAAGCGCCAGGCGGACCCCGCAACGGCAAAGCGGCGGGCGGGGCAAGCCCCGCCCCTACGTGAACTGACTTTTCTAGGAAATGCTAAAGCCGCAGAGAGAGACAGAGGAGTCTTCACTGGAGCGTTCTCCGCTTGCCTAGTCTCTCCAACTCAAGGTGTCGCACGGCCACTTCAAGCCCATTCCTGTTGCGCAAGCGTTTCGCTAATTGCTCGGCGAGGAAAACGGAGCGATGCTGGCCGCCGGTGCAGCCGAACGAAACCATCAAATTCTTGAAGCCACGTTGCTGATAATTGCTGATGCTCGAATCGACCAGCGACAGGACACCGGCGAGAAACTGATGCACGCTTTCCTGCTGATTGAGATAGTCGATCACCGCGGCGTCTTTCCCGGTGAGCGTCTTGAAGCGCTCTTCGCGGCCCGGATTGGGGAGGCTGCGGCCGTCGAAGATGAATCCGCCGCCGTGGCCGGTTTCGTCCTTCGGCAATCCCTGGTGAAAAGAAAAACTGAAAATGCGGACGGCCAGATTGTCCGCTTCGGAGGCCAGGCCCTGCAGTTTCTCCGAGGCCAACATGGCTTTGAAAGCGTCCATCAGCGCCGGTAGGGGGATGGGGAGCCTGACGTGGTGAAGCAGCCAGCGGAGGTTTTTCAGCGCATACGGAACGCTCTGTAAAAAATGGGCGCGGCGTTCAAAAAAGCCGCGGAACCCGTACGCGCCGAGAGCTTGCATGATGCGGACATAAACGTAGGCATAGTAGTGGCGGAGGAAAACTTCGCGATCCAGCTTGATAAAACGGGAGAGGCTATCGAGGTAATGGTCGAGCAGTTGCTGGCGCAGGTCCGGCGGCAGGTCGGCCTTGGCATCGTACAAAAGAGAAACGATGTCGTATTGCAGAGCGCCTTTGCGACCGCCCTGATAGTCCACAAAAAATGGATCGCCGTTCCGTAACAGTATGTTGCGGGATTGGAAGTCACGATAGAGGAAGTAATCGCTGGGGGCGGTGAGCAGAAATTCGGTGAGGCGATTGAAATCGTTTTCGAGGGCGTGTTCGCTGAAGGGAATGCCGGCGAGGCGAAGAAAATAGTATTTGAAATAGTTCAAATCCCAAGCGATGGATTGCCGATCGAAGCTGGCGCAGGGATAGCAGACGCTGTAGTCCAAATCGCGGGCGGCTTCGACCTGAAAGCGCGGCAGGACAGCGACGGCCTTGCGATAGGTTTCGATGACGGCAGGGGCGATATTTTCACCGGAGCGATTTTTCGAGAGGAATTCGAAGAGCGTGGTGTCGCCGAGGTCCTCTTCAAGATAGGCGCCGTGATCCAAATCTTCGGCATAGATCTCGGGCACGGGCAGACCGTGGCGGCGAAAATGCTTGGAGAATTCCAGGAAGGCGACGTTTTCTTCGCGAACTCCATAGAGAATGCCGATGGCGCTAGCTTCTTCATTGGCGAGGCGGACGATCTTGCGGCCGGAGCCGCCGAGGTCGGCCTGGACGGGCTGGACACGCGTGGGTGGCGAGTGGAAGTGCTGCTCGAAAAGTGTTTTGAGAACGTCCATGAAAATGGGTTCCAGTTATTTTGTTCTTATCGA
>QHYN01000065.1 GCA_003224145.1 Acidobacteriota bacterium
CTACGCAACAGCAAAAGCCTCCTCGGTGCTCGATGCACTGGCAAGGAGAGTGCCAAGCATCGCGCACCGGCGCGATGGTTTCGCTCTCCGCGATGTGAAGCTGGAAGAAATTCGCGTGGGAGACATTTTGACCGTATTCCCACACGAAATCTGCCCCGTCGATGGCGAAGTGCTGGAGGGGCACGGCATCATGGACGAGGCGTACCTCACTGGCGAACCCTACGAAATCTCCAAGACCCCGGGATCGCAAGTGATTTCAGGCGCCATCAACGGAGAACAGGCCCTGACCATCCGTGCCGAAAAGCTGGCTGTCGATTCCCGCTATGCACGGATCATGCAGGTGATGCGCGCCACGGAACAACAGAAGCCGCGGTTGCGGCGGCTGGGCGACCAGCTTGGGGCATGGTATACGCCGCTGGCCCTTCTGGTTGCCGGCGCGGCAGGATTCATAAGCGGGGACGCGAGCCGTTTCTTGGCTGTCGTGGTTATCGCCACGCCGTGCCCCTTGCTGTTGGCTATTCCCACTGCCATTGTCGGCGCGATCTCGTTATCCGCCCGGCGCGCGATCATTATTAAAAATCCCGCCGTGCTCGAACAGATTGACTCCTGCCGTACGCTCATTTTCGACAAGACGGGAACGCTGACTTACGGCAGACCGACGCTGACAGCGGTGATTTGTGCCGAAGGTTTCGATCGAACCGCAGTGATGCGGCTGATCGGCAGCTTGGAGCAATATTCGAAGCACCCACTGGCCAGCGCTATCGTAACCGCCGCAAAACAGGAAAGTATTGCGCTGCTGCCGGTGGCTCACGTCAGCGAACGGCCGGGAGAAGGCCTACGCGGCATCATTGACGGCCGAACAGTACAGATCACCGGCCGCGGCAAAGTCGCAACGGAGCATCTTCACCTCCCGCCGCTGGCGAGCGGCCTGGAATGCCTGGTCTTCATTGATGGCCGCTATGCGGCGGCGCTGCGCTTTCATGATACGCCTCGAAAAGACAGCCGCATGTTCATCGAGCATCTTCAGCCGCGCCATGGTGTGCGCAAGGTCATGCTGGTTTCCGGCGACCGGGAATCGGAAGTGAAGTACCTGGCGGAGACGGTGGGGATTACCGAGGTGCACGCCAATAAGAGTCCCGAGGAAAAAGTGGAAATCGTGCGGCGGGAAACAGCACGCGACAAAACTCTGTTCGTGGGGGACGGGATCAATGACGCTCCTGCTCTGCTCGCGGCAACCGTGGGCGTGGCGTTTGGCACGGCCAGCGACATCACCGCGGAGGCGGCTGACGCCGTCGTGCTCGAACTGGCCCTCGGAAAAATCGATGAGCTCATGCACATCGGACGGCGCATGCGGCGCATCGCCCTGCAGAGCGCGTTAGGGGGAATGATCGCCAGCATGGTCGGTATGGTTTTTGCAGCGGGCGGCTACCTTCCCCCCATTGGCGGAGCGATCGGGCAAGAATTGATTGATTTGTTCGCCGTACTGAATGCTGTTCGTGTGGCCCTGCCAACAGATGAATTGCAAGATTATTGAAACAAATTATTCTGCTGTTGATGCTCGTTTTTTGCAGAACGTGGCTCGGGCTTATTCTCCGCATGCTTGAATGACATAAGGCGCTCCGGGCCGGTCGCGGATTTAGCGAGGTTTTTTCGTTGGAGTTTGATCCTGGCCGCTCGGCGGCGAGCTCGGTTGAGGCGCATTGACGGGCGGATGACCCGGGGGGAGTGAACCCTGTCCAGATGAGTCCGACGGATTTAAGATATCGTTGAAATTCGGCAAGCCGCCAGGCTGTCCGCCCGGATTCTTATGCGGGTTTTGGTTGGGATCAGGATGCTGGATCATTCCACCCAGTGGCTGTGATTTTAGAACCACCCAGGCTCCCTCACGCTTCTCCAGGTTATAGGCAACCTGCATCCCCGCACCCGCGGTTCCGCCGGTCTTCGGTCGAAACTCGACTTCCGCGTGGGCCTGGTTTCCCTTGACGGAAACACTGCGAATATCCATGTCCATGGCGCTCATGTTGAGCGTGCCGATGGCGGTCAGGTGTTGCAGAATGCCGGCGCGAATGGCGTCGTTGTCATTCGCCTGCTTTTTGCATGCCACCGCACCGAAGACCAAAACTGCCATCCCCAGGGCCAGGACCAAACGGTTCATCCAAGAATCCTTTCTAGTTCCGCGTTGACTGAGTCGTGCAGCCCAATCTTCAAGTGTTCAAGGTTTGAACGCCATTCGGCGCGAGCGGCAGATTGTTGAGCCGAACGCCAGTGGCTTCGAACAGAGCGTTGCCAATGGTGGGCGCAATGGCCATGATGGGAGTCTCGCCTGCGCCTGCCGATGGGATGTCTTTTCGATCGATGAGAACTGCTTCAATCTCCGGCACGTCGCGGAAGCGCGGCACACGATAGGTGGCAAAATGAGGATTCTTGATGCGTCCATTTTCGAACTCGATCGCTTCGAAGAGCGCGCCTCCCAACCCCTGAATGATTGCGCCTACTACCTGATTGCGCAAACCATCCGGATTGACAATGGCTCCGCATTCGAACGCTTCGACGACGCGTACAACGCGAACGCTGCCGGAAGCGCGGTCCACAACAACTTCGGCGCAGGTTGCCACGTAACTTCCCTTCTCATGGCCACAGGCAATGCCGAACCCTTGCCCTTCTCCGGTTTTCTTGCCGGGCCAGCCGAACGATTTCCCCGCCGCCTCCAGAACCGCGCGCATGCGCGCATCGGAAAGATTCCTCAGGCGAAATTCGAGCGGATCGAGTTGCGCTACGCGCGCCAGCGCATCCATATGCGTCTCGCGTGCGAAGTGATTTGCCGTCGCTGCCAGCCCGCGGTAGGAACCGCTGCGCAAAATCAGAGGCACCTGGTGATATTCGGTTTGTTGATTCGGAACATCATAGGGCGTTTCAATCGCCGACATACCGGAATGGTAGTTGTGAAAATCCCAGGCGGTCAGCTTGCCATCGCTAGCGATGCCGCTTTTCACCTCAATGACACCCGCGGGACGGAAGTAGGCCCAGGTAAATTCCTCCTCGCGCGTCCACACGACCTTCACAGGCCGTCCGGCAGCGCGTGCCAGACGCGCCGCTTCAATCGCCGCATCACTGGTATGTTTCCCGCCGTAGGCCGCACCTGTGTCCCGAACGATGACACGAACCTGGCTTTCCGGGATGTGCAAAGTAGCGGCGAGTTCGTCGCGGTTAGCAAACGGCCGCTGTGTTCCCGTCCATACCGTCAGCTTGCCATCGGTCCATTGCGCCACGGCCGCGCGCGGCTCGAGCGGGGCATGCGCGATGTAAGCCACGGTGTAGGTCGCATTCAGCCGGTGAGCTGCGCTTGCGAGTCCGTCTTCTACGGAGCCTTTCTGTCTCCGAAACCGGTCCTCTGACTTGGCCTCGGCATTTTGTTTGAGGTACGAGAAAATCTCCTCGTTGGAAATCTGCGGCACTTCTTTCCATTGCGCATGAATCGCATCGAGCGCTATCTGAGCTTCGTGTGCGCTTGGTGCTGCGGCGCCGATGAAGTCACCATCGCGCACGATCACCACGCCGCTCGTACCCTTTGCTGTATTGTCATCATAGGAAGTGAGCGTCGCGCCAAACGACGGCGGGCGGAGCACCTTGCCGTAGAGCATGCCCTCCAGACGAATGTCGGTGGTGTATTGATGGCGCCCCGTCACAAACGCGCGGCCGTCTACCTTCGGGAAGGGCTTCCCTGCAAGCGTCCATTCTGTCGCCGGGGTGACGGGATCTTCTGCGGGAAGATTCTGCGCCAGCGCCTTCCCGCGCGCGAGTTCCGCGTAACGAAGGGAGCGGCCCGAAGCTGGGTCCGTGACCTTCGCGTCCTTCGCAATCAATCCCTCCGGCGCGACGTTCCATTCTTTAGCGGCCACCCCGATCAGCAAGTCGCGAGCCGCGGCCGCCACGCGGCGGAATTGCGGCGTCATCGTCGGCGTGGTCCGGCTGCCAAACGTGCCTGCGTCAAAAGGCGTCAGAGCCGTATCGGCCATGATCAACCGCACGCTTTCAAAAGGCACTCGCAGTTCGTCAGCGATGGTTTGCGAAATCGACGTTCGAATGTTCTGACCCATTTCGGCTTTGCCGGTAAACCCGGTCACCACGCCGTCTTCCCCGATGTGCAGCCACGATGTGATTTCCTTCGGCAACTCTTCGTTGTGGAACGAACGCGACCCCGGGGCCGTTTCCTGCAATGCCAGCGCGTCTTTCGCCACCACAAACACCGCAATGCCGGCTCCAAGAATCTTGAAAAACTCACGCCGCGCCAATTCGAATTGATGCATCGGAGCGGCACTGAATTCGTAACGCTCCGGCTCGGCAACGAGCTTCTCTCTCGTGGTGTTCATCGCCCGCGCTCCTGCATCCTCTTTGCCGCTTGCCGGACTGCTTCCATGATGCGCGGGTGCGTCCCGCAACGGCAGACATTACCTTGCAGGAATTGAGCAATTTCCGTCTCGCTGGGATTCGAATTTGTTTGCAGCAGCCCAACGCTGCTCATCACCATTCCCGAAGTGCAATAGGCGCACTGAAATGCACCTGTGTCTAGAAATGCCTGCTGCACCGGATGCAGCTTCCCATCTTTCTCAAGCCCTTCAATTGTCGTGATGGATTTGGTTGCGGCCGCGCTCACTGGAATCTGGCACGAACGGCGCGGCGCTCCCCCCATCAGGACCGTGCACGCACCGCACTGCCCCTCTCCACAGCCGTACTTGGTGCCGGTCAGTCCGAGCTCATCGCGTAGCACGTACAGCAGCGGCGTGTCCGGAGGGTAGCTGACGGGATATCGTTTGCCGTTGACTTCAATTTCCATCGGCTTTGCCATGAGCCCTCCTCACCGATAAATTTTCCGCCCGATCAATGTTTGTGGCAAGTGTCGCAAGCAGATTTGGCGTGATTCATTTCATGGCAGTTCAGGCAAGCATACATGGTCGTCACGCTGGTGACTTCGGCCATCGTGTCCATCTCTCGCACCTGTCCGTGGCACGTTTCACACTTCACGCCCGCGTTTAGATGCGCGCCGTGAGTCCACGCCACGCCAGGCAGCACGGTGTAAACGCGAACCCAAGGAATCATCTGTTTCGATTTCGCGTATTCCGCGAGTTTCTTGATGGAAGGCTTGTCCCTGGCGACCGCAACGTGGCACTGCATGCACTTGGTGGTGTCCGGAAACGTCATCAGCTTGCCCGGCTCGGGATTGGTATGGCACATCTTGCATTCCAGTCCGAGAGCTAAATGCCTCTTGTGACTGTACGGAAGCGGCTGAACCGGAGCAGGGTGTTCACTGGGATTTTCCGGCACCATGCTCTTCGCGGCTTGCGGGGGCGCCATTTGCTGAGCGGCCAATCGAGCGTCGATAAAGAGAAACGCCACAAGAGCCTGCCCAAGAATCACCAAGAGCATTCCTTTTCGAGTTCCCATTCTTGTCTCTCCCCACAAAAGACTTCCTTGCTTTCCCGTCCCAATTACGCCCTCTTGTTCACCACTTCCTCGATGCTGGTCCCGAAATCCTTGAGCATCACGGTCGCCGCATTTCGCCCGGGCCCTCCGGTAACCGATCCGCCGGGGTGCGTGGTGGCTCCGGTTTGAAATAAGCCGGGAATCGGCATGCGGTGCTGCGCCCAGCCGGGCATCGGGCGCATTGGTCCGACTTGCGAGGCGCTTTGCGCGCCGGCATGCGCGCTGCCGTGCCAGAAATGCGGATTCATGCGCTCCAAGTCAAGCGGGCTTTCTATAAATCGCGCGAGAATCTTGTCGTCCGTCAGATTTGGCGCATACCGCCGCAGGAATTTCAGATAGCCGTCGGAAACTTCGTTCTTGATCTTGTCCCAGTGCTCCGGACCTTCCTTCAGCTCGTACGGTTGCCACCCGATCACTTTGATGGTGTGCATTCCCGCGGGGGCGCGCGTCGGGTCCGCGATGCTGCAGCAAATGATTTGCATCGCCGGATTGTCCAGATTGACGACGCCCCTCGCGTCGTCATAGCCGAAACGAAGGGCCCGCTCCGGCGAAACCAAGATGCCCGCCTCGACTGGTGAAAGTGTGCCGCCCTCCACGGCAAACTTCGGCGGCTCGCTCGCGGCGCAATGCGTCACGAACATCGCGTGTTCCGCCTGCCACGTGTCCACGCCGTCGATAAAATCCTGACCCCACAATTCGCGCGGCGCCATGTCCACCAGATGCTTGATGTGGATCGTGGAGACCACTGCCTTCTCCGCGCGGTAGGAACTCCCGTCACTGCACTCCACGCCAACGCATTTGCCGTTTTCCACGATGAGCCGGTTCACCCACTTGTTGGTGAGCAGCACGCCGCCGTGTGCCTCGATGAACCGCGCCAGGGCCTCCGTTAGCTTCCCCGACCCGCCCTTCGGGAACGGGCGGCCGGAATGCTGCTGGCGAGCCGTGCCGTACGCCAGCCGTCCCGTCATCGGCGCATCTGGCGGTTCAGCCGCCAGATGGGACATGTAAAGCATGAACGTGCGGCAGTGCTCGTCCTCAAACGTGTCGCGGATGATTTCCCACGCGGACATCGCCAACCGGCGCTGCCACAGTTTTCCCCGCGGTTGCTGCGCCAGTTGATCGTTCAACGGTTTGCCGAAACCAATCGGAGTGAAGCTTGCCCCCATCAAGATCGGTTTGATGGCGTCAAATTCCGCCAGCATTTTTCGATAAGCTGCGCCGTCCTTCTTCGAGAACTTCCCAAATTCCACGCACGTTCGATCCATATCGCGCCATTGCGTCAAGTAACTGCCATCCGCAAAAGGAACATGAAAGATCGGATCCGGATCGATGTACTCCAGCCCGTAGTCCCGGAGCTTGAGCTCGTCGTTCTTCATCATCGGGTTGTCCAGCAGAAATGCGTGAGACGTGGAACAAACGTCGTCCTTGAATCCCTTCAGCGTGAGTTGCGCGGTCTTCACGCCGCCGCCCACAATCGGCCGTCCTTCCAGCACCAGGCAGCGATAGCCTGCCTTCGCCAGATACGCCGCCGTGATCATGCTGTTGTGCCCCGCCCCCGCAACCACGATGTCAAAGCGCTCTTCTTTGGGCGTTTGTGCACTCAAGGAAAACGGCGCGACGGCTAGTGGTGCCAGTGCCGTCGTCTTCACGAATTCGCGCCGGCTGACTCTACTCATGCGGACGCCTCCCCCGTACAAGCCCTCACGCCTTTTTCTTGACGACTTCCTCGATGCTCGTTCCGAAATCTTTCAGCATCACGGTTGCCGCGTTTCGTCCCGGGCCTCCCGTGACGGACCCTCCGGGATGGGTTGTCGCGCCCGTCTGATACAAGCCCGGGATCGGCATGCGATGCTGCGCCCAGCCCGGCACGGGCCGCATCGCGCCGGATTGCGACGGTCCTGATCCACCTGCGTGACAACTGCCGTGCCAGTTGTGCGGGTTCATGCGCTCCAGATCGAGCGGGCTCTTGACGATCCGCGCGAGAATCTTGTCGTCGGTCAAATTTGGCGAAAAGCGCCGCAGGAAATTCAGATTAGCGTCCGAAACTTGGTCCTTGATTTCATCCCAGTGTTGCGGGCCTTCCTTCAATTCGTACGGATAGTAGCCGACGATTTTGAGGGTGTGCATGCCCTTGGGCGCGCGCGTTGGATCAGCAAGGCTGCAACAAATCGCGTGGACCGACGGGTCTTCCAGGTTTACCGACCCGCGAGCATAGTCGTAACTCATGCGCAGAACGCGATCAGCGCTCACCATCACTCCAGAATGCACCGGCGAGAGCGTGCCGCCAGCCACCGCGTATTGGGGGGGGGCCGTCGTCGCATAATTTGTTTCGAACAACGTCAGTCCCGCTTCCCATGTATCCACACCATCGAGGAAATCCTGGCCCCACAATTCGCGCGGCGCCATATCTACCAGTTGTTTGATGTGGATGGTCGATACCACCGCCTTTTCCGCGCGATACGAGCTTCCGTCTTCGCATTCCACACCGGTGCATTTCCCGTTCTCGACGATCAGCGCCTTGATCCACTTGTTGGTCAAAATCATGCCACCATGGGCTTCGTTGAAACGCGCTAGAGCTACCGTCAACGCTCCTGTGCCTCCTTTCGGAAGGGGACGGCTTTCTCGCTGCTGGTGCAAGGGGATATACGCAGCCCGGCCCGTCATCGGGTCCTGTACCGGCTGCAGCGGATAAGGACAGCCCAGCATGAAGGCGCGGCAGTGGTCGTCCTGGAACGTGTCGCGAATAATCTCCCAAGCTGACATGGCCAGCCGCCTCTGCCACAGCTTGCCATGCGGGTGGTCCGCTAGGCGGTCATTGATGGGTTTTCCGAAACCGATCGGTGTGAACGCGACATCGTTCAAGATCGGCCTGACGGTCTCGTATTCCGTGATCATCCGCCGGTAGGCGACTCCATCGTTTTTCGAGAACTTCGCGAATTCCTCGCACGTGCGATCGAGGTCGCGCCACTGCGTCAGGTAGCTGCCGTCGGGAAACGGCATGTGATAGACAGGGTCGGGATAGATGTACTCGAGGCCGTAGTCTCCGAGCTTCAGCTCATCGTTGCGCAGGAGTGGATTTCCATGGATTCCGTTGTGTGCCGATGAGCAAATATCATGCGTGAATCCACCCAGAGTCAATTGCGCGGATTTGACGCCTCCTCCCACGATTGGGCGGCCTTCCAGCACCACGCAGCGGTAGCCCGCTCTCGCCAGGTATGCAGCGGTGATCAGGCTGTTGTGTCCCGCTCCCGCAACAACGATGTCGAATCGTTCCGCCATGGCATGAGTGTGCTGTCGCCGGAAGGGCTTCGGGCCCAAGGTCAAGTTCGGCTCGCGCAAATCAGAAAACGGAGACAACCATTTCCAGCCGAACCCCTACAGCAGCTTCCCCGGCTCGCGAATGGCGTCCGCCAAATCGCCCAAGAACTCTGCCGCCCGTGCGCCATCCACCACGCGATGATCGCTTGAGAGCGTCATCGTCATCATCGGCCGTACTGAAGGCTTCCCGTCGGCAGCCACTACGCGCTCCGAAATGCTTCCTACGGCCAAGACCGCTGCCTGCGGCGGGGTGATAATCGCACTGAAGGCATCCACCTTGTACATTCCCAGGTTGCTCAGCGCAAAAGTCCCTCCAGTGATGTCCACTGGCCTCAGCCGTCCCGCTCGCGCCCGCTCGGTCAGCTCGTGCCGCTGCGCGGAAATCTCTGCAATCTTCAGTCCGTCCGCCTTATGGATCACCGCGCCCACGACTCCATCTTTCACGGCCATCGCCACGCTTACGTTGATTTCGTCATTCGAACGAATGCTTCCCCCCGTCCAGCTCGCATTCATGCGCGGATGTTTCGCCAAAACTCCCGCTACCAAAGCAACCAGCAAATCGGTGATCGTCGGTGCCACGCTCTTCGTCTTCTCCGCCGCCTCGCTGAATTTCTTCTGCGCCGCGATCAATTCCCCCGCTTCTACTTCGCGCACCAGAAAAAAGTGCGGAACGCTCGTCCAGCTCTGCGTGGTGCGCTCGGCCATCAGCCGCGCCACTGCGCTCAGCGTTTCCACTCCGGAAACCGTCGCGGCCGACGCACCGGCAGCAGCCGCGCCTTTCGAATCGGCAAACTTCTGCACGTCCTCCGCCGTAATCACGCCCTCGGGCCCCGTTCCGTGAATCCGCCCGATGTCGACGCCCAGTTCTTTTGCCAGCCGCCGTGCTTTCGGTGAGATTTGCGGGGCCACAGCCGTCGTCTTCACCGCAGCAGCCGCTGCAAATGCGCCGGCACCTTGCTGCACCGCTCCCGTTGTCACGCGCGCGGCAGGCTTAGTCGTCGCCGCTTTCGCCGGAGGCTGCTCTCCGGGCGCCACCAGCCACGCAATCGTTTCCCCCACCGGAATCACCGCTCCCACATCCGCCGTAATCCCTGTCAGAATTCCGTCTCCCGGCGCCTCCACCTCGACCACTGCCTTGTCGGTCTCAATTTCCAGCAGCGGCTCGCCTTTGCGGACACTTTCGCCCTCTTTCTTTCGCCATGCCAACAGCTTCCCAGTTTCCTGCGCCATTTCCAGCGCGGGCATCACCACACTCACCGCCATAAATTTTCCTGCGCAACCACAGATCAATCTTCAGTCCGTAGCCGCCACTCCTTCCGCTTTCGCGCTGGCGGCCACCATTTCTTCCACGCGCCGGCTTGGTGCCTGCTCGTTTTCCCGCGTCGTCGAAAGCGGCCCGTTCACCGTGAAGTAGTGCGCTCCCGCCACCATCAATTCTTCTGCGGGAAAACGCGTAATCACCTCGTGCCCCGTCGCCGTCACCACAATTTCTTCTTCGATTCGCGCCGCGCTCCATCCATCGCTCGACGGCCAGAACGTTTCCAGCGCGAACACCATCCCCGGCTTGATCTCATGCGAATGCTCCAGCGACACCAGCCGGCTAATCACCGGCTTTTCCCAGATCGCCAGCCCGATTCCGTGACCAAATTGCAGCGCAAATGCCGCCTCTTCGTCCGCAAATCCAAACTCTTCTGCCTTCGGCCACACTGAAGCGATCTCCGCCGTCGTCCTTCCCGGCCGCACCAGCGCAATCGCCGCATCCAGATAATCCCGGCATCGCTTGTACGCGTCGATCATCGCGTGCGATGCGTATCCGATCGTGAAGCACCGGTAGTAGCACGTGCGGTATCCCATGTACGAATGCAAAATGTCGTAGTACACCGGATCGCCCGGCCGCAGCACGCGATCGGAAAACACATGCGGGTGCGGATTGCAGCGTTCTCCGGAAATCGCGTTCACCGCTTCCACATATTCCGAGCCCAGGTCGTACAAAACCTTGCTTGCCAGCCCCACCGCCTGGTTCTCGCTCATCCCCGGCTTCATCGCCCGGTACAATTCGTCGTACGCCGCGTCCACCATCATCGCCGAGTGATTCAACAGCGAAATCTCGTCTTGCGTCTTGATCACCCGCGCGTCGCTCATCAACTGTTGCCCGTCGACGATCTTGATGCCCTCTCTCTGCAGCGCA
>QHYN01000298.1 GCA_003224145.1 Acidobacteriota bacterium
AACAGCGCCAACACGTGCTCAGTGCCGCCTACCAACTTCATCCGGAGCGCTTCGTGCGAAGCGCCCCAAGACCGCCGGCCGTCCCCACGGAGGCCTGGATCAACAAACCAGTCCAACTCACATGAAAAAACTCACTAAATTCCGTGAGAATGTGTCTCAAGGTCGTTGACACGCCCCGATGTTTGCCGGGGCTGACGAGCATCCCGCGTCCCACACCCATGAATTCGTTGACGCTGCCCACAAACGCGTCATCGAAAAAGACAGCAGCCCTCTCGGGAGTGACGCGCAGCTTGATCTGTGCTGTGACCTTTGGAAACTGAGATCGAGGATCCTTCAGCATGACCAGTTTCAGTACGGTTTTCCTGCGGGGTTCGACAAGCACCTTCTGCGCGAAATCCGTATATCCCGACTGACGCACGACGATTTCATGTTCGCCAGGCAAAAGGAGGATTTTCATATCGTCCTTGAGCTCATCGACGTAGCCAACGTACTGCCCGTCGACCCAAACGCCGGACGTTTTGTCCGCTTTGGTCTTCCCGACCAGCTGCACTTCACCCAGGACCTGGTTCTGGGCGATGGAAGCGATACAAAACAACAGGCTGAAGAAAACAACGCAGAAAAAAGATCTGTGGAATGCGCTATACGTTCTCATGACCACCCCCCAGTCAGGCGATGTTCAGAGTCCACGGTCGCCTAGAAACCATCGGCTCTCGGCGGGAGCGCGTACGGGTTCATTCTACGCGCAATGGGCAACATCCGGAGTAAAGATAACAGGCCACGTTCTGGTTAGCTGCGATGCCGTAAACTTGGGTACGGGGACAGGCGAGAAGAAGGGACAATCATTATGGAAAGTACGGGCAAGTTTGCAATCTACCCCAGCCTGAGGGATCGCCTGATTGTCTTGAGCGGTGGGGCAAGCGGCATTGGCGAGGCGATTGTGGAGGCATTCGCCATGCAGCAGTCCCGCGTGGCTTTCCTGGACATTCAGGATACGGCAGCGGAGGCTCTTATTAGTCGAATCCAATCGTCTGGTTTTCCGGTGCCGGTCTACTATCACTGCGACCTAACTGATGTCGCTGCGATACAGGCAACGATGCAAATGATTCTCGAACGTTTCAAGGCCGTGGACGTGCTGGTCAACAATGCGGGCAACGACACGCGCCATAAAATCGAGGAAGTCACCTCAGACTTCTGGGACAAGGCGATGGCAGAAAACCTCAAACACCAGTTCTTTCTTGCTCAAGCTGTGATTCCGCCGATGAAAAAGGTCGGCAGAGGTTCCATCATTAATACGAGTTCTATCAGCTGGATAATTCCGTCCGTAGGAATCCCCGTGTACGTTACGGCGAAAGCTGCGATTGTTGGGATGACGCGCACGCTTGCTCATGAGCTTGGCGCGAACGGCATTCGAGTGAATTGTGTTATGCCGGGCGCCATTCTTACCGAACGACAAAAGCAGCTTTGGTTTACAGAAACCTACAAGGCCGAAATCCTGGCCAGTCAGGCTTTGAAGAGAATGATTCTTCCGGAAGAGGTGGCCCGTCTCGTTCTTTTCCTCGCTGCAGACGACAGCTCGGCGATTACCAATCAAAGCTATGTCATCGATGGCGGGTGGGTTTAACCGAGACACGGCTAATTTCTTCAACAGTTCCTTTTGCCGGCGTAGCACGTCCAAGAAAACCAAACGAAGAATGGCCCACCTGGCGGATGCCAACACTTGGTCAAGGCATCTGGGCGCCCTGGGTCTCGACGTACACCGCGTAGAGAGACTGGCTTGCGGCCATGAACAGTCGGTTTCTCTTGGCGCCGCCAAAACAGAGGTTTGCGCACGTTTCCGGAAGACGAATCTTGCCAATGAGCTTGCCGTCGTGCGCGAACACGTGCACCCCGTTGTAGCCTTCTCCCGCCCATCCGGCAGCGGACCAGACGTTGCCGTCCATGTCGCAACGGATGCCATCGGATGAGCCCGGCGACATGTCCACAAACAGCCGGCCATTCTTCAGCCTCACGCCATCCACGACGTCATAGACTCGAATAGGGTGCGGATCGCCGGCGTGGCGTGGAACTCCGGTATCCACGATGTAGAGCAGTTTCTCGTCGGGAGAGAAACACAGGCCATTGGGCTTATCCATGTCACTAGCAACGACAGTCGCCTCGCGCGTCTTCGGATCGAGCCGGTAGACGTTGGCGGGCAGCTCGAAGGGAGCTTTGTGCCCTTCGTAATTCGACATGATGCCGTAGCCCGGATCGCTGAACCAGATGGCTCCGTCGGAATGCACCGCCAGATCATTCGGCGCGTTTAGCTTCTTGTCTTGAAAACGGTCCATCAGCACGGTGATCGTGCCGTCGTATTCCGTTCGCGTTACCCGGCGCGTGTCGTGCTCGCAGGTGAGCAGCCTGCCCTGCCGATCCCGGTAGTTGCCGTTGCTGTAGTTCGAGGGGCTGCGGAAGACGCTGACCTCTCCGGTCTCCTCGACCCATCGCAGCATTCGGTTGTTGGGGATGTCGCTGAAGAGCAGATACCGGCCATCCGCAAACCACACCGGCCCTTCCGCCCAACGCGTGCCCGTGTATAGGCGCTCCACCGCCGCGTTGCCGACCCTGTATTTTGCGAAGCGCGGATCAACCCCTTCAATCGCCGGATCGGGATAGACGACCGGACTTTTCCGTTCTTGCTCCTCGGCAAGCGCCAAAGGATTCAATGCCAGGGCTGTCGCGGCGCTGGCCGTAACGTTCATGAACGTGCGCCTCTGCATCGGTCTCCCTCCGCCGGGAAAATCCGTTCCGACGCACATTACCACGGCCAGTTCTGTCGTGGCATACCCGTTTCCGTAACTCTGGACGATCAGATGTCGCCTGCTCAGTTCAGAGACGGTCAGCTTTCACTTGGCTTACCAGACATCTGCCCAGCTGATTGGGTGGCGATTTCACTTCTCCGATCAGTAAGCTGTTCATCGTGTGCAACTGAAAATGAAATGTCCGGTTACGCGTGCCAGCTCAGACGGTCGACGCAACACCATCTAGTCAGTTGATCCGACGGCACTTCCCCATGGAGAACCGCTTTGTCCGGCTGTACTCAATAAGACCCTGGCCAGGATGGTGTTCCGTTTGAATCGACGCTCGCGAACGACTCTTAGCTATTGAGGCCCCTGCAAGGGGACTTCGGCCTAGTGTTGCGTCGACCCATTGAGACCACCCGAATTACCAGGCAACTGGAATTACTTCCAAGTTCCCCATAATCCGTCCAGAGTCGATGCCAAGCGCGGAGATCACTTCCTACAAGCCGACTTCCCGGGACTTATCCGCACGATGTCAACTGGATTACGCATTATAAAAGGGCGCCCCTTTTGGAGTAGGTTTGAGCGCTGACCTCATCCCCTACCGAAAGGAGCACCCTAAATGGACAGTACGAAGTATATCGGCATGGACGTACACAAGGAAACCGTTTCGATCGCGGTGATGAATTCCGGCGGCAAGCTGCTGATGGAGTCCGTCCTCGAAACGAAAGCGGCAACGATTCTGCAGTTTATTCAAGGACTGCAGGGAAACCTGTATGTCACGTTTGAAGAGGGAACCTGGGCCGCTTGGTTGTACGACCTATTGAAGCCGCACGTC
>QHYN01000299.1:0-722 GCA_003224145.1 Acidobacteriota bacterium
CTGACTGGCGCGCCGCTCATCGCCAAGGGCCGCGTTCCGGAAATCCGTTTCGATTAAGCTGCGAATAAATTGATTGGGAGGTGAAAAATGGGCCAGGTAATTCCAGAAAACTATACGGACCTGTTCGAAAAGCAAGCCTTCGGAAATCTCGGCACGCTGATGCAGGACGGAAGCCCGCAAGTCACGCCCGTTTGGGTGGATTACGATGGCAAATACGTTCGATTTAATTCCGCCAAAGGCCGCGTCAAGGACAAGAATATCCGCCGCGATCCCCGCGTTTCGATTTCCCTCCAGGATCCCGCGAATCCCTACCGCTATTTAGAGGTCCGCGGACGCGTCGTGGAAATCACGGAAAAGGGTGCCGACGATCACATCAACAAACTCTCGCAAAAATATTTGGGAAAACCGGTCTATCCCTTCCGGCAGCCCGGTGAAGTTCGCGTGATTTACAAGATCGAGCCGAAAAAAGTCAGCTCCATGGGCTGAGAAACTCAGAAGCTGTAAAACTGAAATTAGAAACTGGAAATTGGAATCGGCGAAAGACTTGCGATCCGTTTCCGACTTCTGTTTTCCAATGTCCATTTCTAATTTCCACTTTTCATTTTCCAATTTCTATTTTCCATTTTCTCGCTGCATCTCTGTTCTTGATCGAGAACGGACACCTTAGAACCGACCACAACTCAGAGCCGCGCGGCGACGCGAGCGGCGATGCGGCCGTCGGG
>QHYN01000299.1:839-3876 GCA_003224145.1 Acidobacteriota bacterium
TGCACTCCCGTGGGGCATGACTGATCGCGGATGGAAAAGGAAATGATTACGGACTCTGGAAATTGCGTGACGCTTTCCGAGCCGTGGCGGAAGATTGTACTTTCCTCGGAATCCACGCGTTTCAGGTTGTCGAAGAAATCTTGCGAATTCATCCGCCCGGAGATGCGGAAGCAGACGCTGTTAGGGAGTGAGCCGTCAGTCTCAAAAAAGACGCCGCCGTCATAATTCCACACCGTTTTTTCTTTCAGCTGCTGGTTTTGTTTGTGCTGACTTTGTTTGTGCTGGCTTGCGAGTGCACTGGGAGCGAGGCACGAAAAACTCAGGATCACCAAGGCGGCTGTTTTAGAAGAACATATCCACATTGCCGAAAACCTTTATGCTTGCCGAAAATTGCAGCTGCTTGTCATCCCGAGCGCAGCGAGGGATCTGCTTTTGGCAAGAAGCAATGAAAAAAAGCAGATTCCTCGTCGCTTCGCTCCTCGGAATGACAAACTCACCCGTTTTTGAACGACCTCCATAAGAACTCTAATCTATCCCTTTCTCGGGCTCCGCGAGAAGAAACTTAAAGCCACCCAACGTGTGCATGGCTTTGCCTGCTCCTTCTGACTTGACTTCCCCTTTTCCGGAGCGCACGGCCTGGATCGCGTCGACGAGTTGGGAGAGCACGTCCGGCTGCGCCACGGGAATGTTGTGCGCCCCAAGCACCAGTTTCAGGCGCGCCGCGAGCGCCTCGAGCCGCTTTACCGAGGCGACGTAAGCATCGAGGTCGGTTTCCGGACGATACAGCCAGATCGGTGCGGGATAGTACGTATCGCCGGTGAAGAGCAGGCCGTTCGCGCGATCGATCAGACAGATCGCATCCGGCGTGTGCCCCGGCGTAGCGATAATTTCCAGCGTGCGGCCGCCGAGATTGATTTTGAAGCCGTCGTGCACGAACAGAGAAATGTGCCACAGCTTGGTGGCGTAGGTTTTCGGATTGAAGCCTTTCGGCAGCTCGCCGCAAATCTGGTCCGGAGCAATCTCTGCCTGTGCGTCTTCGCGCGAGCCTTTGGCATTGGCGCGCGTGAAGGCCGTGTCCATGCCGTAGACAAATGGGAATCGCCAATTGTCACCGACGTGATCATTGTGTGTGTGCGAGTTCAGCACCACGACGGGCCGCGAGGTCAGGCGCGAGACGACGTTGCGAATATTGCCGATGCCCATTCCCGTGTCAAAGAGAAGAGCTTGCTTGGTGCCGACGATGAGATAGGCAATAGTTTCTTCCGCCTGGTGTGGCTCGTAAATGGCGAAGACGCCGGGTACCACTTTGTAGACCTCGAACCAGGGATCGCCGGGAAGGACGCGCTGAAGCGATTTGTATTCCGGGCGTGGGAGCGCTTTGCACCATTCGGGAATCTGGCCCTGCGCAATGGCGGCTGTGGCCGAAAGAGCCAGCCCCGCGGCAAACACCAGGTGTTTTCCAAACTTTTTGCGTCTTCCCATGACCTCTCTCAGACGTTATTTTCCGTCCACGGAAAATGCCAGCAGTACGTTGCCGGGAGCGCTTCCCAAGAACGCATAGCCCGAGTTGACGTAAAGCATTCCTCCCACGACCACCGCCCCTGGACCGTCGAGTGCCCCTCCATGAGCTTTCACGCCATTCACCGTTTTGAAATCCGTGGCGGTGTCAACGTCCCAAACGATATGCCCGTCCTGCGCCGAGTACGCCCGCAAGTGCCCGTCCAGTCCGCCGGAAAAAATCACGCCGGGAATCGCTGTTACCGCGGCCGACTGCGCCGGGCTGCATCCAGGCTTCTCTCCACATCCCGGATGCGGCGTGTGCCAGACAATCTCGCCGGTGTCCAGCTTCAGCGCGAAAAGCCCGCCCCCGGCTTTCGGATCCAATTGATAGGCGTTACCAAGGATCGAAGCCCGCGCGCCGTCCGTTCCTGGCGGAACCGGCTGCATGGCCACGTCCGAAACCGCGACGTACACATTATTCTTGTCAACGGCCGAGCCCCATTGCACGCCACCCACGATACTGCCCTTGCCCACGCGCCGTTGCCACAGAAGCTCCCCCTGCTTGTCGGGATCCAAAGCGTAAACCATTCCTGATTTCTGACCGGCAACCAACGCCCGGCGACCATTGGCCAACTCCACCAGAATCGGCGAAGAGCCAAAATCAAAATCGGGTCCTTTGGCCTCAGGACAATTAGTCTGCTTCTCGGGCGGCATACCACAGTCCAGATTGAAGGCATCCCCCTTGGTCATTTGCTGCGACCATTTCAGTTTTCCTGTTTCCAAGTCCAACGCCAAAAACGCGTCCGAGGTCGGCGCCGCCGGGTCGGAATAGCTATCGCCCGTGGTCACATAGACCGTGCGACCGGCCAGGTCCACGGTCGGCGAAGACCACACGCCCGCCCCGGAAGGTCCCCAGAGCTGCACGCCCAGCTTGTTTTTGCGTACTGGTTTCGGTTCTTCGGCAACCGTATAGCTCTTCCACAGAACTTTTCCTGTGGCGGCATTCAACGCCGTCACGCTGCCGCGAAATTTGCAGCATTCATATTGCGGATTGCCGCCGAACACCTCTTCCAACGATGAAGCAGGAACATAGAGTCTTCCCCCCGCGAGCGTGGGTGCTCCGGTGGTCACCGCCCCTGGAAACTCTTCCACGTGCTCTTTCCACAGCAGCTTTCCCGTTACAGCATCCACCGCATATGCGTTGGCATGCTGATCGCCAAAGTACGCCGCCGAGCCGCTGCCGTTCTGTCCGATGCTGACTGCTGTTCGGACAGGAAAGTCCGCGTCGAATGCCCAGAAAATGCATCCCGTCTCTGCGCTCAGCGCATAGACTCTGCGCTCATAACTTCCCACAAACACTCGGCCGCCGGCCACGGTGGCCTGGCCAAGGGCACGAGTGACTCCGGGAAAGCCGAACGCCCATTTCAGCTTCAGCTTCGGCACTTGCTCCGCTGAAAGTTGCGCCATCTCCGCAGTCTGAAAGCGATGCTGCTCCAGGTTCGCGCCCCAGCCGTTCCAGTGCGGTTTCACAAGTGGA
>QHYN01000300.1 GCA_003224145.1 Acidobacteriota bacterium
AAGCTCCTTCGTCCCGCACGCGCAACTGTGTTACATAATGACGTGTTCGTTCAAGACAATGTGACGCTGACTGGGCCGACGGAACATGGTGAGCGCCCGCCCTACAAAGCTCATCCCGAAAAATTGCCGCTCGCGCTACAGGATCACGGTGATCCCGTGCGCTTCCGCAATATCTGGATTCGCGAACTGAAGACCGCCGAGTGATCTCCTTTGGGATCAAAGGCTTGGCTGCATGGGCCCAATTTCACTGCGGAGGTATATTCAGCGAATGGAGCTGAGGACCACTTCCGGCTTGCCGACCACCCGGAAGGTGGCCAGACGAGTCAATACAAGCGCGTTAATCGGGACCTTGCCCCGTTTACATGCCCTCGGCATACTCGATTAGGTCTGAACGATGAGAGGCGGCCCTGTGCGAAAGGTCTTATTGCTCACGGTAGTCGCGCTCGTGATTTCTGTGATTGCATTTCCGTTAACCGTCGCGTTTGCAGTAGATTAGGGCGCTTGCTGGATTTCGGGGGGGAATTCTCCGGTGGATGTCGATTTCGGCGTTTGCGGTTCGACGTAGAAGTGAGGCCGGGAATTGAGCTTCGCCGGCCACGGACACTCATTCAGGAGAACAACGATGCGATTCATGTTGATTCTAAAATCGAACAAAGACTCCGAAGCCGGCAAGATGCCGAGCGAGGAATCGATCGCCGCGATGGTGAAGTACAACCAAGAGCAGGCCAAAGCGGGAATTCTGATCGATGCGGCGGGTCTGTACCCCAGTTCCAAAGGCGCGCGAATCCGATTCTCAACCGGCGGAAAGAAAACGGTGATCGATGGACCATTCACTGAATCGAAGGAGCTGGTCGCCGGCTACTGGATTATCGAGGTGAAGTCGCTCGAAGAAGCGATTGAGTGGGCGAAGCGATCTCCGGTGGCGCCGAACGGTCCGGACCAGGAGACCGATATCGAAGTGCGAGAGTTTATTGCGTTCGAATGACTTTCCGCCGAGTTTAAAGGCACCAAGATCTAAGGGTCGGGCTTGCTCCGCCTGGCTCCGATCCCAGCATTAGATACGATGCCCAACTACTAACCCGAGCGCTAACACAGATCGGTTCATGTCTTGAGTGTACGTGGGCTGGAAGCCAAAATTAAAGGCCGTGACCGTTTGGGTGGTGGGTCAGTTTCCGGTAACGCGACAAACCAGGCACAAAGCAACTTTTGCGGTACCGCTATTTGAAAATATGAACGAAGACTCTACGGTAGAATTACACGTCCGGCTGCTCGGCGAAGGCACAGACTGTTCGCGGCCAACGAAAGCCATCAACATCGGGGACGGCCTTTTCCAGTTGGATGCACCTAATCTTTATGTTGCAATGACGCGCGGTTCAAAGTTATTGCTTTTATGTTGGAAGACCATGCTGCTCAATCGGAGGCGGAAATGAGAAATCTAATCTTCGCAATCAACCTTACCCTGGATGGCTGCTGCGACCATACCAAATTCAACCCCCCCCGATGACGAAGTACTTGAACATTACACGCACCTCTTGCGAGATTTTGACCTGCTCGTCTATGGGCGTAAAACCTATCAATTGATGGTTCCTTATTGGCCTGATATCGCAAAAAGCCAGTCCGAGACAAAAGCGGATATCGAATTTGCTCAAACCTTTGTCTCCAAGAAGAAGATTGTTTTTTCACGATCGTTGGCCAGCGCTGAAGATGAAAATACGAGAATTGTTCGTACGAACCTTCGCGACGAAATACTTAAACTGAAGCAAGAACAGGGCAAAAATATTTTGGTCGGCGGTGTAGATGTTCCTTCACAACTAATGGAGCTTGGCCTGATTGACGAATATCGTTTTGTCGTTATGCCAACCATTGTTGGAGAAGGCAGACGATTGATGGAGGGCGTCAGCCTGCCCGAGAAATTGCAATTGAAACTGATTGAGTCAAAGCCATTTAAATCAGGATGTGTTGCGCTTCGTTACTTGAAACAGTGAGAGAGAACTCTGCAAGGCTCTGCCGGCACTTAGCAGACTGGCGTTTTCGCCCGCGGGTGGAGGGCTGTGGAGCCTTGATCGCTTGTTGCAGATGCATCAACGGTCTAGCTGATTTTTGCGATTGTGCCTGCCGGCGGCGAGCGAGGATGTACTAACGGTGGAATCAGATTACCAGCGCCAACAAAGAGCTCTGAGTCGTCGGCAAACCGGAAGCCATCCGGCTTCGACGGCGGATTAGTCCTGTGAAGTCGGCCGGTAGGAAGTGATCTCCGCGCTTGGCATCGGTTCTCGACGGGTGACGGGCAATCCGGAAGTTGAGCCGCGACCGTCTGAAAGTTTTGCTTGACGGAGCCCAGTAGTTCGTGTATAGTAGTGTTTGTAGAAAAGTGCGTTTCGACAGCGGGAGATTCCTCTCCCGCTTTTTTCATTTTGGGACAGCTATCCTCGCTTACCCGGTTTCTGCGCTTCTTTAGGATCTCTTACGCGCCCAATCCTGCGAGCTTCTTGTACCCACGCTGCGCAGACGTGTCTTCGCCGCGCGAAGGGAAAGAAAAGCGGCGTCAGGCCGCCGCAGTCCAGCGAGTCGACAGCTAACAGCCAACAGTTCAGAGAAAAACATAGGGGGCGGCCACGAGCCGCCCCTTTTCGTTTTTCCAACCGCAGGAAATATCAACAAACCATCGAAAGTACCCAAGCACCATGCCAGACAAGAAGGAAATCGTAAATTCCATCGCTGCGATTGGAAAGCGCCTTGGCCGTGCTCCATCGCAGGCTGAATTCATTTCGCTCTCCGGAATCTCCGCGTATTATGTACTGCAATACTTCCGCAGTTGGAACGATGCCGTCAGGACTGCGCGACTCCGCCCCTATACCCTGAACATCAGGCCAGAAGACCGCGGCACCATTGAAAAGCGATTCGGTCCCTGGTCAAGACTGCCCGAGGCCTTTCGCAATTTCGCCAAAAGCAAACCGGAGTGGGCGGATGTCGTAGCTCTTCTTCCCCCTCCCGCACCGCGCGGCCCCGTACCGAAAGCCGACCGGCACCGGCAACGCCCGATCAACAACTCTCCTTCCGCCGCTCCGCCGCGTGAAACATGCCACGCGCGGCTACGAGAACGGCCAATCTACGGCAACCCTACTCAATTCCGTTGGTTCCGGCACGAACCGGTGAACGAACAGGGCGTCGTGTTGCTGTTTGGAATGCTGGCGAAAGATCTGGGCTACACGATCGAAGCGGCTCAAAAGGGATTTCCCGACTGCGAAGCCATGCGTCAGGTCGCTCCGGAGCGATGGCAGCGGGTGAACATCGAATTTGAATTTGAGAGCAGGAATTTCCG
>QHYN01000066.1 GCA_003224145.1 Acidobacteriota bacterium
ACCCCTCCCCCAGTGTTTTTCATAAGTGTTGAGTGTTGATTCTAAAGTGAGATAAAGTTGTTTGTTCTGAACGGTTTTCTCGTCACGGTGACGAATATGGCGCCCACAGAGGACGGGAAGGAATCCGGTGACACAGGCCAAGTCCGGATAAGGATGGAGTCGAGACCTTTCCGGCAAGGCCGGAATCTTCGCAATAGGGCCGGGACAGGGCGATCGGCGTGGTTCAGGGTGAAAATTCACGACCCATAATAGCCCAAATTATTTTATTTGTCAAGTCCATTTATAGTACTAGTATTCCAAGAAACGGACCGCGTACTTCGAACGCGTTCGCAAGTGAAAGAAAAGAAAGGAGTAAAGCTCACAGGTGTCTACGGGACGAGTTCCTGAGGCGATGCGGCCTTGCGATTGAAAAACCGGCTTGGGGGAGTGCCAACCGCTGCCCCTGCCACACCACCGGACATAGGCACCGCCGTACAATGGTGGGCGCGAGGGAAATTCAGCGAAGGCCGGCGGGATAAACCCGCCGCTACACGGGCCAAGAAACGAAAAGGGTTGCCCGGCGGGATAAACCCGCCGCTACACGGATCAAGAAAGGAAAAGGGCCCTCGCCAACTGGATCGGAGAGGGCCCTTTTAGGTTAAGAGTTGTGTAGCGCGTTAGAAGATGATCTTCGCCACGAGCTGGATGTTGCGGGCTTCGCCAGGGCCGATCGCGGGAGCGCCGTTGAAATCGCCGATGGTGTCGCCGACTTGGCCGAAGCCGCTGCTGGTAGTGCAAATCCCCGTTTTTGCTATTGGGTCGGGCGAGCAAACGCTGCCCACGGAGCCAACTCCGGAGGCAAGGTTGATGCGGTTCAAGAGGTTGAAGAAGTCTGCCCGGAGCTGGATTCTGACCCGTTCGGTGATTGGGATGTTCTTAATAAACGACAGGTCCACATCCCCAAAACCCGGCCCGGTAAATTTGTTTCGAGAGAGGTTTGCCGAGCCCGGGCACGCCGTCGAGAGCGCCGGGTTCGTATTCGGAAGGCAGAACGCCGTGGGGTTCCACCATTGCGTCCCAAAGCTGGGGTCGAATTTGTGACTGACTCCCGCATACGGGTTGCCGAGCAGAACCAATCCCGAAAGCGACTCGTCGGAGGGCTGCCCCCTGTGCCAGTTCATCACCGTGCTGACCTGCCAGTCGTTGAACGCGCGCTTGGACCAGCTAGAAGTAGCCCAAGGTGCCTTGGGGACATCATAGGTACCACTGATGGTGAAAAGGTGTCGAGTGTCGAAATCACTGTTTCCATAATCCGCCTTAAGGTTGAAAGCATCGTCCAGAACTTGACCGCGGTACTCGCTGATTTCATCCAGAGCATGCGACCAGGTGTAAGCGAACTGGGTGCTTAGCCCGCGCCATGCTCTGGTCCGGAAAATGGCTTGCAATGCGTTATAGTTGGACGTTCCAATGGTGTTGAGTTGCAGGATATTGCCGAATGTCGGGAATGCACCGCCTTGGTTGATGTTCGAGACGATATTCAGCTTGCGTCCCTGGCTGCCAACATACCCGATCTGGAATACAGCGGAGTTGCCCAAGCCCTTCTCCACCTGTAGGTTGTAGTTATAGAAGTAAGGTGTGCGGAAGTTCGGGCTGACCGAATAGAGGTTGAATTTCGGAACCGGGGTGGTTGCAGGGGTGGTACTGGTGCAAAGCGGGTCGTTGCATTTGATGACGCCGGGGAAGATGGAGTTATTACCCGCCTGCACGGCATCCCAGTTGTAACCATCACGCGAGTAGGTGGAGACGGGCGTGGCGCCAAATGGATTGCCCTGAATCCCTGAAGGCGCCGCGACGGGCGGCCGGAAATCCAAGAAGGGATTGAGGTTAATCTGGTCATAAAATACGCCAAAGCCTCCGCGCACTACGAGATCGCCTTTCGCGGTAGGCTGATAAGCGAAGCCGAGTCGGGGGGCGAAATGGTTCTTACCGGGGTTGAAGAGCGGATGGCCGCCATCCTGAACCACAAATCCGGTTCCCGGAACAAAGTTGGCGATGTCTTTTTTGTCGCTCTGCATGGGGCCAAAGTATTCGTAGCGCAAACCGTATTGGAAGTTAAGCTTCCTGGTTAGCTGCCAGGAATCTTGGACGTAGGCATTGAAAGCGTTGACATGGACCCAACGTTCCGGGTCACCAACGGCAATTGTGGAGCCGCAGGTAAAGTTATTAGCGACCGTATGGAAGGCGTCGCAGGCCGATACATCGCCTGCCAGAAAATCCGCTAGAGCCTTTGTCACGGGAGTCTCCGTTGCGGTCACGGGATCATTAGCCCAGGGGCCGGCCGACCCGTCGAAGACGAACTTTCCAGTTCCGCGGCGGTGGTAGAACTCGTTGAGTTTCCCGTGGCGAAATTCAGCTCCGTAACGGAACTGGTGCTTACCGACGCTGTAGGAAAGGATGTCGGTAAAGTGCAAGGTCAGGTCGCTTCGGCCCTCGGGTGGAGTCAGGCCAATTTGTTCAAATCCCCCCGAACCGCCCTTGGAAGGAGGCGCGATGACAATATTAGGAGCGCCGTGGATGGGCTGCCCGTGGGCAGTGGCGTCCGGGCTAAGGAATATGCCCATGGCCTTGGTATCGAAGCTATTGTTGTTGTCGTGGAAGAGCTGATTGAAGTAGCTGGCGCCAAAAAGGAATTGATTGGTCCACCTCGAGGACAGCGTGGAGTTCAAGACTGCGCCATAGTTACCGTCGTGGAGAGGCGCAACCTCGAAGTAGTACGCCAAATTCGAGCTGGCGGTTCCCAGCGCTGGGCTGCCGCCCAGGGGAGCAGTCTGGTTCCCTTGGCCGATAATGGCGTGCAGAGAAAGATGATGTTTGTCAGAAATCTGGTGATCGAGCCGAGCTACGCCGTTGTAGCTGTATCCAAATTCGGAGCTGGGACTGAAGAAATTGCCGACGATAGCGGGGAGGCCTGCGATGCTTGAGCTTCCGCTCCTTGGCCAGAAGCCGCTTGTCCCAATTGCATTCGTCGAAGCGGCACTTTCTGTAACGCCATGATTAGCGAGCACGACAAGCGCTTGGTTCACCCAGGCATCCGAAGGTTCTGTTGCAATTCCGGAAAGACCGAATACGAAGTCGTTCTTCTCGTAGCTGAGGAAATAGAATGTCTTATTCTTAATGATCGGGCCGCCCGCAGAGAAGCCGTAGTTTTCGTTGCGTTCTCTCGGCGCTTTGGTAAGCTTTCCGGCGGCCGCACAAGCGGCAGCACCGAGAGTGCAAGGAGTGAAGAAGGGCGAGGGGGAAGCGAAGTATTCGTTCCGATTGTAGTAATAAAGTGACCCATGAATGCCGTTGGTCCCGGACTTGAGGACAATGTTGGCTGTGCCACCTGCGTTGCGCCCGCCTTCGGGTCCCGAGGAGGTCTGCACTGAAAATTCCACAGTTGCGTCAATCGGCAGGACAGTGCCGGCAATCCCCGAGACGCCACCCTGATTGATGGCCGGAATGTTGTGCCAGAAATCGTTATTGTCCACTCCGTTGATCTGCCAGTTGATCTGGTTGGGTCGTGTCCCATTCAGAGAGCCGAAGCCGCCCACGTTGTAGCCGCCGAAACCCGGTGCAACAGCGATCATTTGCGTAAAGTCGCGGCCGTTCAGCGGCATGTTCTGCACCACATCGTCGGGAATGGTCATGGTCTGGGTTTGCGTCGCCGTGTCGAGCGTCAAAGCCGCCGCGGACACTTCCACCGTGGTGGTCGCCTGTGCGAGCTTCAGGGTAATCTGCAGCGTGTGGATCTGGCCCGCGACGACTTCAACCTTGTCCACCGTGTACGTGGGAAAGCCCGTTGCCGTCACTGCAACCTTGTAGTAGCCGAGCGGAATATCCTGGAAGGCAAAGGCTCCGTCGCTGGTTGTTGTGGTGGTGTGATCGATGCCCGTGGTGATTTCCGTGGCCTTGACCGTTGCGTTCGGGACACTGCCGCCCGACGGGTCGGTCACCGTTCCGTTAATCGCCCCCCGGAACGTCTGGGCGTTTCCCGCCACCGCGAGCGACAATACGATGAGAACTGCTAAAACTAGGCGCTTCATAGATTCAACACCCCCCTCATGAAAGTCTAAACGCTAACTGACAGCACCCTCGTCCCCCGACCCGCTCGGGGGACGTTTGAAAAAGTAAGAGCCACTCAGAAGCCGCATTGGACCCGACTGCACTCTGTTGTTCGGTCGAGATCCGTCATTTCATCAGGACAAGCCCCCCGGACCAGCTCGCCCTATTCCGGTTCAAACAGCCCTACACCTTCAACACCAATGTGCCTGTTGTCACAAAGTTGTAACCCGCATCAGCGCCCGCTGTCAAGAAGAATGAATTTCATTCACGGGAGCGAAAAATTCATGCCAAAGACCCGCAGCGGGCGGGTTTTACTCGCCGCCGGCAGCGGCGTAAAGCCGCTGGTACACAGGTTCTTCAATTCCTGCTAACTTGAGGTCTGTAATCCTCAAGAAAAGTTTGGAGATGCTTATGTCCACCTTCGGACTGATCGAGTACAAGGACGCGAGCCCGGAAGTGCGCGCCATCTATGATGACATCATGGCGACACGCAAGATCGACTGGATCAACAATTTCTGGAAAGCCATCGCTCACGATCCCGCCCTGCTGCGGCGCACCTGGGAGAGTATCAAACAGATTATGGCTCCGGGCGCGCTCGATCCACTCACCAAGGAATTGATCTACATCGCCGTGAGCGTCACCAACAACTGCACCTACTGCATCGCTTCGCACACGGCTTCCGCTTTCGGCAAAGGCATGACCAACGCCATGTTTAAGGAATTACAGGCGATCATCGGCATGGCCAACGAAACCAACAAACTCGTCACCGGCTACCAAGTTGAAGTCGACGAACGGTTCCAACCCCCCCTTCCGCGGTAGAAGGAAAGATTTCTTCACCCGCCGCCCATTTCTTGCCGCCTCGACCCAACCACATTCGCGCGCCCGCGGAATTCGGGCCTGTCCTCACGAACAGGTGTTTCCATGGTAGTACGCGCGTACTATAGCTGGCCGTCTCCGTGGAAGGGGAAGATATAAAGGTAGGCCTTTGGGGAAAACCTGGACAGGGCCAGCAGCAAAATCTTGCTTCGCGGGTGTGCGCGCCATGCCTCCTATTATCAAAGAATCCGACACTTCAACGGCAACGCCAGAGACCGAGTCACGCTCGGCTTCAGCGCCGGTGTCCTCCGCCGAACCCGCGCCAAGGCAGCAGGCTGTCGCGCTGGAAGTTCCTGTTACCGTCAATGGCGCGCGCGCCATGGAAGGCAGCAACAAACGCGAACCTTTCTCCGAAACGACCAAGACTGTACTCGTTTTTGGTGCCGGGGCGGTGATCCGTCTTTCGTCCTCCGTTGCTCCGGGACAATTGCTGTTCCTCACCAATGAACGAACCAAAAAAGAAGTGGTCTGCCAAGTCGTCAAGTCCAAGAACTACCGCAACGTCAGCGGCTATGTGGAATTGGAATTTACCGAAGCCGCCGTGGGATTCTGGGGCATGCGTTTTCCCGGCGATCACATTGGCTCCGCGGCCCAGCCCGCGCCAGTAACAGCTCGTCCGCCAGCTTCAAGCGGTTCGCAGGTTCCTGCTCCTGTGCGACCGGCGGCGGCAAAAATCGGGGAGTTTCCCGCGAGGAACGCGCCTGGCAATGGCGCGGCCAAACCCTCCGTCCCGGCAGTCACGGCGAGCGTCGCGCCAAAGCTTGTTGCGCCGAAATTTGTTGCGCCGAAAGCGCCAGTGCCGCCGAAGTCCACGTCTCCGGGCACGCCCATCACTGCCGCAGGTTCATCCATTGTTCCGCCAGCTCTCGATTCCGCCTCGCTGCTCGGTGCCTCGAAGCCAAAATCTGCCGGGCCCGTTGTTGCGGCGGCGTCCTCGACGGCTGCGCCGAAAATCACGCCGGAATCCACTGTTCCGCAGTCGGCCTCGCCAGACTTTCCGACTTTTGATTTGCAACGCACTTCCGACAAGCCCGCTAGCATTTTTGCTTCTTCGCCAGAGGCACCTTCGGACCTATCCAAAGTCGACCTATCGAGTCTCGCTCCCTTCTTCGAAGTAAAGCCTGCCGCGTCGCCGGTTGTGCCGCCACCGCCGCAAGTGCAGGTCCCCATCGATCCCGAGACCGAAACGCTAAAACAGCGCACCGCGCGCTTGCAGGAAGAGCTTTCGACGATGAATTTTGCCGAATCAGTTTCCGATTCGCCTGTGAACCACTCGCTGGAAGCGCCTTCTTTTCCGGTGGTTGAAAAAGACCAGATTCACGAGAAGAGGGCGCAAATCCTGGAGCCTTCCAACGCGTCTCTATCGGCTCCGATTCTTGCTGAACCGGACGAATCGGCGAAAGCCGCCCCTGCGGTACCCATCTCCTCTTTGGACTCTTTGGAGCAAGAAGAACTGAAGATTCCGTCCTGGCTTGAGCCTCTGGCGCGCAACGCCGCAGCCCCTTCTTCGACCCAGGAACTGGTCCTGAGAGAAAAAGCCAAGCGCTTTGCGGAGCAGCCTGAAATAGAGGAATTAGCCGCGGAGCCCAACGTCCCAGCGGAAGAAGGGCAAGTTTCCGAATTGCGCATTCCGGAGTTCGGCAGCGCGCTCCCCATTGATGAGGAAGAGAGCCCTGCGGCGAGCCCCTTTACGAAATCTGGAAATAGCGTGCTGTACGCGGCGATAGGCGCGGGCATTGTGCTGTTAGCCTTTGCCGGTTGGTGGACCATGAACCAACAATCCGGCGGCGTTCACGCCAGCGTCCCAGATGCGCAAGCGCTGGCAGTTTCTGCTCCCACAACAGCGCCTTTGCAGACGAAACCGCAAGAGGAAACGGCATCGAAGACGAATCTTCCCGCCCAGGAGGGGCCGGCAGTCTCGCAGGCATCGCTGGTCAGGAACGACTCGATCGCGCAAACCAACTCGGGGTCGAAGCTTTCCGGCGCAGCGTCAGCGGGCTCTCCGGCAATGCCGACCCGCAACACGCAACTCTCTTCGAATTCCCTCGACAGCGGCACCATCGTGAGCAAATCCTCGACCGAGCAACCCGCGCCAGCTTCGGTGCAAATGAAAAAGCCGTCGCTCGGAGAGGTTCGCTTGGCGACTCCCAAGGTTTCACGGAGCCAGCATGCTCAGAACGGCGCAGAAACGGAAGCGGGACTCTCGTTGGAGGAAGTAAAACCAGAAACCGATGCCGGTGGTTTGCCTCCCTCTCTCAAGCTTGCGAACAAGGAGCCCAGTGCACCTGCGGCTCCCCTGGCAGTTGGCGGAGACGTGAAACAGGCGAAACTAATCTCTTCCGTGCTGCCGGTCTATCCCGCGCTGGCGAAGAGTCAACATGTCTCCGGCAACGTGACGGTCGATGCGCTGATCGACGCCAACGGCCGGGTCACCACCATGAAAGTGGTTTCCGGTCCGTCGCTGCTCCAGCAAGCGGCCATGGATGCGTTGAGGCAGTGGAAATATCAGCCCGCGATGCTCGATGGCAAGGCTGTGCCAATGCATCTCAGCGTTACGATCCAATTCCGCGCGCAGTAACCTGCTGCAAAACACGGTTCTGTCCACATGTTGCCGGGCGTGTGTCTTCGTCTCATTTCTGGCGTGGAGGAGAAGACGCGCAACAGCTTGCGGGACGCGGGACAGGTTCGTATACTGGCGGCCCGGCCAAATGGCAGGTCTGGCGGTAAGGGTAGACCGCTGAAACTTACCTCTCTTGGCCTCAGAAAATCACACCTGTGAATCAATCACAGGTCAAGTTGTGTAAGGACAATGGGCCCCGGAGGGCCGGAATTACCGTTGCACTGGCTGTGTCGTTCCCTGTTAACCGTTCTGGCGCAGCCATGCTGTGCCGCAGCAAGCTAAGGGTCAAGGAATCAGGGAAAGTCAGCGAAGGAGAACTCTGCATGCCGCAAGCTCCGATGCCGGAAGAAATGAATGTCTACCAAAACGCGGAAGCGCGTTTTGAGGTTGCCGCAAACAAACTCGGACTCGAGCAGGGCATCTACCGCTTCCTGAAGTGGCCGAGCAAGGAAATTACGCTCTACATTCCCGTGGGGATGGACAACGGGCAGTTGGAAGTTTTCACGGGCTACCGGGTTCTCCATTCGAATGTGCGCGGACCCGGCAAAGGAGGAATCCGCTTCGCTCCTGACGTTTCGCTCGACGAAGTGCGCGCGCTGGCGACGTGGATGACCTGGAAATGCGCGGTGGTGAATATCCCGTTCGGGGGGGCGAAGGGCGGAGTGATCTGCGACCCGCGCAAGATGTCTCGCGGAGAATTGGAACGGCTGACGCGGCGCTACACGGCGGAATTGGCGGTTTGGCTGGGACCGGAACGCGATATCCCCGCGCCGGACGTGGGCACGGGCGAACAGACGATGGCGTGGGTGATGGACACCTATGCCATGCACGTTGGACAGGCCACGACTGCGGTTGTGACAGGGAAGCCCATCGAACTCGGGGGTTCCCGCGGAAGGCGCGAAGCTACCGGACGCGGCGTGATGATGTGCTGCGACAAGGCTCTCGCCAAACTAGGTATGAAGAAAGAAGGCTGCCGAGTCGTGGTGCAAGGTTTTGGCAACGTAGGTTCGCTGGCCGCGGAGTTAATGCAAAAAGCGGGTTATAAGATCATCGGGCTTGCTGATATTGGCGGCGGTCTTTACAACGAAAAAGGGTTCGATGTGCCCAAGGTGATCGACTGGGTGTATACGCAAAAGAAGCCGCTGCAGGAATTTCCGGGCGGCGGAACGAAGATGTCTGCGCGTAATGTGCTCTTCCAGCCTTGCGACATCGCTGTCCCCGCGGCAATAGAAAACCAAATCACGGAGAAAAATGCGCACCAGGTGCAAGCGAAAATTCTCTGTGAAGGCGCTAACGGCCCCACCACCTGGCAGGCCGACACGATCATTGATTCGAAAGGCATTTTCACCATACCCGACATTCTCGGGAACGCCGGCGGAGTGACCGTTAGTTACTTCGAATGGGTCCAGGACCGCCAAGGTTTCTTCTGGCGAGAGAGTGAAGTGAACGAGCGGCTGATGGACTTCATGGAAAACGCTTTCGACGAAGTAGTGCGATATGCCGAGTTACACAAAGTCAACAACCGCATTGCTGCGTACATGCTGGCGATCGACCGGGTGGCCAGCGCGCTCAAGCTCCGCGGCATTTATGCCTAGATTTCAAATGAGTTTTGTAATAGCTTCTTTCCGCTCGCGCCGGTCCCAGGGAGCTGGCGGGGCCATTTCGTAACTCCGCTACGGAGTGTGCCTGAGGCAACTCGAACGAGACGGCGCGGATTTTCCTCCCGCGCCAGGAAGGAGTCCGCCCATGACCCCGGACTCACTTTTGGCAGGCCACGCGAAAAGCGCGGAACAGCACGCCCGGGACATTTGTGTCGCCGGGCGGTGGATGTACGAACACGAGTACATCGTCGCCTGCGAAGGCAACCTGTCCGTTCGCCTCGCTGACGGGCGCATTCTCACGACACCCACGTGCATGAATAAGGGCATGCTTTCGCCCGAGGATCTGGTGATCACGGATATTGAGGGGAGACAGCTGGCCGGCAATCGCAAAGTTTCTTCCGAATTGGCAATGCATCTTCTTTTTTACCGCATGCGTCCGGATGTGAATGCCATCTGCCACGCGCATCCGCCAACGGCCACCGGGTTTGCCGTAGCCGGGCGCGCGCTGAATCAAGCGCTGCTCCCCGAAGTGATCGTGGGGCTGGGCCAGATTCCGCTGGTGCAATATGCGACGCCGGGCACGGGGGAGTTGAGCGCAGCGCTCGAGCCTTTTGTGCCGCACTACGACGCACTGCTGCTGGCGAACCACGGCGCAGTGACCTGCGGACCAGATCTGCTCACTGCGTTCTTTCGGATGGAGACCATCGAGCATTGTGCCAAGATTACGCTAGCGGCAGAGCTCGCCGGTGAGCCGGTGCTGCTCTCCGGGCGGGAAGTAGCAAAACTCATGGCCGCGCGCCCGCGCTATTTCGTTTCACCTCCTCCGGGCGGAGGCGCGGAGTTGCCCATCACCAACGATGCCGGGGAGAGCGCGGACGACGAAGTGACGCTGACGCGAAGCGAACTCGACGCGTTGATTGATGAAGCAGTGCGCAAAGACCGCAGCCGCCGGTAGTTGCGCCCGGCCTCCACTGCGCTATCCTGAAGACGGCACATTGCTTCCTTGCAGACCAAGCGCCGCAGGCGCGGAGCCGTCTGGGAAGAGTTCGGTGAAGATATCCATGCGCAGAAAGATTCCCTCGTTGACTCAAGTTCTGCTTTTTCTTGCTCTCTTCCCTTCCGGAATTCTGTTCGCACAAGAAAAAGAAAAAGGAGGGAGCATGCCTCTTCAAATATCCAGCAGCGCCTTCTCTGCGGGACAGGCGATTCCCAAGAAGTTTACCTGCGATGGGCCGGACGTCTCGCCCAAATTAGACTGGAATGAGGTGCCGGCAAAAACGCAGAGCCTGGCGCTCATCATGGACGATCCTGACGCTCCCGTGGGCACGTGGGTGCACTGGGTGCTCTTCGACCTGCCCGCGGATACCAGAGAGCTTGCGGAGGGAGTCGCGAAGCAGGAGCAGCTTGCGAGTGGGGCCCGCCAAGGCCGAAATGATTTCGGCAAAATCGGTTACGGGGGACCTTGCCCGCCGCCCGGCAAGCCGCACCGCTATTTTTTCAAGCTCTACGCGCTCGATGCGAAACTGAACCTCAAGGCTGACGCCACCAAGGCCGACGTCGAACGCGCCATGAAAGGCCGCATCCTTGCCCAAGCCGAACTTGTTGGCAAATACGGCCGCTGACGTTTTTTCTGTGCG
>QHYN01000307.1 GCA_003224145.1 Acidobacteriota bacterium
CTTCCGGCTTGATGAACACTTCCGTGGATCCGCACCAGCAAGTCACCAGTCGCGAAACTCTTCGCGTTTTCTTGAAATTGGCGATGTCTTCTTTGATCTGCAACGCCAATTCGTACTTGTTTTTCTCTTTCTTGACGTGAGCTCCGTCCAGCTTCTTCACGTACTCGTGGTCGAACGCCGCCTTCATAGGCCGGATGCCGGAGAGAAACGTCTTCACCTGCCCAAGATGTTCGGTGCTCAGCACGCCGGCTTTCGCCGCCGCCTGGTAGGCGTTGTCCTTGAAGATGTCCCACCCGCCGAAAATGAGATCCTTCGGCTCCGCCAGGGGGACGAGTTTCTTGATCAGCGGCGACCGCCCTTCGGTACGCTTGCCCAGCCGGATCGTGCCCATCTGCGTCAGCGATCCCACGGGTTGTGCTTTGCCCCTGCGAACGAGCTCCACTCCCGCCATGAAAGTGGTGCTTACGGCGCCCATTCCCGGGAGCAGGACTCCCAGTCTTCCCTTGGCGGGCGCGATTTTGGAAGGTTTTTCCATGCCGCTCCTTTAGTAGCTGCCTAAACGCAGTGAATTGTCATTCCGAGCGCAGCGAGGAATCTGTTTTTTCTGTGACCTGTTGGGGCTTCACCAGAACCCCGCATGCCCGGCCATGAAAATACGAATTGGAATCAAGAATTGCAGCAGCAGCAGCGTGCTGCGGCCCCGAACAAACAAATAATGATGAGCGAAGAGCACACGATTTGCAAATCGGCATGAAAATGGGAAGCAGCCAGTTTCAATTGACAGCGTCTTGAAGAAGCCTTGCGTCCAGAAACGCGTCGTACACTCCATAAGTCCTAAGATCTTTCGGTAGCCCGAGAACAGCATGAATAAGCCGCACGGCCCCCCGCCATTCCTCCTCGGAGGTGGGTCCCAGCATGTCGTCTGCGTTCACAAAATAGAGGAACACGAGTACACTCGGAATTTCGTTGATTCGCCTCAAGTAATAGTGGTGGGCCAACCGATTGGCATATTGATAGAACGGATTGCCCCAGCTAGCTGTTGCTCTCGGGGCGTAGAACTTCCTTGCTCTGGCGAGGCTCCCTTCGATCAACTTCTTCGATGCCTCGGCAGTAGCTTTAGTCGTCGGCGTAGCAGCTTCCGGAATATGAGCCTTAGCTTCTATAAAGAGCGCATGTCCTTCCGAGGTAATCCCCAACGCGTCCCACACTGGTCCGCGCGCTGGCCAGAACTCTTCCAGCGGCATCTTGAGATTGGCTTTCCCAATCCCTGCTTTCTCCAGCGCCTTTCCGTCCCGATACTCTTGAAAGTCTTCTTTTTCGAGCGGAGAATACCACGCGATTGAAACCCGCGGCCCAATTGCTCCGCTACGCTGGAGTGCGCTCGTAAGAAGTTGTGGCTTCCGATTCGCCGCAACTTGCAGCCAGCGCTGACTGCCTGCTGATGCAAATTTTTTCATCTTGTCTATTAGAACATAATGGAATCTACGAGGAATGGCTCAGGGCACGTCACAGAGGGTATAGACGATTAGGACAATCGCGCCTCCTTTGGGCGTTCCTGCGCCCCTATTCTGCTTTAAATTGAAGGGAATAAGGCGGAGGCGCTCCGCCACGGAGGATTCTCGAATGAAGCTCGTCAATCGATATGTGATGTTTCTCATTGCGGCTGCTTTCGTTGCCGCGGGTATTACTTTTTTCAGCGCCCCAGCGGGCGCCCAGGATGAAGGCTGGCAGATCGTTCGCGCGGAATACGGTACGAAGAACCAGCACAACGATGTCACCGATATCGTTAAAGACCTCGTTGGGCGCGGCGGTGTGAATGGCCGCGTCGCCGTGAACAATCAGACCATGGGCGGCGATCCCGCCGTCGGTGCAGACAAACATCTGCGCATCTTTGCCAGAAACCGGAAACACGAGGAACGCGAATTCGACTACAAAGAAGGTAGCTTCGTCGAAGTTCGTGCGTTCAATGTTCGCCCCGACGATTTTGACGATCGCCCGGCCAATTACGGCGCGCAATATCAGGATGACTCCAATGGCATCCGCATCGTCCGCGCTTACTACGGTGTTCAGGGAAGAACCGTCAATGTGACCGAACTCTTGCGCAGCCGAGTTCGCGATGGCGCGCTGAACTTCGTCGTGACCAACAGCGCTCTCGGTGGCGACCCCGCCGTTGGCGCAGATAAGGTTTTGATCGTCGTCTACCGCTATCAAGGAACAGAAACAGCCACCGCCGTGCGCGAAGGCAACACGCTGACGCTGCCGTAAACCAGCGGAACTTCAACCTGCCTACTATAGATCCTTATGCCTGCGCTGGAACGCAGCCGGCCTCCGGCGCAGTGTTTTCCGGCATGCTCGTGCCGGCGCTGTCTTGTGAGTTCAGATCCGCTTGGGATAGCGGCGCAGCTCCAAGACCAGATACGCGACAATTGCTAGATTGATGAGGAGAGCCAAACTCCTGCCGACACTCACGCGTCTCGCGAGCTCATAAATCTCTATCGGTAGCAGCGAGGAAGTTGTGATGATCGTGAAATATTCCGCCCAGCGTTTGCCGAGCGCCAGGCCGACCCCTTCCACCAGAAAAATCCAGGCATAGACAAAAGTGCCCACACTCAATTCCTTGAGTCGTCGGTCGTCGAGGATCGAGAGCTTTGTAAGCAGAAGGTCAATGAAATGATTGTGCGGGTCGACTCGAAAAACATTGATCCAGTGTTCCGCGACCGCCGCCACGTCTTTATGCAGCAGCCTTAGCGCGCCAACGCCCACCGCAATCAAGGCCAATGCTTTCAAGAGCTTGAACGCGGCGATGAGCCTTAGCCCGCGGCCATGGGTGGCTTTTCCCGGCATTGTTTAGGACTCGCTCCTCTTGAGCCGGAGCGAGG
>QHYN01000067.1 GCA_003224145.1 Acidobacteriota bacterium
TGGAGGCAGTTCCAAAACACTCACCGCCTTCAGGGAGACCTTGGAAATGCGGAAGGGGCGAACATATTCTTCCACATGAATCACTCGTTTTTCCTTATTGAGAAAAATCAGGTCAATCGGGAACATCATTCCGATCGTGTGCACGCCAGACGACGGAACAATCCAGAGTCCTCGCCCCCGTTGCGCCCATTTTTTGGTTTTGCCGAGCAGTCCCACCAGACGTCGCAGATAGCTGTCGGCCACGGCTGCCTCGGTGGCGACAAACGTCTCGCGTGTCTGGTTGTAGACATAAACTAGCCGGTTCTGATGATTGTTGGGCATAGGCATGCCTTGCCCGCATTTCTGCGGAGGATCTCCTCTGAAAGTAAAATTATCTTGCCCCTCAGTGCCTTTATTCGACGGACTTTCGCTTGCGCCGGTAGATGATGATACCCAGCACTACGACTGCCAGTGCGCCCGCGATTACTCGAATCATCGTAACGTTATCCATTTTCACTGCTCCTTTTGTTAAGTTTTGGCGATCCCGCGAACTTCGCGGATTCGCCTTGCCGTGATTACTTGCTCAGTACCGGCATCATCTGCCGTACCAGGGTGATCAAAGCGGGTCCAAGAATCACCACCATCAAAGCCGGAAAAATGAAAAACACAAGGGGCGGCACCATCTTGACCGTAGTCTTGGCGCCCATCTCTTCTGCGCGTTGGCGCCGCCTCATGCGCATATCATCCGAGAACACACGGAGCGATTGAGAAATGCTTGTACCAAATCGCTCCGTTTGAATCAACATGGCTACCAGTGACTTGATATCTTCCAGCCCGGTGCGGTGTCCCAGCTCCCGCAAGGCTTCCACGCGGCTCTTTCCCACTCGCATTTCCAGGTTCACCAGCTTCAATTCCCCGGTCAGTTCGGGGTGACTCACCCGCAACTCTTCGGCCACTTTCAAGAGCGCTTGATCAAGGCCCAGGCCAGCTTCCACGCAAATCACCAACAGGTCCAGACAGTCGGGAAGTGCCCTGCGCAGGAGAGTTTGACGGGCATGGACGCGCCACACGAGCCAGAGCTCCGGCACCAAATAACCCACGACCGCGGCAAGCACCGGAAACACGAACGGATTCATGCGGTGGAGTCCGGAAGCGAAAACGAAGATCACCAGAGCAATGGGCAGAAGCACTTTCGCCCCTCGCAACGCCAGAATCGCGCTCGGGCTGCGGTACCCTGCCCGGATAATCAGCAGATCCGCGTACGATTTCTTGCTCGCATCAGCGGGCACCAGTTTTCCGACGGAAGCGAGGGCATTCCTCATCCGCTCTTTTTGCTGCAGCGCAGATGGGTCCTCTTCGATCGCTGTAGATGATCTGACCAGCCGCGACAGCCGCCCGGCAACCCTGACTTCACTGGGTGTGAATGCATAAAACAGGGCTGCAAACACGGCAACCGTGGCCAGGAACGTAACCATTGTGAGCGCCCAGATCATGTTGCTCTCTCTCGGCTCCTCAGACCTCGAAATGGATAATCTTCCAAATAAGCGCAGATCCGATAACTTGCAACCCTGCGGCCACCCCGAGCACTTCTGGGCCCGCTGGATCGGTAAAGAGAACTCGAATGTAATGAGGGTTGATCATGCCCAGCATGCTCATCATGAAAGGCGGCAGACCAATAAGGATCCCCGCCGTCAATCGGCCCTGTGCCGTGCGTACCCGCACATCGCGATAAATGCGAAAGCGGTCGCGGATCACTCGGGCGAGCCCGTCCAGAATTTCCGCCAGGTTTCCGCCTGTTTCTTTCTGGATCAGCAGCGAGGTGACGAAGAAACGCACGTCGATCAGCGGTACGCGTTCGGCCATGTTCAAAAGGGCATCCCGCAGGGGAAGACCGAAGTTCTGCTCTTCAAATGTGGTACGAAACTCACCTGCCAGCGGCTCGGCCGACTCCTTGGCGATCATTTCCAGGCCGGTCGTGAAAGCATGGCCGGCACGGACCGCGCGGCCCAGCAAATCGAGGGCCTGTGGGAAGTTCTCTTCGAAGTTCCTCAGTCGCCTCCGCCGCTTCCATGCAATCAGGGCTAAAGGAATGAAAGCTGTGGCAACCGCAGCGAACAAAGGGATCGGGAATCGCGAGATGAAGCGTCCCGTAACGAGGTAAGCGGTCAACGCCAGCACCCCGCTCACCAGGATGATCTTGCCGGGTTTGGTTTTCATGCCTGCTTGGGACAGGAATTCTTGGAGCTTTGTAGACCACGACCACTGCATCAGCACTCGATTGAACCACGGCACGCTGCTGAGCATTTCGTCCCGCACCAGTTGTAAACCCAAGGAAACTTCTCCGCGACGCTCGGCTTTGTGCACTGCCTGCATTCGACGGCGAACCACTTCCTGGCTGGCATCCGACCCGGTCAGCAGCCAAATTAAAAACAAAGTCGCGGCCACCGTCAGAAATATGAATATGGAAAGTAATAGTGCCATAGCGAATTCCCTTAGATCTAATGCACCTCGAACATCGAAATAGGCAGTTGAACGCCGGCAACAAGCAGGCGCTCCGAGAACTTTGGACGAATTCCGGTAGCGACAAACTCGCCGAGAACTTCTCCGCTTTCGCGAATGCCCCGTTTGCGGAAAATGAAGATGTCCTGCATGGTGACAATCTCGCCCTCCATGCCGGTGATCTCGGCCACGCTTACCAGCTTGCGCGTGCCGTCGCTCATACGGCTGACCTGGACGACAAGGTCTATCGCCGAGCAGATTTGCCGGCGGATCGCACTCTCCGGCAAGTTCAAGTTGGCCATTGCCACCATCGTTTCCAACCGTCCCAGCGCATCGCGTGGCGTGTTCGCGTGAACGGTCGTCAGGGAACCATCATGGCCGGTGTTCATGGCCTGCAACATATCCAGCGCTTCTTCGCTGCGAACCTCACCCACGATGATGCGATCCGGCCGCATACGCAGAGAGTTGATGACCAGTTGCCGTTGATGAATGGCGCCCTTGCCTTCAATGTTGGGAGGGCGCGTTTCAAGCCGAACGACATGCTCTTGGTGGAGTTGCAATTCAGCCGCGTCCTCAATCGTCACGATGCGCTCGCGATTGGAGATATACGAAGAGAGGACATTTAAGAACGTAGTCTTACCAGCGCCGGTTCCGCCGGAGATCAGGATGTTCAATCGGGCTTTCACGCAGCCCTTCAACAGATCCAGCATCGGGGCCGTTAGAGAATTGTTTCTGAGCAAATCATCGGCGGTCAGGCGGTCGCGGCCGAAACGCCGGATCGAGAGGCACGGTCCATCCACGGCCAGCGGCGGTATGATCGCATTCACGCGGGAGCCGTCAGCTAGGCGGGCGTCAACCATCGGCGAAGACTCATCCACTCGGCGTCCGATTGCAGAAACAATCCTGTCGATAATGCCAATCAGGTGCGCGTCATCTCGAAATTGCACCGATGTCTGCTCGAGAATGCCTTTGCGCTCGACATACACACTCCTGTGCGTGTTGACGAGAATATCGGAGACCGTCGGGTCGGCTAGAAGCGGTTCCAGTGGTCCGAGTCCGAAGACTTCGTCCAGGACCTCCTGAGCCAGCCGCTCCCTCTCCTGCAGGTTCATGGGGGTCGATTCGCCAACGACCAACCCCTCCAGAATCTGCCCAACCTCGCGCCGCACCTCATCCCTATTAACCTCTGTCATCCGTTCAAGGTTGAGTTTTTGAATGAGTTTGCGGTGGATGGCTGCTTTTACAGCGCCAAAATCCATCCGCGGAACAGTTGTGGGAACGACTGCCATTTCCTATCACCTCTTTGGCGTAAACGAGAACAGATCGCCTAGACCGCTTTTCTTAGCAAATGGCCGCACATCGATTCCTGCCAACTGGCTCGCGATCTCACGGTACCGGTCGTTGAGCAAATTGTTGTGGTTTTCCATCAGCGGCGTTCCCAGGTTTACGGCCAGGCTGGCCTTGCGGTAATCGTTCGGCAGACAGGCGAAGATGGGGCGCCGGATCTCTTTTTGGATGCTCTTCAAAGCTTCCTCATCGTTCCTATGCCAGCGATTGATGACAACCCTCGCGCGGTCGGGCTCAATCCCAAATCCCGTCAGCGCCATCAAACGGCGTTCCAGCGCCCAGAGCGACGGCACGTTCGCTTCGGCCACTACCAGGATCATGCGGGCCGTCCGCAGGATCGTGCTCCATTCCGGAGAGAATTGAGAGCCCATGTCCAGCAGTACAATGTCGAAGCTGCTCTGAGCGACGTTCACTACCCGTTCGAGAGGGGGTGTGGCTATCGATTGCCATTCTTCCGGCTGCGATGCCCCACCAAGTATTTCCAGGCCTGTTTTGTGCCGCGTCGTCAGTCCCGCAAAAAAATGACTGTCGAGCCGATCCAGGTTTTCGACCGCATCGCGCAACCCAAAATGAGGCTGGAGATCGAGCAGCAGGTGAACGTTTCCGAGTGGGCGCGCAAAATCGAGCACCAGGGTCCGCTTCTTGGCGTGGGTCGCCAGCTTGACTCCAAGGTTTACTGTCACCGTCGTTGAACCGACTCCACCCTTCGAGCCCATAATCACAACCAGCTTGTTGAAGGACGGACGATCTTTCCCTTCGTTTTCCTGAAGCACCTGTGCCAAGATCCCCTTGAGCGCTTCCGGTTCGATGGGTTTGGGGAGAAAATCCTGCACACCGCCACGCATGGCTTCGAGGAGCAATTGAGGACTGGGCGGTACGGTGGCTGAACAGGCGATGATTCTAGTTGCAGGATGGATCCGCCGGAGGTGCGCCCCGAACGTGAAAAAGGCTTCGTTATCGTGCGATAGATCGAGAAAAACGACGTCAGGCAGTTGCTCGCTCGAATCTGGCAATTTCTCCATAGGCATCAGCCACTGTTTGATGGAGCCTACGAGGCCGGATTGTTCGAGGCTGGCTAGTAATCGTGCCGAGCTTCTTGGATCGCCGCTTGCTATTGCCGCCGTTAACATCGACTTTCCTTTACGACTCCTTGAGTCCTAGTTCCAATTAGCTCAGGTCGAATTCGTGCCATGCCGCTCATTTTGGTGTTGCTGGTTTGGCTTGTTCCGGAACAACTGGCCCCAGAAATGACTTTGGAAATGCCGGCCCATGCGGAATCTGATCACTGGAAAGAGGCTTCACGATGCGCGGGGTAACCACCACCAGCAGTTCATCATTGCTCTTCGTGCGGTTTCGGCTTTGGAAAAGTTTTCCCAAAACCGGGATATCGCCGATGCCGGGGATTTTGGAAAGCTGCTCCGTCACCCGGTTGTCCATCAAGCCGGCGATCGCGAAACTCTGGCCGTCCGCCAAGTCCATCTCGGATTCCACCCGCCGGGTTGACAGCGCCGGAATGAAAAAACCCTGGATGGTGAGCGCGTTCGTAAAATCCAAAGAACTCACCTCAGGTCTCACCTTCAAATGGATCTGGCCGTCGGTTGTCAGGGAGGGAGTGAAGTTCAAGCGCACGCCGAATTCCTTGAACTGGATCGTAATTCCGGCAAAACCTCCACCCGAGGATGACTGGAGAATTGGAAATGGAAACTCACCGCCCGCGAGGAAGCTGGCGTCCTTTCCCGATGCCGTCATCAAGTTTGGCTCCGCGAGGATTTCGAGCACATTCTGCTGCTGCAGCGCCTTGATTGTCGCCGCCAAGTCGATGTCCGGGCGAAAAATAAACACATTTAACAAATCGCTGATTGTGAAATTGTTTGCGCCGGACTGCTGATTCCCCAGTTGTGGCCCAGCAAATTGCTGAGTGGTCGTCAGGAACGGCATCTTTGAGCCAAAGTTGTGGAAAATGTTTGCGCCGAGCTGACTCACCACCGATCGGTTCACTTCCGCAAACCGCACCTGCAGCATGATCTCCCCGGCTGGCGCCACGGGGACCTGCATCAAGCTGGTTACCTTCGGCGTGCTGTTCTTGACTACTTCGAAAATCTTGTCCGCCACTGCCGCTGAGGATACCTTCCCGGAAAGCATCACCACATCTTTCGAAGTTTCCACCTGCACCGGTTCCGATGGAAAAACCTCGCGAATTTTTTGGCTCAGGCCCAAAACATCGATGTCCACGGACACTTCAAACGCCTGGCTCTGGTCCGACTCGTCCCACAGCAGAAGGGAAACTCCTCCGGGAGTCTTTCCGTTCAACAGGACTTGATAGGGAGTCACGACCACAGCTTCCGCAATATTCGGATCTGCGAGGGATACTCTCTTGATCCGCGTAGGCGATGTGATGACCAGCGAACGACCGACCAGCAAATGCAGGCTTTGGGGCGCTTCCTCTTGCGGCGGTTGCTTGACGTCCTGTGAGGCGGCACTGCCGGGGTCCACTGGTTTCTCGGGAAGACCTTTCTCGACACCTGGGTTGGCCTGTTGTTGAGCGCTTGCAGCCGTCAAGCTGGTCAACAGGCCGCTCAAAACCAATCCGCACAGCAACACCGGCATTTGCTTTTCCCTGATTCCTAACATTCGTTTCCCCTGTCAACCTCTCACTGATTTGGAAAACTTTTGTTTTCGCGCTTGGTCCCCGTGATTATTTCCACCGAATACGGCACTGTCGGCGGCGGAGCGGGCTTTCCTGGGGCCACATGCCTCGGAGGCGGCGCAATCCCGGCGAACAGCGTAGCTTGCAGAACGGGGGGCGGGTTAACCATCTTCGAATCGATGGTATTCCGGAGCGCGAGCTGAATCTTTCCTTCCGTGCTAGCCATCGCCAGTTTCGCCGCATCAGCCGGCGTAACCAGCAAAGTGATCACCGGAACCGTCTGCGGCTTTCCTTCGCGATCCTGTTCGATCTTCTGGCCGGCGGCGAGCACTCGCACGTTTTCGAGAATCGTGCGGGTGATATTGTTCTGATCTCTCGAGCCCACCACGCTTCCCGTTACCAGCACATCTACCATCGTCCCTGGAATCACAAAGCCAGCTACCCCAACAACTTCATTCACGGCCACGGAGAGCGCCCGCATTCCTTCCGGAATCGTGGCTGGCAAACCCGCACCCGCTTCCTTCGGCGAGAGCTTGTTCTCAATAATCAGTTCATTCTCGGCAACGGGGGTGATTAGGGCCCGATTTGCGCAATCTTCGATGCGCGTGAACATTCCCGCAACCGGCTCGCCGGATGGCCAGGGAATCAGCCTCAGGTTATTCGCATCCACCCTGGTGCCGAGTTGCATCGGCACCGCCGCAACGACGATATGTTGCATCGTGACCGGCTTGCCCACCGTTGCCCGCTGGAACTGGCGGTACACATACGTGCTTATCAAGAAGGCCACCGCAATCGCCCCGACTAATCCCAAAATCAATCGATTCCGATTCATATATGCACTTTCTCCTGCGCTGGTTCCTCAACTGAAACGGGCTACTAAGAAACAAACCAGCGTGGCAACCGCCACGGCTACGCCAAAGGGCAACTTCATCAGTTTCGCGTTGTCGAGTGAGATTTCGGGGTGTGCGCGCAATCCGAAAGAAAAGAACCCACGGACGAGCACCACCATGTTACGAAACGTTGTCACTGCGCGGCCCCTGCGCATTACTTCCACGATGGCCATTAGCCCTGATACCAAAATGCTTCCAAATAAAACCAACAAACAAAGGACGGGGCCCAGAAAGGCCCCCACCGCCGCCATGAGTTTCCAGTCACCCGCTCCGAAAGCTCTAAGTAATACGAGCGGTAGGAGGAGCAACAAAGCCAGGCCCGCCCCTTCCACTGAGGATTTCGCACCTTGCCAGCCTGCAAGCAGAGAATTCGCAGCGATGCCGAACAAAAAACCCGATACTGTTAGCCAGTTGGGAATTCGCCGGGTGCGCCAATCGACCCAACCCGCAATGAGAACGAGAATCACAGCGAGGATCCACATAACCTGGTGTGTGTTCATTGCTGCCTCGAAGTCCTCTCGGTCATTGGCCCGGTTGGCGCAACGGCGAATCCATTTGCCTTTTTCAACTAAGTATTCAGGTTGGTGGCCGCGTTGGTGAACACCCCATTGATAGCCGTCGCCAGTGTCCCGAGCGCGCCGATGGCTGCCAGGGAGAGCAGGACTAGCAGCAATGCATATTCTGTCAAGTCCTGGCCTTCCTCTTCCTTCCAGAGTCTCGCTAAATGACGCTTCATCTTGGTTCCTCCTTGTAATGTTGTGAACACCCGAAGTCGTAATTCTGAACAACTTAGCCGCAGGCCGCTGGAAGGCTGGGCCGTCTTCCAGCGGCCTGGGGCCGTCACATCTTTTTCAATGGCCCCGGTCCCCCGAACGCACCTTTAGGTACTCAGGTTTCCGGCGGCCTTGGTGAACACGCCGTTGATTGCCGTCGCTAGTGTCCCGAGCGCGCCGATCGCTGCCAAGGAAAGCAGAACCAACAGCAATGCGTATTCTGTCAAGTCCTGGCCTTCCTCTTCGCTCCAGAGTCGCTTCAGAAGGTTCTTCATGTTTTTTCCTCTCGATGATCTGACTTAGTTAGCGGTGAGGACGCTCTCCGCCATGCTCGAACTAACGCATCTGGAAGACCAATTCCTTACTCTGACCAGCTATACGGACGATATTGATAATGCAGCACTTAGACGATTAATGGGCGGGCTCGCTTGGTTTACCCAGAAGGAGCCCTCCAATGTGTTACCTCTTGTGGACATCTCCACTTACGTTGACACATGGTTTGGTGACGCATATAAGAAAGTCTGCTCAGAGTCCAGCGACACAGACATACCGGGCATGAAGGTGGTTGAACACATCTATCCACGAGCAGAGCCACATCCAGGCTCCTAGCCGGGAGCCGTGCAAATGATCGTTTGCAGATATCCCCGTCGAATTACCTTGGCAGCCTTCCAGACGATTCGAAGGCCGACGCGCAAGACGGCATCTGCGGCACGGCTCTTGACCGGAAGGTCCATGGCCTGGATGGGAGCATCGTGGTCGAAGTCTGAGATGACGGCGAACCCCGCATGGAGGAAAATGGTCCGCAGAGACTTTCTCGTAAAGTGATGTAGATGATGCTTGGAATACAGCCTGTCGAAAGCCAACGGCACGTCGAGGTGACGGCCTGCTCTAGCCAGGGCGTACAGGAGGCTTGAATCGTTCAGCGTCATTGCCACCACGACCCCTCCCGGTTTCGTTAGCGCTCTCAAGCGCCGAATGAATCCTTTCACGTCAGGAATGTGTTCGATTACGGCAAGAGACACAACCGCATCGAACCGCTCATTGATTTCTGTACTGAGTATGTCGCCTCGAATGAAGCGGATTCCGTCGCCATGAGCGGTCCCAGATAGATCGATACCGGTCAACTGCAGATCGGGGCGAATTTTCTGGATAAACCGCAGGAAATCCCCTCTCCCGCATCCGACATCTATGACCGAGGCACCCTTCCCGATGCGTTCGGCAACCCGGACAAAGAGTTCTACGTTGGGAGTTTCGAACCATCGCCTGTGCTGCTCCTCGTAGTAGGAATTACCGTATGTTTCTGGCTCGACGATGCTCCCCGGTCGGCTGAAAGCATGGGAGCAACCCGAACACCGGAAGAGCTCTGCCTCGGGGTGCTTCGGCATTTGTCGGACAGGCGCGCCACAGATTGGGCAATTCACTAGTTTTGGCTTATTGGCGTTTCTCAAACCAAGTGCCATAGGATCTCCATCCTTGACCGCCGCGGCATCCCTTCCGCCTTCAGGGCCGCCAGAGACTTACAGAACTCTGTGAGCGACAACGGCATACTGGGCACCCACGGGACACCATTGGAGGAATGGCTCAAAGGGTCGAAGCCACTTAACCCAGCGTGGAAAGAACACGATGTAGTCCCGCCACAGCAGCTGAAGTTCGCCTCGGCGAAAATATCCGCGCGTCTCCCCGTTCGGGAGGAGAATGGCATCTTCATCGAAGGGGCATTGCGAAACCACCCACCGTGTCAGCGGGTTGATCGGGTTATGTTCGAAGATGACGAGCTTGCCGCCGAGTGCCAGCCGTGAACCCGCCTCGCGAATCAGGTCCTGCCGATCCACTGGCGTGACGTGATGCAGCACGTTCGAGAGTACAATCAACTCATAGGTTCGCTCAAGAGCATCTAGGTTCGTGGTAAAGGTTCCTTGCACTCGCAGGTGCTCACTAACCCGTCCTATGCTCTCCTTCGAGACATCAAATCCATCCACCTGCCCTCCGGGCAAGACTTTCATCAGATGCTCGGCAAGCAACCCAACACCACATCCGTAATCAAGGATTCTGCTTCCCTGTGGCAGAGCAATTTTGCGGGCGATATACCGGGCCTTGTAGGCCGCGAAATAATCGGAAGTCTCCCCGGTGATCCGGATGTTCTCCGTAACCAGTTCCTGGTAATTCGCTGCGAAGGTGTCAAATGTGGCCAATATGCTCTCTCCTCGAGCCTGATGAATGCCCGCCGTAAGTTAGGTCAATCACCCGCCGCCGCGGACTTCCTCGGCAGACTCCGAGGTTCTCGTTGTTTCTGTACTTTAAACCCCATCCTCTCATCGACAATATAGAGCGGTCGGCGCTTCGATTCTCCGTAGATCCGCCCAACGTACTCGCCGATGATCCCCATACAGATGAGTTGCACGCCCCCTAGAAACAACACCGCAATTACGGTGCTTGACCAGCCTTTGACCAAGCCGGGCATTCCAAATATCCGGCCGAGCACAACCACCGCAATTCCCAGAATGGCGAGAGCGGAGGCCGTGAATCCTGTCCAGGTAGCCAGGCGCAGCGGCAGGATGGAGAAGGAAAAAATTCCGTCAAGGGCGAATCGAACCATTTTTAGGAGTGAGAATTTGGTGACACCCGCGGCGCGCGGAGCTCGCCGGTACCCCACAGCGGCTTGCGAAAATCCCAGCCAGCTCACCATCCCGCGTACGAAGCGGTCGCGTTCCGGCATAGATAGCAATGCATCCACGACCCGACGGTCCATCAGCCGAAAATCGCCGGTATCCAGGGGGATTCGCGTGTTTGAGAGCTTGCGGATGAAACGATAGAATAGCTTTGCCGTCCACAGTTTGAAGCGTGTTTCGCCATCACGCTCTGTACGGACGCCGTACACCACGTCATAGCCGTCCAGCCACTTCGCCACGAAATCAAGAAGGACTTCTGGTGGGTCCTGTAGATCAGCGTCGATGACCGCGACTGCGTCACCGCTGGAATGCTCCAGCCCGGCGGTAATGGCGATCTGGTGGCCGAAGTTCCGTGAAAAGCGAACGACGCGGATCCGCGGGTCATGAGCTTGCAAATCCCGCAGGAGCTCCGCTGTGGCATCCGTGCTGCCGTCATCCACGTAGATGATCTCGAAACTCAGCGAAATTCCTTCCAGGATGAAGATCAGCCGACGATTCGTCTCCCGCAGCACTTCCTCTTCGTTCATACAAGGAACCACAACGGAGAGCAGCATCCCGGACTCGCCGGAGCCGGAGTGCGAAGGACCGAACGGCACAAGCCCTCGCGGACGTTCTAGGAATGGCCAGCTCATATTCACTTCTTCTGCCCTGGCGCCACTTGCCCCGGCTGCGCATCAGAAGAGGCAGCGCTGTTGCGTTTGACAAACAGGACGCTCAGATTGTCGGCGTAAACTTTTTGCCACCCCGGTAACGCGGCGAGCATCGTCGCAAGCGGTTCGTCGCGTTGCAGCAGACATGCCCGAACTCCATAACTCTGCAGAACACCTAGAGCGCCCGGCTTGAGACGATCGATGAACAAGTAATCCGAGAAAGCGCCGACCCGCTCGTATATGTCACTTCGACCGTCGATGAATACCTTGTAGTCGGACCAGAGCAGATAAGTACCGAAATTGTATGTGTTGAAAATGGGTCCGCGGACGGAATGTTCGTGCATATACTCCACGGCACGGACCGGGAAGTTCTCAGAGACTCCCTTTTCAAGTTCTGCCCGTGATGGGAAGAAACGCACAATGCCCACCGTTACAGCCAGCATCAGAACAGCGTTCAGCAAGTACCGGTCTTTGCTCCGGCTGTAGGGCGGCACCCATCGAGCCAGGATCGTCGCGAGGATAGGGGTAGAAAAAGGAACAAAGAGCAGTAGAAAGCGTAAGTGTAAGCACGCCATCATCGTGCCGAAAAGGAAAAGCGCCAACTCCTCAAGTCTCCAAGTGAACCGGTAAATCACCTGAAGCACGAGAAAGGCGAGTATGAGGCCGAGAAACAACTTTCCTCCCGGCAGATTAAATGGCATGGATTGCCATTCGCTGACGTTTCCCACCCCAATTGGCATCTTGAAGGCAACCTCGAACGGATAGGCTGCGATCTGGGGGCCGTAGGGTGTAATTGGAATGGCACAAAGCGACAAGAGAAAAGCCATGGATAGGCTGCGCCTGTCCTGAGGAGTCCAACGCTTTGCTTCGAGACCTCCCAGGCGAAACTCCAGAAGACCACTTGCCCAGTATACAAAGACGACGCCAAGCCCGATTATCCAAGAGCCGTGCGCGTTGACCCAGACAAGAAATAGCGGTGGAAGAAACCACAGGCTCCTAACCTTGCCCTGCCGGAAGCGCTCCAGAATGATCAGCGTAAGAATTAGAAACAGGTAGCCGAGCATCTGTGGGCGCAAGGAAAAAGAGGCGCTCGTCAAAACGAGCAGCACCGCTGAGGCAACAAATCCCGCCTTCGAGTCCTTCGCGCGCAAAGTGGCATACGCATAGAGCGCAACCATGATGGCGCTTCCCAAAATAATGAGCAGGGCATCCAGGCCCTGCAAGCCAGCCCAGCGCGCCACAGGTGCAAACAGGATGTCCCCGAGCCACTCACAGTCGATCCAGGGCTGACCGCCAGCAGTAAAGGAGAAAGGATCGGTCGTGGGCCAATGTCGCGTCGACAGGATAATCTGCCCTGCTTTGGTATGCCACCAAACATCGGGATCCACGTTGAAGCCGCGTCCCACGACGAAAACGGCCGCAACCAGAAAAGCCCCCAGCATCGCCGGAAAGGAGAACACCGTCCGCAGGAAGTTCGCCAGCCGGTTTGCTTCCGCGGAATCCCGCGCCACCCCCGCCGGCAGGTCTGCTGTGCCGGTTGGCAGGGGAAATCGCGCGGATTCGAGTGCCGCACGCACGCTGATTGGTGATTCGCCCATCGCTATTTCAAATTCATCTCAAATGCCGAATCGAATAAAGACCGCCGCGGTTCGCGCTCATGGCGCTATCAGCCGGATCGGGACGGCCGAAAGGCCGCCACCCGTGACCACGGTGCCACCACCACCGCCACCACCACCTCCGCCTCCGCCTCCGCCTCCGCCCCCGCCTCCCGAACTGCTGCCACAGGAGGAAATGTTCAAGATATAAGCGTGCACGGTGGCTTGTGGAGGTCCCTCGTCATTAACAAAAATTTGCATAAAGCCTATAATATTGGCGCTCACCGAAGCGGGACAAGACTTGCCGGGACACAATTGTGTTCCATCGTAGATCGGCATCGTCACGATAGAATTGCTGTTCGTGATCGTCTGCCCTACCAGGGACGGATTTGGATTGTTACTCCCTCCGGTGGCGGTAACGGAAGAAGTACCGATGGTATTGACGTTCAGGATGTCTTGGCCGCTGCCAGTTGAGCCTTCGTGGATGAGGCAATCGACTCCCTGCCTGGTCGGGCCTACAACGTTACCAGTCTCCGGTTGAAGGGTAATGGCGCCGCACGAAATAATTCTCGAGTTGCAGCATTCAATGTTCTGACGATAAAGCGCAGCGCCCGAGCTGCCTCCGTTCGAGCAGGTTGGGCACTCGGCGGGAGCCGTGCCTGGTGGCAGAATCACGGGGAAAAACTGACTGGGCGCCGTCGCTTGCCCCGGCGAGCCGGGCTTGATCGTCATTAATTGTCCCACCACGCCACCTTGAGACGCTGGGCCGGGATGTACGATCGCCAAGGTTGTTGGATCTATGAAATATCCGCCAGGAGTGCCGGTGCATAGCGAATTCGCCGGCGACAGGTGATTCGGATCACAATTCGGGAGCAGCCAGGGTTTCACACAGAATGTACCGATTGCCGGCCCATTGCCACCAGCGGGGTTATACGCTTCCGCTTTCGCCAGCGCTGAGACGTCCACTGTGGAGATGCCAAAAATCTTTGCGAAAAACGTTGGCATGGCATTGCCGCGCGCTGCGGTTCTTTGCACGGTTACGGTGATCCGCGGATCGCCCGGAACTGAGAAATCGAAAGCCACGTCGCTCGTCTGAATGCCCGGATTTACGCCTCCGACCAGGTTCTTGTTTCCCACGGAAATCGCCTCGTTCGTGGCGGCAGTTTGTGTGAGAGAACAGCCTGACCCGCTCGTGCAGCCGGAGGTCACGAAAATCGTCGCGCCTGCCAATGCCGCTGCATCGGCACTGCTTTGCGCTTCGCTGCGCGCCAGGTACAACGAAACCAGGTCGATGGCCAGAGCCGCCAGGCCCAGGATCACCACCATCGCCGCCGCAACCATGAACAGGCTGATTCCGCGTTGCCTGCTCCTCCCAGATGTCTTTCGTTTTGCCATCATTGGCGCACTCCTCCTCTCTAGGGCAGATTTTTCATTGTTGCATCGCTTGACAGCGTTGTGACCGCGGCGTAATTCGCTCCGGGCACCAGGAATCCGATGATCCTGTTGAAAGACCAGGCGTAGGGGCTGTTCACAATGACATGGCTGGCCTCCACCGTGGCTCCCGTACTGCTCACAAAAGTCACTCCGCGGTCGATCTGAATCGTGAACTTCGCACCCGTTCCCGTGCATTGCTGAGGCGATGTGAAGGTCCAGGAAGCAAAGGGGAGCGGACCGACGGTGGGCGTCGTTGTTCCCGTCAGGCCGCAAAGATTTACGCCCGCGTTCGCCAAATAATTTACAATCGAGTTTTCAATCGCTTGTGTCGTTGCAGGCGCAGCCTGGGTGCAATCGGCGCAACTCTCCTCGATCGCAAACCGTGCTCCCTCCCGCGCGGCGTTGTTCAGTTTTTGCTTCAGGTTGTAAGCCTGGCCGAAATCAAAAATTCCGACCACCAGCGCCAAAAAAAGCGGTAACACCAGTGCGAACTCGACGAGTTGTGCTCCTTCGCTGGATTGCAGAAAAATCCAGCGGAAGTAATGGGAGGTCTTGCCTGACCCCTTGGCGCGTCTCCAACTGCCTCTCATTGCTCCTCCAGCATTTGCACTTGGGTGGAGATGTTGATGGTGGTCGCATTCAAGCTGGAAAACGGCAGCGTAAATTGATAAGGGTAGGTGATACTCACAATGGTCCACGCAGCGACCGGATTGTTGGGATCCAACCCAAGCTGTTGGTGCTGCTGTATGTTGACGGTGATCCCGCCTCCGGTAGTGTTCATCCCCGCGGAGGTCAAGACGTTATTGACCGCCGTCTGCACTGCGGTAGTGGCGGGAAAGCTGTTCCCACAGGTGGCGCAGGTCGGAGCGACCGCCACCCGAGCCCCCTCTCGAGCAGCACGTGTAATCGTTTCGTAAATGTTGTAGGCCCTGGCAGCCCAGAAAACGCCGATTAACAACATGAGTAGGAGAGGCAAAACAAAAGCGGTCTCCACCAGCTCTGCACCGCGCTCCTTGAGCCTGAACCTTAGTGGATGGTTCCTCTCCGGCTTGTGGGGTGTCATCATTTGGATACACCGCCCCCTTCTGGAGGCGCGCTTATCTTCTCTTTTGAGCAGCTCTGCTTCCAAACGACGCTATGTTCGTCAACCAGATGCCGGAATACAGGAATCACTGCAAATGAAGTTCTGGTACTCGGTATGTCTTCTCCAAGCTGTTGAATCATCTCGGAGTTAACATGCCCGAGGAACGAACACGCACGCGACAGATACTTCACTCTCTCCGGTACCAAACCCATCAGCCGGCAACAGGTGGCGTCCACCGCCACAGGGTCGTCACCGAGAATCAAGACTTTGCTTGCTTTTGGTGTCCCCTGGATAGGGCCGTTTCCTTCCATCCCTACAATGCCGTCCACGATCGCAAAATCCGGCCGGGCCGCAGCGTTGATGTCCAGAATCGCTCGATCAATGCCCGCCCAATGAAGCACGTTCTTCGGCCACCCGTAGCAGCCTCCCGGCACGATGCCGAACATGTTTTTCAACGACAGCGTCACGCCGGCCCAGTGATGAGTCTTGAGCTTCGGCATGGACACAAGAAAGTCAACGCCCAGCGCCGTCTTGGGAAGGTAGAGCTCCCGCAAACGCGACGCCCGGGTTTTGAGCGGGACTCGTTTCACGTCGTCCACATTCAAATCTACGAACACACTCTTAAGCCCGCTTACATACGCCCCCACCCGCACGGATTCCAGGATGCCTTCCGTGTCGCGATCCATCGCCGGGCCGTCGCCGATCAAAACCTGCTTCGCTCCCAGCCGCAAAAAACTCTCCCGCGCCGCGGCGATGACTGCCGGATGCGTGTTCATCACCCCGAGCGGGTCGAATCCTACCAAGTTCGGCTTTAGCAGAACGGTCTTCCCTCGAACAGGAAGCTGAAATTCACGCAGGGTCTCGTAGAGGAGCGTCGGCAAATCCTCGCCGTAACTTGCCGCGCGCCGAATCGCTACCCGCGATGCCGAGCGCTGGAAAGAGGGGATCAACGCTGCACCTTGCTCGCGCATTCTCAAGCCCTTCCTCGAGCGGCGTTGGCAAACAGTTTCGGCCTCGCGTTCCACGCAAGACACGTCCAGGCCGTAACCGGGATGCTGCGAAGAAACTGATGTCTATCGTAAAACGCGGAAAGTCTCGCCTCTGGCAGGGGCCCGCTCCATCCGTAGGTCTCGATGCAGATTCGTGCAAGCGCAAGGGATGCGGGGCTTTGAACGTTTGGAAGTACACGGAGGAGCCAATTCAGGCTCATCTGATTTTCGGCACGATTTGCGTTCACGCGCAGAGCCAGCAGCGCCCAGACCGTGGGGATGACCAACGGCTCGCCGGGGATTCCGTAGACCCTTGGATTTCCGCAGTTCCATCCGCCACCGGGACACATCCGGTCATACAACATGGCTTCCGCCAACTGCTGGCGTTTCCTGCTCCCCGGGGGCAGCGCTCGCTCCGAAGCTTCGCGAAAGAGGATCAGTGCAAACGACGTCGGCTCTACCCAACTGCTCGTCCGTGGAGTCCATCCCCATCCGCGATACGCGTCATTTTGCGGAGAGATATTGCGCTCAGAGGTAAATCTTCTCAAGAAGCGTTGCCAAAGACTGCTATCCCATGGCCAGTCCCTACACAACCATTCGAGGCCGGCTGTCACCGCCCCATTTTCCTCGCGGGAAAGCACCCAGCAAGCCAGCGAAGTGACCCAGCACCCAGTCTTTTCCCCCGGTGTTGCGGGCCACGAACCATCCGGCAATTGTGCAGAGCGCAGATACTGTAAACTCCGCTCCAGGATTTCTCTATCTGCGGCTGTCGACTCGACCTGCATCATGGCTAGAAGTGCCCAGCAGGTTGGTTCCACCCTGCTCTCTGCCTTCGGATGGAAACCCCACCCGCCGTCTTCATTTTGCTGATCCCGCAGGAGCGGCAGGCAAACAGCGCTCGCGAACACTGCATTGGCAGATTCCGTTGTGGAGACAGATTTCTGGCTCTCAGGCGAATTCATCTCCACGACCCTCACGAAGCCTTGCGTCACATGATTCGCCGGGGCGGAACGATGACATCTGGGGGCTCTGCCGGCGCCGCGCCCTCGGTCTCTCGAATGCCCAGCTGATTGATCAGCCGGTGTAAATACCCGCGGGCCACATTCAGGGACCGCGCGCTCTCTGCCTTTCGCCATCCGCACTCGCGCAGCGTTCTTAGCACCAGCCTGCGCTTGAACTGACGTACTTCTTCTTCGTAGGAACGGATTGTCGGAAGAGACTGGCTACCGCCCTGGACGTTGGCCGGCAAGTACCAGGAGTCCACAGTCTGGCCTTCCGCCAGTACCACGGCGCGCTGCACCACGTTTTCAAGCTCGCGTACGTTTCCCGGCCAATTGTATTCCTCCAGCGCGCTCATCGCCAGCCTGGAAAAACGTTTGGTATTTTTCTTGAACTGTTCGCTGGACCTCTGCAGAAAGTGCCGTGCGAGCAGTAGAATGTCTTCGCGCCGTTCCCGCAGCGCGGGCAGGCGCATCTGCACCACATTCAGTCGGTAATAAAGATCCTCGCGAAATTTCTCTTTCTTCACCATCTCCGGCAGGTCGTGGTGGGTTGCGCTGATCAACCGGACATTCACATTGACGGTGGTATTGCCGCCGAGGCGCTCGAAAGTTCTTTGCTGCAGCACACGCAAGAATTTCGGCTGCAGCCCTAGGCTCAGATCGCCGATTTCATCCATGAAGAGGGTGCCCTGATCCGCCGCTTCAATGCGGCCTCGTCGGCACGCCAGCGCACCTGTGAACGCCCCCCGCTCGTGCCCGAAGAGTTCGTCTTCAATCAAAGTCTCAGGCAGGTTTACACAGGAGAAAGCCACCAATGGCCGGGCGCATCGCGGACTGAGCTGGTGAATGGCCCTCGCCAGCAATTCCTTTCCAGTTCCTGTCTCCCCGGTAATGAGCACGTTCACGTCGCAGGGCCCGACCTTCTGCGCCAGCGCGAACAGTTCTTGCATTGTCGTGGACGCGCCCAGCAGTTCGTGCAGCCTTCCGGCTTCTCGCGAAGTTTTGCGCAACCGATTCAGCTCATTTTCGGCGGCAAAGAACTTGTAGGCGCGGCGCAGGATAAGCCGCAATTCCAGAACGTTCGGAGGGTTTTCCGCGCTGTCGAAAGCCCCGCGCTCCATCACTCCGAGGAGCATGTGCCGATCATCTGCGTCACACAGGGCCACGACTGGCGGATGCGTGGGAGCCTGAACAATCTCATCCAGGAGTTGCATCCCTTTTTCATGGTCTGCCTGGTTCTCTACGCTTACCGTCCGCAAATCCAGCAACACTACGTCGCACCATTCCACGAGGTCGGTGATTGCGGGGAATTGCAGTTCGCCCGCCAGGCGTGTTTCAAAATCCTCGCCGAGCACCGAAGCGATTAATTTTGCCAGCCCTGAGTCCTGGCTTAGCAGACAAACCCGGATTGTCTGGTTGCGCAAAGCCTACGCCCCCAACTTGTAATCAAACCGCTGATGAGCCGAATTCCTGGGTTCTAACTCCACGCGCGTACATCGGCTGCCTATTTCTTCAGGATTTACTTTGGCGTTAGCGCGACGGCTGTCGCCTTGATTCTTGGCCACGGGGACCAGTGGCCGAAGAACCAACAACGGTTCCCGATTACCACTCTCGCCACTTTTGGCCAGCACACCGTGGACCATCGAGTGCTTCAAATCCTTACCAAATCCAGCTTGTCTAAGCAGTGCGTATTCAACTAGATATGACCATCTAGGGGTGTGGAAATCCTTCGAAAGAAGCACAAATGCACAATGTTTTGCATATTTTGAAGCACTTAGGGAAAGGGTTTTCCCTACCGAAGAATGCCCCTGAGCTAGGGGCTAATCGCCTAAAGCAATGTAAATGGACGGCCTTGGCACGGTCCTCAATAAAGTTGGTTCTAGTTCTCCTAGTGTGCCCTCGGAACCTGCGCTGGAATCCCGACGAGAATATCCACCGCAACAGGAACTCGCGCGCGCGTAGCTGGTTTGAATCTCCATCGGCCTAGCGCCAGGCGTGCCGCTTCATCCATGTCAGACAATAAGCCCTGGTATATCTCCAGCTTATCCACAGTTCCGTCCTCTTCGAGAATCCCCTTAAGCACGATCAGCTTGCGGGAATCTTTCTCTGGAACCGGCAAACGCCGGAAATCAAATTTGGCTTCCGCATAAGGGGCAACTAACCCCTCTTCCAGGTGTACTACGGCCGACCTGTTCAGACTGGCCGTGTTTTCCCTTTTTTCGCTGTGCTGGCAGAACTGTAGCGTCCAATTCTTCCCTGGCATCTCCAAGAAGATCGTATAAATCTTCCCGCAATGCAATGCACCGTAGACATTTAGACCACCCCCACCCATCGGTCCGGCTGAAACCACGAGCTGGCTTCTCCGGGGCGGCAGCAAGGCTCTGTCCACGGGATAGACCAGGCTGGCGATGAAATTTGATCGCAAAACGCCCACGCTCTCGACCACGCCGCGAGTCCCGTTGATCGTCAGCGATCCTGTATCTGCCGACCTTCCGCCGCCGCCTCCGTTCCCTAGCCCCGGCCCGGTACTTCCGTCTCCTCCGGCGTTTCCACCATTGCCTCCGCTGTTCCCGCCACCCCCGCCGACCACACCATCCAGGACTCCTCTGGGCGAACCACTTCTCCCGCCCACCGGGGATGTCGCGAATTCACCCTCGCGATTCCCGGGAGGCAGCGCCGGTTGCGAGGTTGACCATCCCGGGTTCACGCTCAAAACCACAAGCCCATTTCCAGTTCCTGGAAAGCCAGCATCATCTGGAATGGAAACGCCCGATTCGCCGGTGCCCGGCTTCAGGACTGGCTTCGAGGCGGCTAACGCCTCAACAGGCAGGCGCGGATGATCGCTGACGAGCTGAAGAATAGTCGTTGGGGACGAGGTGACCGAAACTGTAAGATCGGGCGCAGGTACCGCTTCTGAAGCTGCCTGTCGGGTCCCAATGATGGGTCTGGCGTTCTTCACTTCAAGGTGCAGAATAGGTCGTTCGGGC
>QHYN01000297.1 GCA_003224145.1 Acidobacteriota bacterium
CGATCCACCCAAAAAGGGATGAGCGGCTCGATTTCTTTGACGAGCAGGACCGGCGTGATGCGTTTGACGTTCATGGACGATTTCTCCTGAGGGCATAAGCGTTCGAAACGGCGCGTCCGAAGAACAGAGCGAGTGTGGAGAACAAAAAGCGAAGCTACATGGCGATTTTCCCTTGACTGTTGCACTAGTCTAATTTAGACTAGTCTAAATTAGACTAGTCTGGACGGCGGTCTGTCAAGGAGGTTTTCATGGCCACGACGACAAGGCAGCTCACGGATCTGATCTCCATCGGACCGGCGATGCTGCGAGACTTCGAACTGCTGGGGATTCGCAGCGTGGCGCAACTGGCCCGGCAGAATCCGCAGCGGCTGTATGCACGGCTGGGCCGGGCGACGGGGCAGCGGCAGGACCCTTGCGTGCTGGACACCTTCTGCGCGGCGGTGGCGCAGGCGCGGAATCCGCGTTTGCCAGCGGAGAAATGCCAGTGGTGGTACTGGAGCAGAAAACGGAAGTCGACAGTTCACAACTGACAGTTAACAGTAAGAGAAAAAAGACAAAGAGAGACTTGGCGTGAAATTAGTGGCGAGAGGGCACGCGCTGAGGTTGCAAGGAAGGAACGAAGAATTTAATGCAGAGATCACCGGGGACGCAGAGGCCACGGAGGAAGAGTGAAAAGAAATTCGAGAAATGAGGGCATCTCACGAAAAAATTTGAGAAAGATGAGAGCGAATGAACGGAAAAGATGACGCGGAAGTGCCGAGTACGCAGAGGCTCGCAGAGAGACCGGCGGTGCGCCGTCCGCGATTCGGTGTAGTGAGCACCACGCGGAGAAGTGTGCGCGCGAAGCAAGAGTCGGCGCTGACGACGCCGGATTTGGTGCTACTAAGTCTGCTGGCGGAGCGTCCGATGCACGGCTATCAGGCAAATCTGGAACTCGAGAGGCGAGAGATTCGAGACTGGGCGGGAATTTCGCGGCCGCAGGTTTACTACTCGCTGGAAAAGCTGGCGCGCTCCGAAATGATCCGCGCTTCGGAGGCGGCTGAACCAGCAGGGGGACCGGAGCGAAGCGCGTTCGAAACAACGGAGAAAGGCCGCGAGGCTCTGGCGGATGCGCTCGAGCGCAAGGAATGGACAACGCAGCGCGACCACCCCGCTTTTCTGACCTGGCTGGCGCTTTCCTGGCAGGCGCGGCCGGGCGTTTTCCTCAAACAATTAAAGAAAAGGCGGAAGTTCCTGCTGAAGGAACTGGCGAGAGAAAAGAAAACTCTGCTGTCGATCTACGCAGAGGTGGGTCATAGATTTCACGAGGCGGTTTGGATGGTCGGCTTGATGATCGACGAGCTTCGAACGGAGATACGGTGGAACAGACGACTGGAGCGCGATTTGGGGAGAAGAGCGCGGGCAGTTCATTCGGTCTTCGCGGAAGGATTGCCAAAATGAAAATTCAACCTACCGGAACAGGCGCGGCAGCGCAGCATCCGCGTTACGCGCCAAGCTTAAGCTCTGAGAGCGCCGGAGACACACGACTGCGCTTGGCAAATCGGACGAGAACGTGCGTGCTATTTTGCAGGCATGAATTCGGGCCTGGACGGTGCAGTCCAGATCACGTCGCCTCGCTCGTTGTAGAACTGGAGCGCCGGCCCCGCATCCTTGCGGAGGCTGTACAGCTTGTTCTCGAAAAGCGGCGACGCCGGTCCGCTTCCTGGGACGAGAACTTTGCCGACCAATTCCCTCAGGCCCGAGTTCAGAGTTAACCGCGCATAAATGTGGCCGTCTTCGCCTTTGAGGACGAATTCCTGCGCTTCCATGGTGGCGGCGCGCAGGACGGACGGGTCGACGCGATCGGCGGGCTTGGCGGCCATCAGAAGAAGCGAGGATGCGAGAAGCGCCCCAACGATGGTGGCCGCCTTCCAGCGGCGATTCGATGCTTCGAGGTTCGCAACACGAGCAGCTAGGAGTTGGAAATTAATTTGCTGGGAATCCATAAGCACCTCCGAGAGATGGGTTTTGGAAATTCCTGTGTAATTGGACGCTCGGACCGTTCTTCGAGTGAGCACAAGATCCTCAGTGCGGGTGGCGAAGACAGGCCGGCAGGCTTATTCTAAAGGTGTCGCCCAAAAGCTCTCAAGCCTCAAGATGGGAGGGAAACATGTTTTCACGTATCTGGAAATACTCGTTAGCCGGACTTTTGGCGAGCGCGCTGGTTGCCGCGCCAGCATTCTCGCAGGGGAACAGCCAAGGGCATGGCAAAGGAAAGGGCCACAACAAACACCAAGACGACGATGACCAGGGAAAGGGTGGCAAGTACGTCTTTGGCGTGCATGAGCGAGAAATCATCACGCACTACTATTCGAACCAGGGTTCGAATCTGCCGCCGGGACTGGCCAAGCGCGGAGGAAATTTGCCACCGGGCCTAGAGAAACAACTGGAACGGAACGGCACGCTGCCGCCAGGCCTGCAGAAGCGCATTCAGCCTTGCCCGGTGGAACTCGAGCGACAACTGCCGCCCCTTCCGGTGGAATACCGGCGAGCCGTAATTGGCGCACACATCGTCATTTTCAACAAAAACACGAACGTGATTGTGGATGTGATGAAGGACGTCGTGCGTTAAGCGTGACTCGTGCATGGTGACTCGCGGCTGACCGGCGCAACCACGAATTATACGTTCCTGACGGGCCGCAGCTTCACCACGGGCTACGGCTACGACGCAGCGTCGAATCGCGCCAGCTTTACTGACCCGGAGAATGGCTCGACCAGCTACGTGTATGACACGCTGAACCGCCTACAAACGCTGACGCCGCCAACGGCGTTTAGTGGCACCGGCTCGTTCGGCTTCAGCTATGATGCGCTGAGCCGCCGCACGCAGATGACCCGCCCAAATGGCCTAAACTCCATCTATGCTTATGACAATCTCTCGCGGCTG
>QHYN01000068.1 GCA_003224145.1 Acidobacteriota bacterium
TTCTTCGGAACTTTTTTCTGTTAACTGTGAACTGTTAGCCGTCGGCTATTGCAGGAGGCTCGCCCAAAAACAAAAAGCCCCGACCAAGGTCGGGGCACACTTCCCTATGACAGGAAGTCTACCACACCCGTCATCCCGTTGTCAAGTCCAAAATCGGTGGCGGGTCAATTTGAATTTTCTTGGTCGTGACAATAGAGGCCAAGATTCGCTGGCGTAAACTAGTCCACGGTCAGGAACGCACCGCGCGGGTTTCGCGCATGAATTGCTGAATGCCATGAATTGCTTAACAGCTTGTTGAAAAATGCCGTCGATTGTCATCCCGAGCGAAGCGAGGGATCTGCTTTTTATTAAGAGCTTGTTGAAAAACTTTACGAGCATGTCATTCCGAGGAGCGAAGCGACGAGGAATCTGCTTTTCTCTTGAAGATTTTCGAAAAATTGACCCGGCGTTTTACTTCGCGCGAAAGGAGGCGGTTATGCCTGTTGAATCCTGCATCCCGGTCATTCCGAGCGCAAACCTGGAGAAGAGCCTGCGTTTGTGGGTGGATGGCCTGGGATTCTCGATGAGTTCAGAAATGTACAAAGACGGCAAGCTGATCTTCTGCATGCTTCGGAAAGACGGCTTATGTTTTATGCTGAACCAACGCGCAGGGACTCCGGTCAAGCCGGAAGACTACGAGGGCATTCGACTCTACTGGCGCCGAAGGACATACACAAAACCAGGGAGCGATTGCAGAGCCTGGGGTACGCTGTTTCAGAACTCGAACATCGAGAATACGGGCAGACCGAGTTTTTCCTTACCGACGACGACGGCTATTCGCATTGCTTCGGCGTCCCTACACAAAAATAGACATCTCCAGGCCAAGCCGCCAGCGCTGGATGCCACAGCCTCATCCCCGGCGGCTGATTAGTAAAATACGCTCGGCGGGAACAATCCACCGCTTCCTCGGTCGCTTAACCAAAAAAGACGTTTCTGATTCCCTCGGATAGAGTTCTCAATTCGACGTACCAAAGCAATTGAGCTGTCGACCGCTTGCGTCAATTGCTTAGAATCGGCATTCACTAGCCACATCTCCTTCTCCGGTATGAGAGTTTCAGGGTTCGCGACCGCACTGGCGTGGGCCACGGCATCTCGCATTTGCTTTGCGGTACTAAGAATCAAGAGGAATTCAGCGCAATTTGTCTCGTCTATAGGCGGATTCGCAAGGCCAAGAAGAATTTGCGGGTACTTCAGAACTTTAGTACGAAGTCCCACCATGACACGCTTCTTCCGTGCAGCATCCCATTCGAGAAGCTGCATTTTTTCCGAGTCAGTAAGTCTTTTCCAATTATCAATATAGAAGTCCACTGCTATCCCGTTAAGGTATGCACTCAAAAAGTGGACAGTTGCGCTGGTCGCCGATCGAATGACGGCACTCAGTCGTTTGGCGTTGCTCCTCTCCTGACCTCCAACGTGACCACTCGACTCAATCTCTTTCGCCAAGTTGAAGAGCGCACACATGTCCTCATACAGCACCACCTCAGGGCAGATCCAATCGAATGACGGCCTAAAATCAGGCGGAATTTTGATTAAGATCTTTGCATGATTTGGAAGGTCTTTGAAGTTTGGTATGAGCTGTCCAACATTCGGGAACCATCGTCGCAAGACAAAATTTGCAATGTAGAATCCATGGGTTTTTTTTCCCGCCCTCCACCATCTTGGAAGCCGCTGCTTTCATGCTATCAAGCGACGCCAATAATTGAGAGTTCGAAACCGAGGCACCAAGCAGACGACGCAACTCATTGACAATCTGGCCCTCATGTTGCACGTACATCTGCAGCTTGTTTACGGAGCCAGCGAGGCCAAGCTCTTCACGTGAGCGTACGAACAGTTTTGCTCTCTCGGTCCCGATCAAACACGATAGTGTCAACAGCGCCTCATGCTCACGAAGGAGCTGAGCCGCCTGGGATTTCAGTTTTTGCAGCTTTGCGACATTCATTCTTCTTTATTTAAACTCAGTAAACTCAGGGACAGACGGAACGTTTTCTCATATTGTTTGAAAAGACTCGTTTTGTCCATGATGATTGGAGATTTTCAGAATGGGGAAACTTCCCGTCCGTCCCCAGCTTCCCCGGGCGTAGGTTCGGGAAGGAATTTGCGGAAGCGAGTCAGTTCAGAGGGAACAACAGGAATCGCACGGCCACTGTCCTTTACCATCTGATCGATTTCACCCACAATAGCTGGTGATGCCCAAGGCGTAACAACAATTTCAGTTATGAGTTTGCTCAGATCGACCGCTCTCCTCTCGCCTTTCGACACTCGTCCTGGCGGTGGCGTAAGAACGTGCGGATGCACCCGGCCCTCGGTATCTATGTGACGATTCCCTCGCCCATGCGGGTCGATAATCCAAAGAAACGCTCTGACCTATTGCTCCTCGGCGTACTTCTCGCGTTTGTGATATAGCTAAGCAAATTTGCATGCACCATAAAACTAGACTCGTATCGGACTAAACCAATACAAGCGCGGTCGGGCATTCCGTCTAGGGCTGACTTCAGCAGGTTATACCGCGAACAAATCGCAACTCCGCCCTTACCGTATTTCCCCCACATCTTGCATGTCTCTTCCCGAAAGAGATGCCAGCAATTGACGTAAAAACTCTGGCGGAATTCGGCAACAGTTCCGATGTGATTTACCAGCTCTCGTCTGTCACGCAGATCAAGGGGATCCAGCCCCATCTCATAAGGAATTCTTGCGGGGGCAAACCTTCTCGCTCATCATTTTCATTGAAAAGATCGCTACGGCAGAAATATAACTCTCCGCTAACGATCAAATCGCGGAATTTCCCCTTGTTCATGAAACGCCAGATTACCGCGTCCTGGTCTTGAGGCTCCAGTTGATCGTGGTAGGTTTCAATTGGCATGCAGCTAAGGCCCGCCGACTGTCGCGGACGTGCTCCTCCGTTCATTCTACAGCCGCCCCCAAAAGCGCGGCGACGAATGGCATCACTAAGGGCAGATCGGTTTACTTGCGCTTTGCGGGGCGGGTGGCCGCGCCTTAGTTCCGAAAAACGCCTTTGGGTGGCCCATCCTTGCGGTTTGTCTCAGGCAAGGGTGGGGCCTTCCCGAAGCGAACGAGGTTGTGGCATCAAATCCGTGCGCGGAGTAAAATCGAGCATGCGAGGAATCGCAATCGCCCATGCGCATCTTTCTTAGCTACAGCGCTGCAGACAAGAAAACCGCAGCCGAATTGGCAAAGAGCTTATCTAAGCTGGACTACGACGTTTGGTTTGCGGATCAAGACCTATTGCCCGGAGACAATTGGTCCCTCGGAATTGGAAAAGCATTGGAGGAAGCCGACTCCATGGTCGTGCTCGTCTCTCCCGCTTCTGCGAAATCAGAATCGCAGAGTCGCGAAGTGCAATATGCCCTTGCTTCTCCCAACTACCAGGGACGGGTCGTCTCCGTGCTTGTGCCGCCCATCAACCGCATTCCATCCGACAGCGTTCCCTGGATCCTCAACAAGCTGACGGTGATCGAATCGGGCAAGACCATATCGGAGACCAGCAAGCGAATCGCCAAGGCCCTTAGGGAGAGCAGGTACGCAGTGAGTCGATGAATGGCGAAGAAGGGCAACAAGCCTTCGGAAGTCTTCATCTCTCATTCCAACCGGGATCGCGCCTTCGTAACACGCCTCGTTGCCATCCTGCGCAAGAACAAGATTCCCTTCTGGTATAGCCCCAAGCACATCATCGGCGCCGCACAGTGGCACGACGAGATAGGAAAGGCCCTCGCGAGATGCGATTGGTTTGTCGTGATCCTTACACCTCGGTCCGTCAATTCTCGCTGGGTCAAAAGGGAATTGCTGCATGCCTTGAACAGCGCCCGCTATGAGGATCGCATCGTCCCCATTTTAGTGAGGGACTGTGACCTTCAACGCCTGTCTTGGACCTTGGATCAAATCGAAAGAATTGACTTTCGGGCCAGCTTCGACGCGGGATGCTGTGATTTGCTCCGCGTGTGGGGCATGGCCTCAAAAGCGGCCAAGGGAAGCAAGCGTACTCCGAGAAGGTGAATACTCTCGCGGGTGGCGCAGACAATAAATCCTAAGGCGGGAATTGGCCTTTATGCACAAGCTCCCAACTCAAAAAGGTTGAAGGGCACTAGGCGGGTGGCCGCGCCTTAATTCCGAAAAACGCCTTTGGGTGGCCCATCCTTAAAATCAGTGGCGAGTGGCGGGCACCGGTTCGGCACGACTAAAGTCGTGCCCTGACGAAAGGAAGGCGGGGCAAGCCCCGCCCCTACAACTCGGGCGCGAGTGTGGCCGCGCCTTAATTCCGAAAACGCCTTTGGCTGGCCTACCTGTCCCGACCCAGTCGGGATCCTTGCGGGTTTGTTTTTTGCACCTCCGCCCCATCCCGCTGCCGTTGCGGGATGAACGGTGGGGCCGCTTTTGGCTGGCCTCTTCCAATGGAACCCGAGAGTTGGATACGATCGTTCGGCATTTGTTGTCGATTGCAGGGCTTACAGATCGCGTTGAGCAACGGTCTTTGCGGCCATGCCTGGGACTAGGGGACAAAAGGCACAGAGCGACTAAAAAGCCGCGCCGTTACAGAAGGACACACCGATGTCTTATCAGCCAATCGAGAACTACGGGATCATCGGGAACATGCGTACAGTCGCATTGGTCGGCATGAACGGGTCGATCGATTGGTATTGCTATCCCCACTTCGATTCACCAAGCATATTCGGGGCAATCTTGGATGACGACAAAGGAGGCCGCTTTCAGATTTGCCCCGTCGGCGATCAGGTGCGGAAGAAACAATTCTATTGGCCTTCGACAAACATCCTGGTGACAAGGTTCTTGCTTCCCGATGGAATCGCCGAACTGGAAGATTTCATTCCCGTAGGGCTTCGCGCTGATTCGCCCTGGATTGGACATCTTTGTCGCCGGATGCGTTGCGTCAAAGGCACAGTGCGTGTCCGGCTCATTTGCCGCCCCGCCTTCGACTACGGACGTGGGAGCCACGAGACGCATCTCGATACCAACGGCGCGAGCTTCCATGGCGGCGGTCTGACGTTTACACTTTCTACAGCGGTGCCCCTAAAGCAGGACGGACAGGGTGGTGTGACCGCGGAGTTCGTCCTTGAGGAAGGGAAATCGCAAGTCTTCATTCTGAAGGCCCACGACCGGGATGGCACCGTTCCTTCCTCGCCTCCCGAAAAGGACGCCGAAGAGCTTTTCCAAAGAACCTTAAGGTTCTGGCGCAAGTGGCTTTCTTCCTGCACTTACCAAGGACGCTGGCGAGAGCACGTAGAGAGATCGGCTTTGGCTCTGAAGCTTCTCACCTTCGATCCCACGGGAGCGATCATTGCCGCCCCAACCACCAGCTTGCCTGAGGTCATTGGGGGCACTCGGAACTGGGATTACCGCTACACCTGGGTACGCGACGCAGCTTTTACAGTCTATGCGTTCCTCCGCATCGGTTTCCGAGAGGAGGCTGCGGGGTTCATGAATTGGATTGAGAGCTACGCATCCAAGCATCTCCGCCCGAACGAGCCTGTTCCGGTGCTCTTCACCATCCATGGTGACTGCGAGATTTCCGAACAGAGTTTGGACAACTGGGAGGGGTATCGTGGGTCCCGCCCTGTACGCATCGGCAACGCCGCCGTGTCACAGTTCCAGTTTGACGTCTACGGTGAGTTTATGGATGCATTTTATCTGTACAACAAGTACGTGAGCCCCATCTCATACGATCCGTGGGTAAGGATTCGCCGCCGGCTGGATTGGATCTGTGAGAATTGGCAGCGTCCCGACGCAGGACTCTGGGAGATGCGCAATCGTGAAGAGCATTTTGTCTTCTCAAAAGTCATGAACTGGGTCGCCCTGGATCGCGGTGTGCGCTTGGCGGACCAACGCGCTCTGCCTGCGAATCGTGCGAAGTGGATTCAGGAGCGCGATCGCATTTACGAGGAGGTCATGGCGCGGGGCTGGAACGAAAAGCGCCGCGCGTTTACACAATTCTATGGGAGCGAAGACTTGGATGCCTCCCTTCTTGTTATGCCTCTGGTTTTCTTTATGGCTCCGAACGATCCCCGCATGCTCAGCACGATAGATGCTATTCTCAAGAGCCCCAGCCAAGGTGGCCTCGTCAGCGACAGTCTCGTGTACCGCTACCCTCCGGACCCCCGTATCGATGGACTTCCGGGCGAGGAAGGTACGTTCAACATGTGCTCCTTCTGGCTCGTAGAGGCATTGACACGCGCGAGTCAGACCGATCCAAAAAAGCTGGATCAAGCCATGCTCCTCTTCGAACGAATGCTGGGTTATGCCAACCATCTCGGGCTATATGCGGAACAAACGGGGGCCCAAGGAGAGGCGCTAGGTAATTTCCCGCAAGCGTTCACCCATCTCGCATTGATCAGCGCGGCCTTCAATTTGGACCGGAGGCTGGGCACACGCAACCGAACTTAGAAGTTAAAGACAAGAAATGCTCAGTTGATGGTTCTTGCCGGGTGCCGCACCCTACGTTTCTCAGGGTGCGGGTGTTGACTCTCTTTCAGCCCGAAAGGTGTGTCTTTCTCTTGTCCTTTTCTAATTTCTATTTTTTATCTTCGAATTTCTATTTTCGAGTTTCTATTCCGTGGGCTTGTCAGGCAAGGTCTTGGCGCCGGTCAGGGAAGGAGCGCGGGACGGATGCGGCCGTGGAGGCGATAGACGGAGAAATCGCGGCGATCTACGGTGAAGATCTTGCCGATGCCTTCTCGTTCCGCGACGCGGAGGAGAGCGGCATCCGCGAGGTCCATGGGACGGTTGGCATATTTTTTCATGAGTTCGCGGATCCGAGGAACATCGCCCGCGTCCAGGGTCCGTTTGACACCACTTCTTCCCCCGCCTATAGTCCGTTGAGGGACCCCACGCCGCTTTGTTGCGCGCGCCCACCTTCAATCGCTGAGGACAGGTTCCGGTTCATGGCCAGGGGAAATTTCGGTGAACGCCTGAAGCGCGAGCGCGACTTGCGGGAAGTTTCCATGGACGAGCTGAGCAAGTCCACGCGCATCAGCACCCGTTTCCTTCAAGCCTTGGAAAATGAAGACTGGGGAAAATTACCCGGCGGCATCTTCGGCCACGGCTTTGTGCGCAGCATCGCGCGCTACCTCGGCCTCGCTGAGGAGTCCCTCCTCAGCGAATACGACCTGGCCCGCGCCGAAAAGTTGCCACCCCCTCCGGAAAAACCCGAGGAACGCATTCCCTCACTGCCAAAGTGGGTTCCTACCGCGGCGGTTCTAGTCATCCTTCTGTTCCTCGTCGGACTCTTCTATGCAGGCAGGTACGGATGGCGCCGCCACGCTGCACATCGTGCCGCAAAACAAGCCGCTGCTTCCGCCGCGTCTCCCCGATCCACTCCTGATGCACGCTCGATTTCTCCCGCAGCATCCGGACAAATTCCCTTGAACGTGCCGCTCAACCTTTCCATTTCGACTTCTGCGGCCACGCGGGTCCGCATCCTCGCGGATGACAAGCTTCTCCTCGACTCCGAACTTCCTGCCGGTGAAACCCTGCATTTCACCGCGAAACAGCGTTTTGAGGTGAGCGCGGCAAACTCCTCGGCGGTGTTGCTGCAGTTGAACGGCAAAGCGATGGCGCCCCTCGGAGCACCCGGTGCCTCCGGTAGAATGGTCTATAGCCATTCGGATTTGAGGTAGGCAAGCAGTGGAAACTCTCAGCCCTGAAGTTCTCGAAGACTTGCGTCACGGCCGCGCCCCGCGAGAGCGGAAAATTGCCGTCTGCACAGGTGGCGCGCATCTTGCCCCCGTGGACCGCGCGGAAATTCTTGCCGTTCTCGCCGGGGACGCCGACGAAATGGTCGCCACGCGCGCGCAAGACGCCATTCTCTCGTTGCCCCCGGAAGCCTTTATCGAAGCCATCAAGCGAGAGCAGGCACTGCCCGCTCTTTTCTCCTACGCGGCAAAACATCTTGCCGACAAACCGGGCATCTGCGATGCGCTGGTGCACAATAAAAATTGCGCCACGGAACATCTCGTGCACGCAGTTCGCCATCTCTCCACACTTGGCATTCAAACCCTGATGGAAGAACTCGAGCGCATCAGCGAATCTCCCACGCTTGCTGCGGTACTCGAGCACTCCCCCTTGCTGACACCCGAACAGAAAAATCAGCTCCACGAACTTTACGGGCCTGGCCATCCCATCGATGAAGCGGCCCTTGCTGAGGCCGCGGCTGCGGCTGAGCCTGACGTGGCGCGACGTCAAACACTGATTCAGCGTATTGCCACGATGACCGTCGCGCAGCGCGTACAATACGCCATCAAGGGAGGCACTGATGCGCGCCGTACCCTCATCCGCGATCCTAACAAAGTCGTCCAGCGCGCCGTTCTTGCGTCACCCCGCCTGACGGATCAGGAAGTCGAAGCCTTCGCTTCCATGTCGAGCCTCACCGATGAAATCCTGCGGCTGATCGCCGGTAACCGCAATTTCCGGAAGAACTACGTGGTCGTCCGCAACCTGATCAACAATCCCAAAACGCCGCTCGACGTTACTCTGCACATGTTGCCGATGCTCAACGCCCAGGACCTTAAGCGCCTGACCATGAACAAAAATATCCCCGAGACTCTCCGCACGACGGCCTTCAAACTTCATCGCACGCGCGCCGACCTGAAAAAATAGATCGAGCTTACGGTGGCAAGCCCAGGCGGCGCAGGAGGTCTTCAAAGCGGGGATCGCGTCGCAGCGGGTCCATCCGGGGATCCACCCCGGCCCAAACCAGTCAATCCGACCTTTCGTTATACGCTTTTTCCAGCCACTGCATTCCTCGATCCGGCTCGCCTAAGCCAACGTAGATGCCCGCCACGTCGAATGAGCATATGTAACGCTTCTTGGACTCTTCCGCCAGCAAGGCAATCACTTTCTTGGCTTCGGTTCGGTTTCTCGCCCTGGCATATACGTAGCCGAGCATAGCCAAGTGAGAGGGACTCCCGCTGAGCCGAGCGCCGTTCTGCGCTTCATCGATTGCGTCGGCGGAGCGGTCTTCATAGGAGAGCACTATCCCCATGATGGCGTGAGGAGTACCAACATTGGGTGCCAGCTCGATCGTTTTGCGACATTCCTCGATTGTCCGGTCAAAGCGCCGCGCGAGGTAGGAATGCGATAGAGAAGCTACCCTAGCCCTTGGGGATGCGGGGTCAAGCGAGAGGGCAAGCTTGTCCTCGGCGAGTGCATCGTCAAAGCGTCCAAGCGTCGCCAGATAGGTGGCTTCGCCCAAATGTGCTTCCACGAGGCTTGGATTCAGCTCGAGGGCGCGCCTGAATTCCCTCTCCGCACCCGGCCAATCCCAATCGTAAAACAGCTTGGCCACACCCAAGGAGGCATGGGATTCGGCGAGAGTTTCGTCCAATTCCAGGGCCCTCACCGCCGCTGCTTTTGCTTTTGGCATCGCCTCGAGCGGAGCCATATACAGGCTGCTCAGGCCTCGATAGGCTTCGGCAAGACGGGCGTAGGAGAGGGCGTCCTTAGGATCTTTCGCAACTGCCGCTTGGAAGTATTCCACCGCCTTTTGCGTTCCCTCGCGCGTCCCCGAGCGAAGGTAATGCAGGCCGAGAAGATAGTCCTCATGAGATTCGGGATTGACGGTGCGAGCCGCGGCAACATACGCCTGCTGCGATGAGCCGAGTTTCACCCCCACTTCCTCGGCGACATTCTGCGCAACTTCGCGTTCGAGTGCGAGCACATCGCTCATTTCGCGCTCGTAGCTTTTTGCCCACAGATGACGATCCGTCGAGGCTTGAATCAACTGCGCGGTGATCGCCACCCTGCCTCCCGAACGCTGCACCGCACCTTCCAACAACGCATCAACGCCCAGTTCCTTGGCGATCTCGCGTAGCGATTTCTTGGTGTGCTTGTATTGCATCACCGAGGTCCGCGAGGTCACTTTTAGCTCGCTGATCTGCGCCACTTCGGTAATCATCGCTTCGGTCATACCATCGGCAAAGTAATCTTGCTGCGGATCGCCGGAGAGATTTACGAGCGGCAACACAGCAAGCGAATCAATGGAGGAGCGGGAGTGAGGCGCTAACCAACGGTACGCGCCGAATCCCACACCCGCAACGATCGCGACCGTGACAACCATCGTTATCAGCAAAACTTTCTTGTGGCGCGTCAGAAGCCCAACGGCAATTTCCGAATCGGAAGCTGCCGCATGGCCCGAGGCGGAAGTTCCACCTCCAGAGAGTGTCGGAGGGACCGCGCCGGTATCTCTCTGGGCGGCCACCTCGGAAAAGGTTGCCGAACGGCTGGTGTCCGTGTCGCGCTTCAGGCGCTGGAAATCGGCGCGCATCTCCGCAGCATGCTGGTAGCGCAAGCGCGGATCTTTTTCAAGGGCTTTGGTGATGATGCGCTCCAGGTCCGCCGGAATTTCCGCGTTGAGCCGCGCAAGAGCGACCGGCGCTTTATGAAGAACCGAATCAAAGACGGCGCCCGTCGTATCGCCTCGAAAAGGAAGAACGCCGGTGGTCGTCTCGTAAAGCACGACGCCAAACGAGAACAAATCCGAGCGCCCGTCCAACGCCTTCCCCAGCACCTGTTCGGGGGACATATACGAGACGGTGCCGAGCGCCGTGCCCGGGCTGGTGAGATGTTCCGCCGCGGCAAGCGTGGGCGCCCCGTCTGTAGTTGCAGCGGCAGGTCCGGAAGAAGTCAATTTTGCGAGGCCGAAGTCGAGAAGCTTGGTGTGGCCGTGCTTGGTCACAAAGATGTTCGCCGGTTTGATATCCCGATGGACGATGCCACCCGCATGGGCAGCATCCAGAGCATCCGAAACTTCGATGGCCACGTCCAGAATCTGTTCCAGCTCCATCGGGCGACCGGTGATCCTGTGCTTGAGCGTCATCCCATCGAGGTATTCCATTGCGATGAACGCTTTACCATGTTCTTCACCGATGTCATGGATGGTGCAGATGTTGGGATGGTTCAAAGCCGAAGCAGCTTGCGCTTCACGCTGGAAACGCGCCAGAGCCTGGGGATCTTTGGCGACTTCGTCAGGAAGAAATTTCAGGGCGACAAACCGATGAAGCCGCGTGTCTTCCGCTTTATAGACCACACCCATTCCGCCGCCACCGAGCTTTTCCAGAATGCGGTAATGCGAGACGGTCTGGCCAATCATGAGGCGCAAAGACCTCTGGGCAGGCATCTTAGGCCGCGCTACTTGCTCAAGTCAACGCGAGGCAGCTTCGAGTTTTCTTCGGTGAACCCGCAATATCCGCGCTAGAGCGTAAGTTTGGGGTGCCCAAGATGGAAGCCCGTCGCCTCCTGATACGCGCGAGCAAACGCGAGCAACCGTCCTTCTCCATAAAGCTGACCCAGAAACGTCAGGCTTGTCGGAGTTCCCGGGCCGCCGGCATTCGTGAAATCGCCCGGGTCGTCTGAGGGCGGTTTCGGCGCGTCCGCTCCGCGCAATCCATTCGGCAAGATTACCGCGGGGTGTCCGGTCAGGTTCGTGATCACCAGTTGTTCGCCGTTTGTGGGCGCGACGATCACGTCGACTCCGTCAAACACTTTTGCCACGGACTCCATGGTCATTTTTCGAGCACGGGCCGCTTGAATGTACTCCACCGCCGGAATGAATCGCGCCGTTCGAAACGAATTCGGCCAGTCGTAATCCTTTTGCGAAGTCAGCAGCTTGTCTTTGCCCGTCCGCGTGAGTTCGTCGAACGCCGCGGCGGCTTCGGCAGAGAGCATGGCCACCATCGCGTCATAAGGAAACTTTGGCATTTCGACAGGGATGAGATTCACACCCATCTCCCGTAGCTTGGCGAGCGCCGCATCATTGTATTTCCTGTCATATTCCGCCTGTGCGCGCCGGGCTTCGCGACGCTTCTTTTGCTCTTCCCTCTTCTTCTGCTCTTCCGGAGTCTTGGCAGGTTCTTCCTTCGCGACTTCCTTCTCTTCGTCAGGTTTGCGTTCGAAATCCGTCTTCAAGTAACCGACGCGCAGCTTTCGCCAATCCAAATTCGCGTCCCAATGAAAAGCCGCACCATGCACGGCACGGTCTTGCCCGTCCGGCCCGTAAATCGCATCCAGCACCAGCGCACAATCTTCCACCGTTCGGCAAATGGGTCCCAGCTTGTCCATGCTCCAGGAGAGCGCCATCGCGCCCGTCCGCGGCACCAGGCCAAACGTCGGCCGCAATCCCGTGCACCCGCACCGTGTTGAAGGCGATGAAATCGAGCCGAGCGTCTCTGAGCCGATGCTGAACGCCACGCATCCCGCCGCCGTCGCCGACGCCGGTCCCGCCGACGATCCGCTCGATCCCTGCTTCACGTTCCACGGATTCCGCGTCACTCCTCCAAACCACACATCGCCCAGCGCCAGCGCACCGAGTGTCAATTTCGCCACCAGCACCGCCCCTGCTTCATCCAGCCGCTTCACCACCGTCGCATCTTCGTCCATCATTTGATTCTCAAATCCACCCGCGCCCCACGTCGTTTTGTGGCCCTTCGCCGCCAGCAGGTCCTTCGCGCCCCACGGCAACCCGTGCAGCGGTCCGCGGTATTTCCCGGCCGCAATTTCCGCATCCGCCTTCTTCGCCTGCGCGACTGCCCGGTCTTTGGTCAGTGTCACCACGAACTTCAGTGTCGGGTCGTACTTTTTCAGCCTCTGCAGATACATTTCTGTCAGGGCGATCGACGAAACCTTCTTCGACCGCACCAGTTCCGCCAGTTCTCTCACGCTCGCAAACGCCAAATCTTCCAGGTTCTTCGGTACCTCCGCCGCCACGCTCGGAGCCTTCGACAACCGCATCGGCTTCCTTTCGGTTTCGAATTTCATCCCTGGCAGTACCGGATCAAACACCAGCGCCGGATCCACGGAATTCGGAATGTGCAGTTTGTAAATCTCCTCGTAGCCTTTCGCCTGGTCGTTCAAACTCTCCAGCATCATTTCCTTGTATTCATCGGCAATCGGCACGTCCGCGATCGCCGCCGCGTTGTCGATCATTTCTTTCGTAATCTTTTTTGCGCCTTGGGCTTCCGCCTGCGCCCACAACACGCCCGGAAACAGCGTTCCCGCCAGGCCCATCCCTGAACAGGTCTTCATGAAATTTCGCCGGTCCAGCATCCTCGTCCTCCCTTTTGGGCTGTGCTTTAAGCGCGCGTAAGATACCACATGACCCCGGTGGGGCACTTCTCCTCCTTTCGCCTCGAACTCTTTGCGCCCGGCTCTGGGCTCACTTGTTGGTTATCTCTTGCGGGTAAACGGGGTATAATTTGAAATCTCCGTGGGGTGGTACCTATGCTTCTCAAAGAGTCTCTTTCTAACCGGATGACCCGCGACCGGGTCACTCCTGCTCTCATGATCGGCGGTGCTCTTTTTCTCTTCAGTTTCGGAATCCATTTCTTGCTTCTCAAACTCCGCGTTCCAGCCGCGGCTACCGTCCTCGACGATTTGGCAATCGCCGTCCTTGGAGCGCTTCTTTTTTTCTTTTATGTCTCTGCGATCTCCTTGAATCAGGAGTACAAGCGGGCGAAGGAGCGGATCATCCTCATTACCGAGCTCAATCATCACATCCGGGATGCGCTCACCGTCATTCAATGCTCGCGTGGCATTGCCGATGAAAAGGATCGCGCTCATTGCGTGGAAGAAGCCGTTCAACGGATCGACTGGGTTCTTACCGACCTGGTGCCTACCATCGGCAGTGCAAAGAAGCCCCGCTTGTATTCACCGGAACAGAATTAAGGCTGTGCGATTCCCATACTCGAAAAGGAGTTCTTATGCCTAAGTTCTCGAGGTTTCTCACTTTCTTGTCATTTCTGCCGCTGGCTTCCGCTGTTGGGCATCATCTGGCGGCCAGAGGTGCCAATACCGCCACCGGACAGGAAGTAGTGCTCAAGGCCGCCGACATCACCCCGAAGATTTTTCCAGAACACGTCTTTTTCCGCGGCCAAGCTGCTCCCGCGCAGCTTCGCAATACCGGCGGCGTGCATTTTGCCGACGATCTCTACGTTCTGGCGGGCCTTGTGGACAGCTCCGGCTATTCCACTGCTATTAGGGAAAAATACCAGGGCTACCTGCTCAACGAAGTTACCCTCGAAATTGGCGGTCAAACATTGAAGCCCGGCGCTTACGGCTTCGGCTTCCTGAATGGCGGGAAATTCGTCATCATGGATCTTGCCGCCAATGATCTGGTGCAGGCAACTTCCCAGCGCGACGCGGAAATGAAGCGCCCCGTCCCTCTCCAAATTGCGGCTTCCTCAACCCCGGGCAGCTACCGCCTCTACGTTGGCCGCGATTACATCGAATTCCGCCGCACGCACTGACCCGCAAATTTTTCCCCATAAATGAAAAGCCCGGGCCGTTTTCAGGTCCGGGCCTTTTGTTCATAGTGTTCTCGATCAAAAAGTCTTCATCACGCACTCAGAACAACTCCTCAACCGTTACGGCCGCTCTTTTCCTTTGCATCCCGCTGCGACGCATCATAGGATACCGCTCACCATTTCCTCACCACCATCAGCACGATCAAAAGGAGATGCTTCATGCAATTCCATCATTTGAACTGGCTCGCCATCGTTGTTGCTGCGATTTCCACCATGATCGTCGGCTTCATCTGGTACTCCCCGCTCCTCTTTGCAAAGTCTTGGATGCGCGAAATGGGCTACGATCCGAGCGACAAAGCCAAAACTCAGGAAATGCGGAAGAGCGCGGGCCCCGCCTATGCCGGCTCGTTTGTCGCCAGCCTGATTTCCGCGTTCACTCTCGCTCTTATCCTCCACGGGCTGCGCACAGAGGACTTGCATTTTGGTCTGATGGCCAGCTTCCACGTCTGGCTTGGCTTCGTCGCCACCGTGCAATTTACCGGCGCCCTTTTCATGAAGCAAAGCATGAAACTCTTCGGCATCAACACCGGTTACCAGCTCGTTTGCTACCTCGTCATGGGAACAATCCTCTCCGCCTGGCGGTAGCACAGCGATCGTCTGATTGGCGCGAATTTCCCCTATACTTTTTTCTGTCGCGCCTTCCCTTATACCCACGGGCGGAAGCGCTGAGGGGAACAGGGCGCTTAGGTAAGCCCAGCTCGATCAAGGGCTTGCCTGGAAACGTCTCCGGCGCTCCGTCCGCACGCAATCCGGCTTCCCTTTGCCCGGTGACCAGCGCTCCCGATTGGGGCCGACCCAAATTAGCCGTGTTCTCTGACTCCGGGTTGCGATCGGTTTAAGAGGAGGTGCCTCGCGATGTGGGTGCTAAATTCCCTCTTCGCGGTCATACGTTGGGCGCGGTTCGCCCTGAATGTTTTGGGGTGAGCGCAAGAAACGCCAATTACGGCTGCGGTTGTTTCTTGATTAGAGGATCTGCTTGCGTGATGCTGCCCTTCACCAGTTCCGTCTTGAGTGTGAAATCCTGCTTGGGCAGCAGATTGATCTCCGTCTCGAACGTGCGGTAACCGGGCAAGGCAATCTTAATGCGATGCTTTCCCGGGCTAACCAGCATGGCATGCCCAAGTCCGCTAAACTCTTGGACGTGACCAACAAACGCGTCATCAAGAAAAACCGCCGACCGGTCCGGTGTGACTTCCAGTTTTACTTTGGCAGTGACTTTTGGATACTCCGCCCGCGGATCCTTTTGCATGGTGACCCGCAAAACGAGCTGCTTCCCTGGCTCTACTACCACTTTTTGCTTGAAGTCCTGGTAGCCAGCCTGACGCACCGCGATTTCATGTTCCCCGGGCAGAAGTGAGACAGTATTGTCCTCTTTGAGTTCGCCCAGGAAGCCCACGTATCCCCCGTCAATCCATACCCCCGAAGTTTTTTCCACTTTGCTGGCCCCGACGAACTGGATTTTCCCCATCACCTGGCTCTGCGCGCTGGCGCTGGCGGCGAATAACAAAAGGCAGCAAACAACCATGAGGCCCCTTAGTTTGAATCCGGCAAGTATAGCCATTGTCGTTCTCCTCGTACCCTTTCAACCAAATTGATCATTTTGGCGTTCGGCCAGTGCCACTCCAACTTGTCGCTGCAATTCTTAACGCTTTGGGCTGGTAGCGTTCTGGCGAAGGTGCTCTCCTGCGCACTCAGTCTTTCGTTGAGTCGGCACCGGCTACGCAATGGGGAGGGGGGTTTATTCTCTCACAGGAGATGGCCGTCCGGCTGGGAGAAATTTCTAATCTTCGCTCTTACGCTTTCCCCAATAGCATGAGGAACCCACCAGACTACGCGCATCCTACTCCGCTCATTGCACGTCGGGATAAATCTCATCCAAGATCCAATAACTCTCCACGAACATGGCCAACAGCGTTCCCACCCCCCACAACCCCCAGCGTGCCCGACTCCCAGTTGCGCCCCCTCCGGCGCTCAGCCCGGACTGCTGCATCGCAAGGTCCACTGCGTACGCCGCGCAATAGCAAAGATTCGCCAGCAACGCCAGCACCGTGAGCTTGAGCAGCGCGTCCAGCCTCATCGCCGGGCGGAAATGCGGCCATGTCTTCACCACCCAAAACACTGCAACCGCCGTGAGGATCAAGTTGTAGATCACCCGGCGCGGCTCCCAGAATCGCGCCGCCTCGACTAGGCTCCCTCGCCACCCGCCACCCGGCGCTTTGTCAAGACTCCCTGATGGCCTTCCCTTTGCTGTTTCCATGCCCGCGGCCTCCTTCCCGCCGTGCGAAACGAACCCTGCCAATAAAAAACACCGTTTCCGTTCTACGCTTTCACGTACTTTGTATAACAAAGTACTTTCATTATCAACGCGCCCCTTGCCCCCGCTTCCTAACCAGCACAAAATCGCCCCTCCGCTCCCGGAGGTGGAACATGAAACGATTGGTGCCAGTCCTTCTTCTCATCCTCGTATGTGGCGTCGCTCTCGGCGGCGGGAGTGCTTCAGCCCCGTCCCCGGCATCGTGCAAGGAACCCGAGAATCACAAGCTCGTGGTCGACCGGCTCCTTCTTTATCACGATAGCGGCGAATACGACCGCGAGATTCGCGACGTGGCCAACTCCGCCCGCGACTATTTGAATGCCCGCGTGAAAGACGCACCGAAAGAAGACAAACTCGCCGCCGTCTTTGATATTGATGAGACTTCCTTGTCCAATTGGGACGCTTTGGCCGACTGCGGATTCTGTTCCTTCACCGTGCAAGTCAAGCTGTATTCGGTTGCGCACGATCCCGCCATCATCCCGACTCTGGAGCTTTTCAATTTCGCCAAATCCAAGGGCGTGGCGCTATTCTTCGTGACCGGAAGGCCGGAAGCTGCGCGTGCCGTGACCATCAAGAGCCTGAATGACGCGGGCTACTCGGGTTGGACGGACCTCATCATGCGGCCTGAAGGGGGCAAACAAGAACCCGCGAGAATCTTCAAATCCCATCAGCGCCAGCTCATCACCGATAAAGGCTATCGCATTGTGCTCAGTATCGGCGACCAGGCGAGCGACCTCGCCGGTTGTTGTGTCGAACGAACCTTCAAGCTGCCTAATCCGTTCTATCTCATCGAGTGACTTCACTCCCATGGCGGATGACAATCGCACTAATGAGACAAACGAAATCGCTAACCTGTGCACGTGTCCGACGCCCGGGTAACCAGGACCCTGCCCCATACTGGGAATTCCA
>QHYN01000305.1 GCA_003224145.1 Acidobacteriota bacterium
TATTCCGCCTTCCGCCGCATCTACCCCGCCACTCGCCAGATTTTCTCCTCCTCCTAAGCTTTACGCGTGTACCCGCCAGTTCACCACGTATGTCCGAGATGCACACGAACGGCTACTATCGGCTCTGTCAGAACCTTGCTATCCTTTCCGCTTCGAGGATTGGCATGAAGCTTTCCCGCTCAACGCTGCTCTCTTTGCTGATCGCTTCTCCCGCGTTCGTCCATCCGAGCCGACCGCAGGCGCAGGCCATACAGAACCCACCTCAACCTCAATTTGTAGCCACGCCACCTGCTGGCTCCATGATCGTCTATGTCAGCGATTTCGATTTGGACGTGGTCTACGCCAAGCCGACGCAGAGACCAGTTCCCCGGCGACGTCCACCAGTCAATTCGAGCAACTCGTCAGGCTCTCCAGGAACCGCTCCGAAAAGCACCCCGGGCGCATCTACGCCGCCTGCTTCACAAACTCCCGTTGCACCGGACTCTCTCTCGAAAGAAACTCCCGCCGATCGCGCCAATGCTCTGGTGAACGCTATGTCCGAAAATCTCATCAGAGCTCTCCGTCAGGCTGGCTACGACGCTCGCCGCCTCCTGGGTGGCGCGGCGCTTCCTAAGCTGGGCCTGCGCATCCTCGGCGTTTTTGCCGAAGCGGATGAAAGAAATCGCGCCCGCCGCCTTCTCGTGGGAGGCGAACCCGTGGCTCCGAAGATGCTGCTCTTCGTCGGCGTCAACAATCTCACGCGACCCGAGCAATCGCTCTACGAACTCGCCAATCCACCCGCCAATGACCCTCGCCACGGCCCCGTCATCACCGTAACCTCCTACGCCCCAGCGGCTCGCTTCGAGTTGGGCAGAGATCCCTCCGGCGAGGAACTCCAGGAAATCGCCACGCAAATTGCCGCCAATTTGACCGCACTCGTCAACGCCAATCGCTTGTCCCTCCCGCAATAGAATCGTCCGAAGAATAGTCTGCAAGACGAGCCAATCGCCATTAGGGCAGGCCCTGCTTGCGCAGCAAAGCCTGGAAGCGCGGTAACGGCCGCAACGAGCTGAACGACGGTTCGCAAACGTTCGGGAAGCGGGGCACTAGGCCGGGAAGTTCATGCGGCGGAGCAAGTCCTGAAAGCGGGGCTCGGGGCGCAGGTCATCGAGCCTGGGATCAGTCTTCAGGCTTGCAATCCACGCCGCGCGCTCCCGGGAAGCAGTTTCCAGCCAACGAAGGGCTTCTTCTTTGTTACCCAGGGCGGCACAGATTCGGCCCACAACGTAGGGCGTTACATATCGCTGCTTCGAGAGTTCACTCAACTGTTCCAAGATCTTCTGCGCTTCATCCCGATACCCGGCCGCCGCATAAGCCTCTCCGAGGCATGCGAGGTAGAACGAAGCGCCTTGGGAGAGCTCAAGCGCCTTTCGCAGCGCGGCGATGGCAAGTTCATGCATAGACTTGCAAAGATATGCGTATCCAAGCCCCGCGTGCGCCTGGGCAATGCTGGGATCCAGGTCGATCGCTTTCTCATAGTGCTTGATGGACTGGTCGTGGCGGCGCGTAAAAAAATGACCAAATCCCGAAGCGAAATGTATGGCACTGGAGTGCGGATCCAGGCGGATGGCTCGTTGAAGCTCCGTGTAGGCCTCCTCGTAATGTCCGATCATGGCAAGACTTATGCCGAACCACGCCCGTGCGGTAGCGTAACGTGAGTTCAGTTCAATGGACCGCTCAAATTCTCTCTCGGCAAGAGCGAAATCGCAGTCATACCACATTGTTGCCCAGGCAAGGGAGGCGTGGGCTTCCGCCAGGCCAGGGTCTAGCTCAAGCGCACGCAGAGCCACTTCCTTGGCTTTACGACAACCATCATCCGGCGACACAAGACACACTACACCGAGTGTGGAGAAACAATCCGCAAGGCCCGCGTACGCAACTGCATAGGTGGAGTCTTTGGCAATCGCTTCCTGGAAGCACTGGACAGCCTTTCCAAATCCCTCACCGCTGCGCCTGTTCCAGTGGTAACGGCCTTTCAGATAGGCTTCGTAGGCTTCCGGTTGGACGGGATGCACTTGAGCGAACTGAGCCTGGTCCTGGGGAGTGAGTTTGACCTGGACTTGCCGCGCGATGGCCTGGGCGAGTTCTGCCTGGATGGCCAAGACATCGCGCAGGTCGCGGTCGTAGCTCTCGGCCCACAGATGGGTGTCCGCACGAGCATCGACCAATTGGGTGGATATGCGTACGCGATCACCGGAGCGAACCACGGTTCCTTCAACGACAGCGTCAACCTGTAGCTCCCGCGCGATCTCCCGGATGGGCCGGTGGACGCCTTTGTAGTGCATGGCCGTGGTGCGCGAGATGATGCGCAACGCTCCGATCTTGGCCAGGGTGTTGATGAGGGCCTCGGTTAGACCTTCGGCGAAGTACTCCTGCTCGGGGTCGCGGGAGAGATTTTCCAGAGGGAGCACAAGCAGAGATTCAATCCGCCCCGGGGTGCTGGAAGTAGTATCTTGCATCGGCGTCTTACAGCTCTCTGCACTTGTTCTCGCTAGCCCTGAATCCGTGTCCCGTTTCAGCCGTTGCAATTCCGCACGCATGTCCGCAGCGCTCTGGTAGCGCAGGTTACGATCCTTCTCCAGCGCCTTGCTGATGATCTGTCCCAGTTCGACAGGTAGAGCGGGATTCAACCGGGCTGCAGGTGTCGGCGCACCGTCCAGAATTTCCTTGAAGACGACCGCAGCGCTCTCTCCCCGGAACGGCTGCGTGCCCGTGGCCATCTCGTACAGCACCACTCCGAACGAAAACAGGTCACTTCTCCCATCCAGTTCTTTCGCGCGCGCCTGCTCCGGCGACATGTAAGCGACGGTGCCGAGCGTGGTACCCGGACGGGTCAAATATCGATCATCGATCGTCGCCGCCAT
>QHYN01000306.1 GCA_003224145.1 Acidobacteriota bacterium
AAAATTCTGATTCATGGGCAGGAAGTGGAAACGCTCGCGGGACACGTGGACTTGACAGGCGCGTTCGTAGTCAACACGAGACTGGCGCAGCAGCCAACGAATCCTACAGCGCCGTTGGCGGCAAGAATGACACCGCGTCCGGCTGCCGCACCGTTGACAGCGGAGGGAGGTACCGTCAAACTGGCGCGGTCCGAACAAAGACCGTGAGCGTGCACAGTGCGTGAGAAGTTGAGAGCAGGAGGAGAAGTGAGAGCCGACGGCCGGGCCGCGGATCAAATGCGCCCGTTGAAAATCACGCCGGATTTCATCTCCACGGCCGAAGGAAGCGTATTGATCGAGCTGGGAAACACGCGCGTGATTTGCACAGCGACTGTGGACGATGGAGTACCGACTTTTTTGAAGGGCAGCGGCAAAGGCTGGGTAACGAGCGAATATGGAATGCTGCCGCGGGCAACGGAGGAGCGGACGCCGCGTGAAGCCGCACGAGGAAAGCAGTCAGGACGGACGCTGGAGATTCAAAGATTAATCGGGCGCTCGCTGCGGGCAGTGACTGAGCAGGAGGCGCTGGGCGAGCGCACGGTGTGGCTGGATTGCGACGTGATTCAGGCGGATGGGGGGACGCGAACGGCTTCGATCACGGGCGCTTTTGTGGCGCTGGCGCTGGCGTTCGAACGGCTGGTGGCCGCGGGCATCCTGAAAAATTCGCCGCTGATTGACACGGTGGCGGCCACGAGCGTCGGGATTGTGAATGACCGCGCGCTGCTGGATCTCGCTTATGAAGAAGATTCGCGCGCGGAAGTGGATATGAACGTGGTCATGACGGGCAGCGGCCATTTTGTGGAAATTCAGGCGACGGCGGAGGGCCGGGCGTTCACGGGAAGTGAGATGCAAGACTTACTGGCGCTCGCCGCCGCGGGAATTCGACGCCTGACGGAAGAACAGCGCGCCGTGCTGCCTCTGAAATTCAGTGCGCGCGCCCGTTAAGTTGTTTCTCGCCTCGTCCAACCCCGGAAAACTGAAGGAGTATCGCGTGCTTGCGGAGAACACCGCGCTTTCCGCTCCGTTTGAACTGGCGTTGCTGCCTGAGTTTGAATCGCTCCCCGTATTTGCGGAGAATGCGCCGACATTCGCGGAAAACGCGGCGGGCAAAGCGCTGCATTATTCGCGATTTCAGGAAGAAATGGTATTCGCCGACGATTCTGGACTTGTCGTGCCCGCTCTCGGCGGCGCGCCGGGCGTGCATTCCGCACGATACGTGGGCGCCGGTGCCGAAAATTCGCAGCGCATCGAAAAACTGCTAAGAGAGATGTGCGATAAGCAGGGTGAAGAACGTGCAGCGCATTTCGTTTGTGCGATTGCGCTGGCGCGCCAAGGACGCCCGCTAGCGGTCGTAACGGGCCGCGTAGACGGAGAAATCCTGGAAGTGCCGCGGGGCACCGGCGGATTTGGGTATGATCCTGTTTTCTACTTCCCTGCTCTGAAAAAGACGTTCGCGGAGCTTTCAGAAGAGGAAAAAAACCATTATAGCCACCGAGGGAAAGCATTCCGCAAGTTGCTCGCGGCTCTTCTCTCCATGCTATAGTCTTGGCTCCCATGGCCAAGAAATCAAAGAAAAAGAGTTCTGCGAAGAAGAAACCGGCGCGGGCAAAACCGAGGCCGACGAAGGCGCGCAAAACCGCGAAGCCTGCACGCCCAGCCGGAACCGATCCGCAGCGCGTGGCTGCGATTCTCGCCAAGCTGGACGAAGCCTATCCCAATGCCACTTGCGAGCTGAATCACAAAAACGCGTTTGAACTGTTGATCGCCACGATTCTTTCGGCGCAATGCACGGACGTGCGCGTGAATCAAGTCACGCAGACGTTGTTCAAGAAATATCCCGAGGCAAAAGCATTCGCGTATGCCAGCCCGAGTGAGCTTGAACAGGAAATCCGCCCTACTGGATTCTTTCGCAACAAAACCAAGTCCGTGATGGGGGCGAGCAAGGCCATCATTGAGAAGTTTGGAGGAGAAGTGCCGCGCACGATGGAGGAGATCCTCACGCTGCCGGGGGTAGCCCGAAAAACCGCAAACGTGGTGCTCGGCACAGCTTACGGAATTCCCAGTGGAATCGTGGTCGATACACACGTGCAACGGATTGCAAACAGGCTCGATTTGACGCGGAACGAAGATCCGAAAAAGATCGAGCTGGATTTGATGCCAGTAATTCCGAAGGACAAATGGATTCTTTTTTCGCACCAGATCATCTGGCACGGCCGAAGGATCTGCCAAGCGCGCAAGCCAAAGTGCGCCGAATGCAACCTTGAATCGCTGTGCTACGCCAAGGATAAAACCATCTGAGACCTGCTGTGACGTAGGCAAGGCGGCCTTGTGATGAATCTCACCGTAATCCAACCGTCCCTGCTGTAAGATAAAGATCAAATGAAGGAGGCCGCGAAGGCGTTCTCGAGCCTGCCCAAAGAAATCTACATTGCTGGCCTCACTCTTCTTGCAATAGTCTTGCATCTCATTTTGCGCTATGCGACCGCCCTACCCCCGCGAGTTGCGCTCATACCCTTGTTCGCTGCGTTGGCCATCGGCGGAATTCCCCTTGTTTTTGAGCTTGCGAAGAGACTCTTCAAGATGGAATTCGGCTCGGACCTCCTGGCAGGTGTCTCGATTCTCACGGCCGTTCTGCTGGGACAGTACCTGGTTGCAACGATTGTCGTGCTGATGCTCTCGGGCGGAGCCGCGCTGGAATTCTACGCAACAGCAAAAGCCTCCTCGGTGCTCGATGCACTGGCAAGGAGAGTGCCAAGCATCGCGCACCGGCGCGATGGTTTCGCTCTCCGCGATGTGAAGCTGGAAGAAATTCGCGTGGGAGACATTTTGACCGTATTCCCACACGAAATCTGCCCCGTCGATGGCGAAGTGC
>QHYN01000334.1 GCA_003224145.1 Acidobacteriota bacterium
TCACCCCCGACGCCATCAACTTCATGGCCAAGTATGGCCGCGGCCTGATCTGCCTTCCGCTCACGGAGGATCGCTGCGACGAACTCCGCGTCCCGCTGATGTCGCCCATCAATACTTCAGTCCACGGCACAGCCTTCACCGAGGCCATTGACGCGCGCGTCGGCGTCACCACCGGCATCAGCGCATCAGACCGTGCCGTCACCATCCTCACGGCCATCGATCCCAAAACGAAGCCGCAGGATCTCGCGCGTCCCGGTCACATTTTCCCGCTGCGCGCGCGCAACGGCGGTGTGCTGGTCCGCGCCGGCCAAACCGAAGCTTCCGTGGACCTCGCGCGCATCGCCGGTCTGTACCCCGCCGGGGTCATCTGCGAAATCATGAACGAAGACGGCACCATGGCTCGCGTGCTGCAGCTCATCGAATTTTGCAAGGAACACAATCTGAAAATGCTCACGGTGGCGGATCTGATTCGCTACCGCATGCAGCACGAGCGCTACGTCCGCCGCGTGGCCGAGGCGGTTCTTCCTACGCGCTACGGCGATTTTCGGATGATTGCCTACCTGAGCGACGTGGACCATGACCAGCACATCGCGCTTGTCCGTGGCACCCTGGAAGGAGCGACCTCCCCGTTAGTCCGCGTGCATTCCCATTGTTTGACGGGCGATGTCTTTGGTTCCACTTCCTGCGATTGCAGGGAACTCGTCTCCCTCTCGCTGGAAGCGATCGCCAGGGAGGACCGCGGAGTGTTGCTCTACCTGCATCATACCGGCCGCGGCTTCTCCGTCGATCCCCCCGTGGATGCTGGGACGCTTCCCCAAATTCATTTCCATAAGCGCGGCCAGCTCGACCGCGAACCCGCACGCCAGCGCATGGTCCAGCACGAGAGCGGCATCGGCGCGCAAATCCTGATCGACCTCGGCCTCAGGGATATTCGCGTCCTCACCAATCACCCGAAAAAAGTCGTGGCCCTCGAAGGCTACGGCATCACCATCGCCGATCAGGTCCCCCTCCGCATCGACTCTAACAAACCGACCCACCAACACTTTTGAGAGGAAGAATGTGGCCATTAGACCACTGATATCGAAGATTTTAGGGCCACCGGCCGTGCTATTTCTGGCCTTTGTGACATGCTACGTTGCGTATCAAATCGTCGGGGGCGCGATCGACGCCAAGAAGATGAAATCTGGGGCGAGTGCGGCGATCGAGAGGTTTCACGCTCGCTTCAACAGAAACGACTTTAGTTCGGCGTGTGAAGATGTATTTCTTGGGCAGGAACTGCCGCTGGACTGCGTGAGCCAATTGAAAGACGTCAAATCACGATTTGGCTCGTTTCAGAGGCTCCTGAAAATCAAATTCCAGGTCATTAGCGAACCACACTACGTGCGGGCCGAGACCGTTTCAATCTACGACAAAGGAGAACTAACTGAGAGGTTTCTTGCTCGTCCCATGTCCAATAGCGAGTTGGGAATCCAGGCTTACCAAGCGTTATCGGTCCAGGAAGGACACCAATAGGATTTGTCCAGATGCCTCACGGCGGTTTTGGTAGAGATTCCCTGGGAGCATTGGTGGGCGGGGTTGGCTTTAGAACTGCCTTTCCGACGGTCAGGTACTTGCGCATTTTGTCGAGGCGTTTCTGTCCGAGCCCGCGAATGGCCAGCAAATCGTCGACGCTCTTGAATGCCCCATATGATTTACGCATCTGCAAAATCTTTTGCGCCGTCGCCGGCCCGATCCCCGGCACTTGCTGAAGCTCTTCCGAATTCGCGGTGTTGATGTTCACCGGCTTCAGCGGCGGCTTCTTCTTCGCAGAAGTTGCTGCTGAAGAGAAGAAAAGGATCAAGCAAAGAGAAAGGAGAACCCTCAAAACCGGAGACTGCGGCGTCATGGCCCCGATATTATCCTGCGTTGACGTACTTGAATCAATAACAGGATTGCGGCCGCGCCTACAGGCGGTTGCCCTGGGCGTCGTAGATTTCTAGCTCGCCAAAAAGCGCGGCTTGGGATTCGATTTGGGCGCGGTCGCCGACCACTACGATTTGCATATTTGCGGAATCCAGATATTTCCGTGCGGTAGAAAGCAAATCGTCCGGCGTGATGGCACGCAACTTCGCGCGATAGGTTTCCAGATAATCGTCGGGCAATTCGTTGAGCGCCACGGTGGAGAACTGCGTGAGCAAACCATCCTGCGTCGCCAAGCCCATCGAAAAAACGCCGCTCAAGTAATTCCGGGCGTCGGCCAGTTCCGTCTCCGGCACCGGCACCGACCGCAGCTTGTCAAGTTCGTAGAAGATTTCCGTAAGCGACGCCGCCACCACGTCGTTGCGCACCGCCGCGGAAACCGAAAAATATCCATGCTGCCTGAGAGCATGCACGCTGCTGCGCGGGCTGTAAGTGTAACCCTTGTCTTCCCGAATGTTCATCACCAGCCGCGAGTTGAATGCGCCGCCGTACAAGCTATTGGTGAGTCCGAGCTTGACCCAGTCCGGGTGCTTTCGCGTGATGGCCTGGCATCCCGCTAAAATCTGCGTCTGGACCGCGCCGGGCACGTGCACCAGATAAACGCGGCGTCCCCGCGGGTTCGCGGGCGCGGCAAAGGATTTGGTTTCGGGCTTTTTCCCGTTCCAGCGGCCAAACACTTTTTCGACGGTCTTCAACATTTCTTGTGGCTCAAAATCTCCAACAACTATCAGAAGCGCGCTTTCTGGTGTGTAAAATTCGCGATAGACAAACCGCAAATCTTCGCGCTTGTACGCGGCCACCTGCGCTTCACTTGGCGACACCTGGGCATACGGATGCGCGCCAAACAAAACTTTCCGTAACCGTTCGCCGGCAAGAAAACCAGGCTGTGTCCGCTCGAGCTTCACTTCTTCGAGTTTTTGAC
>QHYN01000069.1 GCA_003224145.1 Acidobacteriota bacterium
GAGTTTTTTGAGGACAAGCCCATCGGTCTGGCCCTGCCGGACACCATGGAGTTGAAGGTCATGCAGACCGAACCAACGTTGCAGAAGGCCACTGCCAGCGCGGTCATGAAGCCGGCCACTCTGGAAACCGGCTTGGTCGTCCAGGTTCCGCCATTTGTGAATACAGGCGACCGCATCAAGGTGGACACTTCGGAGGCACGTTACGTGCAGCGCGTCGAATAGCTTTAGGTTTTGGATTTCCGCCTCCGCAGCTAATTTCTGCGCAAGCCGGAGTTAGACGAGGCTGAAGGGCGCCCCGGCCATGGTCGGGGCGCTTTTTATTTCTCGCGCCGAATTCTGCGCCATATTTTTTCTGTTACCTCTGCGGCGGGCAGGCTTTCTGCACCGGAATTAATGCTTGGCTGCGAAGCCCGCTGCCGATTTTTCCCCGGCGGGATGCGGACCAAATACCCGGTCGAAGATGGCGTCCACGAAACGAAGCTGCCGCTGCAGCTCGAACGTGTGCGCGAGCGCTTTCGAATCAAGATATTTCGCAATCCGGGGATCGCCGGCAACGCGCTCCCGGAAACTGGTATCCGATTCCCACGCTGCCATGGCGTTTTCCTGTACCGCCTTGTAAGCATCGTCGCGCGGCATGCCCCTTTCCACCAGGTCCTGCAGCAACTGTCCCGAGAAGACCAGGCCGTGCGTGGACTCCAGGTTGCGCAGCATGCGCTCCGGGAAGACGCGCATCTCGCCGACGATGGTGATCGTCTTCGAAAGCATGTAATCCACAAGAATCGTGGAATCGGGAAGAATCACGCGCTCGACCGAGCTGTGCGAAATGTCGCGCTCGTGCCACAGGCCCACGTTTTCGAACGCCGCGAGCATATTCGATCGCACCAGGCGTGCCAATCCGCAGATCTGCTCGCACGATACGGGATTGCGTTTGTGCGGCATGGCGGAGCTGCCGCGCTGCTCGCCCCCAAACGGCTCTTCGGCTTCGCGGACTTCGGTCCGCTGCAAGTGGCGAATCTCGAGCGCAATTTTTTCCAGCGTCGCGGCAATCAGCGCCAGCGAGCTGAGATATTGCGCATGACGGTCGCGCTGAATCACTTGTGAAGCTACGGGTGCCGCCGCGAGTCCCAGCCGCTTGCAAATGCGCCCCTCTATTTCCGGGCCTAGATGCGAGGCGTTGCCCACCGCGCCGGAAATTTTTCCTACCGCCATTTGCGCTGCCGCATCGCGGAAACGCGCGATGTTGCGCTGGTTTTCCGCGAACCAGTTGGCGATTTTCAGCCCGAACGTGATGGGTTCGGCGTGAATGCCGTGCGTGCGGCCGATTTGCGGCGTATGGCGGAATTCGTGCGCCCGCAAATCAAGAATTTCTCCAAACATCACCAGGTCACGTTCGATGAGTTTCGATGCTTCGCGGACCTGCAGGGCCTGCGCTGTATCGACTACATCATTCGACGTCATGCCGTAATGCAGCCAGCGCGCGGCCGCTGGATCGCCAATCGATTCACTCACGGCCATCGTAAACGCGATGACATCGTGCTTCACGCGCGCTTCGAGCTCCTGAATCCGCGCCACATCGATCTTGGCGCGCGTTCGAATGGCGGCCGCCGCTTCCTTCGGCACCTGCCCTGCTTCCGCGAGCGTTTCCGCCGCGGCAATCTCTACCTCGAGCCACTTGGCGAACTTGTTGGCATCGCTCCAGACGTGGCCCATCTCCTGGCGCGTGTAGCGTGGAATCACTTCCTTCTCCTAAGACTCAAGCAAGAAGACGCCGGCTCAGATCACCCTTCCCCATGATACCGCAGATAAGGCCGGCGAATGGATGCCGGCAGCGGAACTCCCTCCGCCTCCGGGAGTACCATTCGAATCGGCCAGTTTGCGCTATCTTGTTGGTACCTAAGGCTCTTAGCCTAACCTAACCGCAAGGGCGGATTTCTGTCTAATGATTCGAATGCAGCCGAGCGTCGAGAGCGCCCAGTCCGTTGCAGAGAGCGACGCCGTCGCTGTCAAGCGCACGCTCGCGGGGGAACGCGACGCCTACCGCATTCTCGTCGAGCGGCATAGCCATCATGTCTTCCGGCTGGCCTACCGCATGACCAGGAACCAGCACGACGCCGAAGAAGTCGTCCAGGAGGCTTTCTTGCGCGCCTACCAAAAACTCGGACAGTTCGCCGCGCGGGCCAATTTCGGCACCTGGGTCTACCGTATCGCCGCGAATTATGCGATTGACCGCATGCGCCAGAGAAAAAAGGAAGAAGCGAGAAAAGTCGAGCCCGCAGCCGGAGAAGAGGGCATGGAAAGCGATCCCGTGAGCCTGGTTCAGGATGCGGCGCCAACGCCCGAACGTCTGACGCAGAGCCTCGAGCTCCGGAAGCAGATGGAGATTGCGCTCGCAGCCCTCTCCGATTCGGAAAGGACGGCCTTCGTGATGCGCCATTGGGAAGGCTGCGGGATCGAAGAGATTGCCGCAGTCCTGAAATCGAATTCAGGCGCGGCGAAGAACACCGTTTTTCGCGCGGTGCAGAAATTGCGCCTGGCGTTGCAGCCCTTTGTGGGCAGAGGAACGCAGGCCAGAGCCATGGGAACAGAGCCATGAAACACATGACCGAAGAAGAACTGATCGCCTATCGCGAAGGAGTGGCCGCCGAGCGTGCAGGAATTGCCGAGCACCTCGCAGCTTGTGAAGAGTGCCGCGCGGAGCTCGAGAAAATCGAAGCCGTGCTCGCGGCTCTGGATACACTGCCCGTGCCCGATCCGGGTGACGATTATGGCCGGCGCGTGTGGCAGCACATTGCTCCGCGTTTGCCGGAGAAGCGTGTGCGGTGGTGGCAGACGTGGTTCGAACCAAAGCAACTCGTGGCCGTCGGAGCGATCGCGGCGCTGCTGGTTGCAGCGTTTCTTGCAGGGCGGATTTCGAGACACGACCGAACGCCGGACGTCATCGCAAATAAAGAGCAAGTGCGGGAGCGCGTGCTGGTCGTTGCCGTGGGCGAGCATCTGGGCCGCTCGGAGATGATGCTGGTCGAGCTTTCCAACGCCGAACCCATCGATCCCGCGCAAAAGCACGTCAACATCGCGTCGGAGCAGCGCCGCGCGGAAGACTTGTTGGAAGAAAATCGGCTGTACCGGCAAACCGCATTGCAAGAGGGAGATACCGGGCTCGCCAATGTGCTCGACGACCTGGAGCGCGTGCTGCTCGATGTCGCTCACAGCCCTGACAATGTCACGCCGGCACAACTGGAAAAAATACGCCAGAAGATCGAGGCGCAAGGAATTCTGTTCAAAGTTCGGGTGGTCAGCAAGGACCTGCAGGAACGGCAGAAGGCCACGAATCCTGCTCCGGCGCAGAACAACTCTCCGCAGAAGGAAAGGAATAAAGTATGACCAGTCGAAATGCAGTGCATCGAACCAGCCTCGTTTGGATCGCCGTCGCGGCTCTGTTGATCTCCCCCGTGCGCGCGAGAGCGGCCCGTGTCATAGCGAGCAGACTCCCCGCCACGACTTTTCTCCAGGATCCCCAGGATGCTCAGGAGAAAGAGCAGGAACGCCGCGAACGCCAAGAGGAAGCTCGCGAAAGGGAACAGGAGAAAATCGAACGGCTCGAGGAGTTGTACGACGAAGGTCGCGAAGCGCTCGATGACGACCGTTACGACAGGGCCGAAGTAAAATTCGATCAGCTTGCCCAGATGAACGGCCCGCAAACAGACGCAGCGCTGTACTGGAAGGCTTATGCACAGAATCGCCTGGGCAAGAAAGCCGCTGCACTCGCCACGATTGCGGAACTCAAGACCAAATACGCACAGAGCCGCTGGAAAAAAGACGCCGAAGCTCTGGAAATCGAAGTGCGACAAGGCACCGGACCAGCAGTGCACCCCGAGAATCAGAACGACGATGACTTGAAGATGCTGGCCATCCAAGGACTGATAAACAGCGAACCCGAACGCGCCATGCCGCTGCTTGAAAAAGTCCTCAACGGTTCCGCTTCGCCAAAGGAAAAATCAAAGGCGCTTTTTGTTCTGGCGCAGAGCGGTTCCCCGCAAGGACGCGAAATTATCGCCAGGATCGCCAAAGGCCAGAGCAATCCGGATCTGCAACGCAAAGCCGTCGAGTATTTGGGCCTGTTCGGCGGCCCCGAGTCCCACAAAACCCTCGCTGACATCTATGCTTCGAGCGGCGATGCCTCGGTGAGGCGCGCTATTCTCCGAAGCTACATGATTAGTGGCGACCGCGAACGGATCTTCGCTGCCGCGAAGAGTGAGAAGGACGAATCCGTACGTCGGGAGGCCATCCGCCAGTTGGGGCTCGTCCACGGCACGAGCGAGCTCGAGCAGCTCTACCAAACCGAGAGTTCCCCGGAAATCCGCCGGGAGATTCTGCAAGCCTTCTTCCTGGCGGGCGATGCCAAGCGTCTCGTGGACGCTGCGCAAGGAGAAAAGGACCCGGACTTGCGCCGTACGGCGATTCGCAACCTCGGGCTCGTCCACTCGGACGATTCGGCCAAAGCGCTGCAAACCATCTACAGCAAGGAAACGGACCACGGCGTGAAGGAAGAAGTGCTGAACGCCTATTTCTTGCAAGGAAATGCTTCCGCCCTTGTCGCCATTGCGCGGAATGAAAAAAACCAGGAACTCAGGAAGGCGGCGGTCCAAAAACTTTCCCTGATGCATTCGAAAGAAGCGACCGATTACCTGATGGAAATTCTGCAGAAGTGAGGTGCGCGATGAAGAGCTGGCAGAACGATTCGGCTCCGAAGAGAATCCTTGGTTTGGCAATGATCGTGATGGGCATCAGTTGCGCCGTGGCGCAACTGGCGAAAGGCGGAGCCGCCGGAACAGCGGCTTGGCAGGCGAGCACTGCCACAACAATGGCACCGGCCGAAATGCCGCGCATCGAAAACGCCAAGGTTGAGACTCAGGCTGTCGTAACTAGCCTCGCGGCAACTTTTCGCGAATTGACTGGCAAGGCCGACAGGCCGCAATGGGTCGGCTACGGCGTCGAGGAAATTGCCGGTGAGCGAAGTGTCTGCTGTGGAAACTACACCGACGGGGGAGGCTGTGGAACTTGCCGTCTCGAAAAAGAGCATAGTGACGGCGGTGGCACAACGTCCGCGCCGAGAGTCGTGAAGCTCGAAGGCGCGCACCACCTCGTGGTGCTCTTTCGCCTGGAGGCCAAACAAGTGAACCGCATCCGCGTGGCTTCGCAAGATTGTACGCTCGATGCGGGAGGCCTGCCGTTTGTCTGGCTCACAGGAGTGAAACTGGCAGAGAGCGTGGCATTGCTAGAAACGGTTGTGCGCGCCGCCGATTTCGAAGCTCATGGCGACCACGGCTTGGGCCATGGCGCATTGACGGCCATTGCGCTCCATGCGGACGCCGCTGCGGACCGGGCGTTCGAATCGTTTGTGAAGCCGGACCAGCGCGAAGGACTGCGGAGGCAGGCAGCCTTTTGGCTGGGCGCGGCACGCGGAAAAACCGGACTGCTGGCCTTGCAGCACATGGCAAAGACCGATCCGAGTTCGGACGTGCGCGCGCACGTTACATTTGCGTTGTCTGTGAGCCATGAATCCGGCGCGGTCGAGGAAATGATTCGAATGGCGCATGACGACGCCAGCTCGCACGTGCGCGGCCAGGCGCTTTTCTGGCTGGCGCAAAAAGCCGGCAAGAAAGCGGTCAGCGCAATTTCCGGCGCCATCGAAAACGATCCCGACACGGACGTGAAGAAAAAAGCGGTTTTTGCGCTGAGCCAGTTGCCGAAGGACGAAGGCGTGCCGAAATTGATAGAAGTGGCGCAGACCAACCGCAACCCCGAGGTGCGCAAGCAAGCCATGTTCTGGCTCGGCCAATCCAACGATCCCCGCGCGCTCCAGTTCTTCGAAAAGGTGCTGACTCAATAAGGCTATCGGAGAAGATCCTCGCATTCAAGAAAATGCTAGAGCTCCAGGGGCTGGAGCGGAACGTGCTGCGAAGCGACGAGAAGTTCACCGCGGAAGGCGCATTCTGCCGGCCGCCGGCTCAACGCTTCCTGGGCGGAAATTTCGGCGGTGAATGGATTGTTGTTCTCCTCCGAGAGGTGTGCGAGCACGAGGTAGCGCGCCATAGCATCGAAGCCGTCCGGATCAGAGAGATATTCACTGACCGCGTGATTCGAGAGATGGCCGGTGCGGCTGAGAATGCGCTGCTTGACCACCCAGGGGTAAGGTCCCACTTTCAGCATGTCGAGATCGTGATTGGATTCAAGGACCAAGCAGTCCGCGCCGCGAAGATGTACTTTTGCCAGTGCAGGCATGTAGCCGAGGTCGGTGACGATGGCGAGCTTGGCGCCGTTGGTGCGAAACGTGAAAGCGATGGGATCGGCAGCGTCGTGGGGGATGGCGAAAGCATGCACGTCAATGTCGCCAACCGCGAAATGCTGCCCCGCATGAATGGTCTCCACGCCCCGGAGGCGTTTTCCAAATGTTTCTGGAAGGATGCATTGCATGGCATCCAGGGTGGGCTCGGTCACGTAGAGCGGTGCTTTCCACAGGCCCAGCATTTGCGGCAATCCGTTGCAATGATCGGTGTGCTCGTGCGTGATGAGGATGCCGTCGAGACGCTCGACAGTTTTTTCGACAGCGGCGAGGCGGGCCAGCGTTTCCCGTTTGCCTAATCCCGCATCCACGAGGAGGCGGGTGCGCTCGGTCTCGAGCAGGGTGATGTTGCCCGAGCTGCCGGACGCCAGAATGGAAACCCGCAAGCCGATCGCTCCCCCCGAATACTCCCGGGCTTTAGCCCGGAGCTGCAACGAACGAATTTTCAGAATGATGGCAGAGCGCTGCGGCCGCGTCAAGCGATGTCCGCACAAAAGAAAATGGGGCAGGCCTGCCCACAGAGCGATGAGGAAAGTAACCAGGGGAGGCCTGCCGGGAAAAAGCGGCGGGTGATGCGGCAAGGAGCGAGCCAGACAGGAGAGCGGCGAGTAATGCGACAATGGTATACTCCCGCCGCGAACCATGGAAAAGTACGATCTCATCGTCGTTGGTTCCGGGCCCGCGGGGCAGCGCGCAGCGATTCAAGCGTCGAAATTCGGGAAGCGGGCCGCGTTGATCGAGAAGCTCGAAGTGGTCGGCGGAACGGCGATCAATACCGGGACCATTCCCAGCAAGACCATCCGTGAAGCAGTTCTGCACCTTTCCGGGTATCAATATCAGAGCATCTACGGCGTGAACTACCGCGTGAAGGAACCGATCACCATGGCCGATCTTTCCTTTCGCGCGCTCAATGTCATCAAGACGGAAATTGACGTGATTCGCGCACAGCTTTCGCGGAACGGCATCGAAGTCGTGACGGGAATTGCGAGCTTTGCCGATCCTCACCGCGTTCAAGTGGCGAACTCGCGCGGACAGTCTGAATTTGTAGCGGACCACATTATCCTGGCGACGGGCACCAAACCTGCTGAATCCCCGCTGGTGCCGTTCAACAACCGGACGATTATCAACAGCGACCAAATCCTGAAGATGCCGGCGATTCCCAAGACCATGATCGTGGTGGGTGGCGGAGTGATCGGCGTCGAGTACACCTGCATGTTTGCCACGCTGGGAGTGCGCGTAACGCTGATCGAGAAACGCCCACGGCTGCTGGAATTTGCGGATGCGGAGATGGTCGAGGCGCTTTGTTACCACTTGCGGGACCGGCGCGTGACGCTGCGGCTGAACGAAGAAGTCGAAAGCGTGGAAGAGACTCCGGATCACACCGTTGTGGCGAATCTGAAAAGCAAGAAAAAGATTTCCGGCGAGGCGCTGCTGTATGCCGTGGGCCGGCAGGGCAACGTGGATGAATTGAATCTTGCCGCCGGCGGCTTGGAGGCGGACGCGCGGGGACGCATTCCCGTGGACGAAGAGTACCGGACGAAGCAGCCGCATATCTTTGCGGTGGGAGACTTGATCGGATTTCCGAGCCTCGGCTCGGTTTCCATGGAACAGGGACGCATCGCCGCCGCGAAAGCGTTCGGAATGCCGATCCATTCCAACCGGGCGAATTATCCATATGGGATTTACACCATTCCGGAAATTTCGTTTATCGGAAAGACCGAAGAGCAGCTCACGGACGAGGGCGTTCCGTACGAAGTCGGGATGGCGTATTTCCGCGAAATTGCGCGTGGGCAGATTCGCGGCGACACCACGGGAAGGCTGAAGTTGCTCTTCGATCCGGCGTCCAAGGAACTGCTCGGCGTGCACATCATTGGCGAAGGCGCCTCGGAATTGCTGCACATCGGGCAGGCGGTGTTCGCGCTGAAGGGTACGGTGGAATATTTCGTGGACACGGTTTTCAATTATCCGACGCTGGCGGAATGCTACAAGGCCGCTGCGTTCAACGGGATTAACAAACTGGTTAGGGGCTGACGGGCCAAAGGGGAAATGATTTCGGCGAATTTTGATCGCCAAGATTGGCAGGAACATGATGCGCAGGACAGTGGGCGTTTTGGTGATGGAACATATCGCGGCGGGTCTGGTGGAAGGCAGCAAGGTCTTGGGCCCGCTGAACATTTTCCCGGAGACGGTGCAGTCGCTCGATCCACTGCAGTCGATGCCCTCGGATGGGATTGCGGACTGCATCCGGGGACAGGTGGAAAAGGTTGCGGGGAAGGAAAAGATCGAAGCCATCGGGATCGGGTTTCCGGGAATTATCCGCAGCGGGATCGTGGAAGAATCTCCCAACCTGCAGCAGGTGAAGGGATTCGCGTTGCAAGCGGCATTGTCCTCTTCGCTGGGCGGGAAAGCCGCGGGAGTTCCCGTGCGCGTGTTCAACGACGCCGACGCCATGGCCGCGGGAATCGCGGCAACGCAGGGCAAACTGAACCAGCTCACGCGTGTGTGGACGCTGGGAAACGGCATAGGGTTTGGGCGCTATCCATCGAGCGAAGGAGTGTGGGAGGGCGGACACTCGGTGGTTACGCTCGACCCGAAAGAGAATTTCTGCGGATGCGGTGGACGAGGGCATCTGGAAGGAATCCTCGGCCGTCGGTCGATGCGCATGCGCTTCCTGGATCTGGAGCCGGAAGAAGTGTTTGAAAATGCGCGCGCGGGAGATACGCGGTGCTCGGAGTTTGTCATGTTGTGCCACCGTGCGCTGGCGGCGGCCACTGCGACAAGTATTCATATGGAAGGGCCTGGGACTTTCTTCATTACGGGACCGGACACAAAGTTTATCGATACCGGAATGCTGGACAGATTTGTTCATGAGATGGTGAAAATGAGCCCGCTGCAGGGCAGCCGGTTTGAAGTGATCCCCACGTCGGATGAGATGGGGATCATTGGGGCGGCGGTAAACGCCGAATGGGCAGCGAAGAATGAAGCAAGGAAGTAAAGAAGTAACGAAGTAAGGAAAAAAAAAGACCCACCCCCCTCCCCCCCGTTTTTTCGTAAGTGTTGATTTTAAAGGTAGATAAAGTCGTTTGTTTTGAACCACTTTTGCAAGTGGTGATTCTAAAGAACTTATAGAAAGTCGATGGTGGACGAGTGTGGGTAGAGATGAAAGGGTACCCCCGCCGTTGCATGGGAAAGAGTGCGGAAACGATTGATTGCAAAGGGGTTGCGAGTGCTCCGTTGCGCGCAAGAGTGCGGAACCGCTTGAAAAGACTGGGGTTAGATGCACAGACTTTTCTTGAGGGATTTTGAAGAGCGGGGCGGCGGGAGTTTTGATCGGCAGACACGGCGAAGGATAGCATGCCGATAGGGATTGGTCAAGTGATGTGCAGGGAACTGTCGAAATTGAGGGTTGAACGGCAATTGGGCGGGGTGAACGGTTCCCGCGGAGGCGAGGCAAGCAGGAAAAAAGCAAAATGCGCACCCTTTGAAGCCACAAAGGGTGCGGCAACCCCGGGGGCGTTAGAGGTCTGCCACGCGCCCGACCGCATCATCGTCGAATGAGACTCGAAATCTTTTGCACGTAGAGAGACTTAGGATGATTGTTTGACAACTAAGATTTGCGTACCTATATTACGGCAAATCTCTCGGCGCCATTCCGGGCCGAGCCTCTCTTTGAGAAGTATCAGTTCAATGCTGGAGCGTGCGCGACAGTATGGCTCGTCCAGGTTAAATCATTTCTCAGTTGACTTTCACGCCCTAGGGCGAGACTATTCGCGGCATCAGCTCGGTTGATGCAAGTTTCTCTGCCGACTGCTTGTTCCCCAGTTGCCAATTGAGAAAAAGCAATCCCTTGTGCGCAGGCCGAGGGACCGAGAAGAAAGTACTTTTGCCGGCGACCAGCATCCGCATCGCGAGACATCTCAATGCGCGAGTGCGGGTAGCCTGAGAGCCCCAACGAGGTCAGGCCCTTCACTGTAGGTCGGCTCCGAAAAATCGGACAAAGCCAAACTCCGCCTAGCCGGGGGCGGGCAGTGACCGGTCTTCGATAAGATAAAAAGAGAGGGGAACCATAATGCAACCTCTTCGGACCATCGCGTGTTCCGTCATTGCCTCTTTCGGAGAATTGGGCAACGGGACAAACACGGCCAGCAACACGCCCATGCAGGTGAGCGGGCTCAGCGGCGTGACGGCTATTGCCGGAGGCGAGCTGCACGGTCTGGCGCTGAAGAGCGACGGCACGGTCTGGGCCTGGGGTTTGAACATTGCAGGGGAATTGGGCAACGGGACAAACACCAACAGCAACACGCCCGTGCAGGTGAGCGGGCTCAGCGGCGTGACGGCCATTGCCGTAGGATTCCTGCACAGTCTGGCGCTGA
>QHYN01000070.1 GCA_003224145.1 Acidobacteriota bacterium
GACGGCCATTGCCGGGGGACTTTTGCACAGTCTGGCGCTGAAGAGCGACGGCACGGTCCGGGCCTGGGGGCAAAACACTAGCGGACAATCGGGCAACGGAACGGTCACCTTTGGCAGCAACACGCCCGTGCAGGTGCTCGGCCCTGCTGGGGCAGGTTTCCTCAGCGGCGTGACGGCTATTGCCGGAGGCGAGCTGCACAGTCTGGCGCTGAAGAGCGACGGCACGGTCTGGGCCTGGGGGGGCAACGGTGGAGGGCAATTGGGCAACGGGACAAACACGGACAGCAACACGCCCGTGGAGGTGCTCGGCCCTGGTGGCGTAGGCTTCCTCAGCGGCGTGACGGCTATTGCCGGGGGATTTTTCCACAGTCTGGCGCTGCAGGGGGCCGCTCCTTCTGCCGTCTTCTCTTTGTCGGGAAATTGGTCGGACACCACGAATCCGAACGGGCCCTGGTCCTACAACCAGGGAAGCACTCCGTTGCCGCTGGTGTCAAACTGGACTGGCGCAGGCTCAGTTTTCGTAGGATGCAATCAGTCGGCTTGGGCGCCTTCCAATTCTGGAGGTAATTTCCTCCCGGC
>QHYN01000071.1 GCA_003224145.1 Acidobacteriota bacterium
CAATGGCATTGCCAACGTAATGCCGGGCGATATTGTCACCCATACGGTGGACCCGTTCAACGGTACTCCCGCCAATGGCGCTGCCAATTTCCTGTTCACACTGCCCACCGGCGACGATGGCAGGTATGAGATCCGTGGTTCCGTCTGGGATGCCGGGTTGTTATTCGGCACCAGCCGTCCGCAGGATTGGAAACTGCTGGTCAATGGCGTCCAGATGGCGTCGGGCGTCCTCAGCGGCGTCGTTTCGCGCAGCCAGGCTGAGACTTTCGATGTCTTCGCCAATCTCGCTGGGGGCGACAC
>QHYN01000072.1 GCA_003224145.1 Acidobacteriota bacterium
GCCACTACGGCTCAATCACCAACTGCGCCATTGGGAACACACCTACAACGCCACTACGGCTCAATCACCAACTGCGCCATTGGGAACACACCTACAACTGCGTGCGCCCTCACCAGTCGCTCGCCTACCTCACTCCTCTGGAATTCGTCACCCGTTGGAAACTTCATCGGCGAAAGGCAAAGTGTCACTAATCTACTGGACGAGTACACCTGCTTTCCCAAAGCTCGAGGATTGTGTATACTGCACGTATATACGTCTTGCCGGGGTTTGCGGAGAAGAACTTGCCAAAACCCAGCTCTTCTCCCCGAGCAGGAAAGCGAGGACCAAAACATGGCCACGGCGAAGGTTTTTCGTTCGGGAAACAGCCAGGCGGTGCGCTTGCCGAAGCAGTTTCGCCTGAAGAGCAAGGAAGTGGAAATCTCAAGGAGAGGTGACGAAATCGTTCTGCGGGAAAAGAGCGGGACCATGGCTCGCGCCTTCCAGCTGCTGGCCGCCTTGCCCGAAGATCTTACGCTTCCGGGACGGGATAAAGACAAGCCGCAAAAGCGCAGAGGTCTGTAATGGAAGCCCGGTTTATGCTGGATACCAACATCTGCATTTACATCCGGCGGAAAAAGCCCGACGCCGTGTTGAGACGCTTCCAAACACTGCGCCATGGCGAGGCCATCCTCTCTGTAATTACGTTTGGCGAACTGCTCTATGGCGCGGAGAAGAGTCTGCATCGCGCTGTGGCTTTGCAGCAGTTGCAAGAACTTGCCGAGCTTCTCCCGGTAATGGCCCTGCCCGAAACCGCGGCGCAGACTTACGGAAGGATACGCGCGGAGCTGGAGTGCAAGGGTCTGATGATCGGCAACAACGATTTGTGGATCTCCGCGCACGCCAAGGCCGTCGGCCTCACACTGGTTACCAATAACGAGCGCGAGTTCCGCCGCGTCAGCGGATTGAAAGTCCAAAACTGGGCCTTGTAGTTTCCCTCCTCTGCCTTCTCGTTTCTGTCCCCGTGCCACGCATTGCCGAGTTGAGTCGGGGTCCGGGCGGCAAGAGGGGGGTACAACCCCCGGCATTTTGTATGAATATCAAAAGACGGGAGTTGCAGAATTTGCAATCCGTAAGTGATTGAAAAGAAACGAGAGGCAAAGTGCTTGATGAGTGAGCGACGGGTGGATCTCCGAACCGGGAAGAAATGGCGTACACCCCGGCAGTTTTCGTAAGAGTGGCAAACAAAGGACTTAGAAGATACGGAAAATGGAAGAGCGTACCGAAGATGGAAGCAATGACGTAGGGATGCAAGGAAGTAGGAGAAATCAGAACTCGCGCACCGTAACCGCTAGTCGGAGAACCAAGGTAGCGCGGATAGGGCGCACAAACCGCGTTTGCACGTTGGAACGTTAGAACGTTGAACGTTGCAAAAAAGCATGATGGAGACAAGAGACAGAAACAGCGAGACTTCGGAGAGAAGCGGGGCTGGAGCGTTCGATTCACGGGGAATGGTAGCACGGAGGGGTAACTCCGTCAAGTATTAATCGAATAGTACTAGGACTGCCAGAAAGGGCAGTGGCGCAGGGCAGAGGAACAGGCCGTTCTTCCGGAGTTCAAACTTGAAAGTTCAAAGTAGAGTGCTCGGAGGGGGACTAGCAAAGGCAGCGCCACCGTTCATCCCGCTCCGCTGCGCTACACTTCCCCCAGCGCCTGCGTTTCTCACTCACGGAGGAACCCGATGAACCTCACCTTCCGAAATAGCAATTGGACCTCCTTGGCGCGGGCCTGCGCTCTGTTCTTCCTTGCGCTGCTCCTCTTAGGCGTATCCCTTTCTACTCAATCTCCTAACCCCGATCTGCTTCTCCTCAACGCCCATGTCGTGACCATGAACGATAAGCAGCCCTCGGCAGAAGCCATCGCGGTTCAGGGCGAACGCATCATCTGGGTCGGCACCTCCGGCGAAGCGAAACGTCTCTATTCCAAAGCAGCACGCACCATCGATCTCCACGGCGCAACCGTCCTCCCCGGAATCATCGATGCGCACACCCACCTGATCAATCTCGGTGAGAGTCTCGTCCGGCTCAATCTCAAAGACATCCCCAGTGAAAACGAGATCGTCGAACGCGTCAAACAACGAGCCGCCTCCGCCGCGCCCGGCGATTGGATTCTCGGCTGGGGCTGGGACGAAGGCAAATGGGCCTCCAACTATCCTTCCAATCAGGCCCTCAGCGACGCCACGCCGCGCAATCCCGTATTTCTCGTGGGCCTCCACACGTTTGCGGCCTGGGCCAACCAGCGCGCTCTCAAACTTGCAGGCATCCACAAAGACACCAAGGATCCCGAAAACGGAAAGATTCTACGTGACGAAAAAACCGGCGAACCTACGGGCATTTTGCTCAATCGCGCCCAGGATTTGGTCTCGAAGCACATCCCGCCGATGACTCTCGTGCAGGCCAAGCGCGCCATGCAGCTCGCCGCCCGCGAGTGCGTCCGTAACGGGTTGACCTCTGTCCACGAAGCCAAGGTAACGCCGCTCATGGTGGAGGCATTTCACGAACTGGTGCGCGAAGGGCGCATGCCGCTGCGCGTTTACGGCATGCTTGATGGCGCGGACAAAAATCTGGTCGAGGAATGGCTCAAGCGCGGACCAGAAATCGACCCGCACCATCAACTGACCATTCGCTCCTTCAAGCTCTTTGCCGATGGCGCGCTCGGCTCGCGTGGCGCTGCGCTCCTTGCCCCTTATACCGATGCCCCGCAAACAAAAGGCGTGATGACCACCCCGGAATCCGAGGTTTACAGTCTGACTCGCCGCTCTCTTCAGGCTGGCTTTCAGGTTTGTACCCACGCCATCGGCGACGCTGCGAATCGCAGCGTCCTCGACGCCTATGCTCAGGCCGAAAAGGAAATGCCCACATCGCGTGACCCGCGGCTGCGCGTCGAGCACGCTCAGGTGCTCGCGTCGGAAGACATCCCGCGCTTCGCGAAGCTGGGCGTCATCGCTTCCATGCAACCCACCCATTGCACTTCCGATATGGCTTGGGCGGAAAAACGGCTCGGGCCAGTGCGCGTAAAAGACGCTTACGCTTGGCGTTCGGTGAAAGATTCCGGCTCGCACCTGTCGTTGAGTTCGGATTTCCCCGGCGAGACGCTCAACCCATTTTATGGCATCTATGCTGCCATCACGCGCCAGGATCCACAGGGCAATCCACCGGGCGGATGGTATCCCGAGCAGAAGCTCACCCTCGAAGAAGCACTGCGTGGCTATACGGTCGAAGCTGCTTATGCGGAATTTCAGGAAAGTGAAAAGGGATCCATCGAAAAAGGCAAGCTGGTGGATCTAACCATCATCTCCAAGGACATTACGAAAATCCCGCCCTCCGCGATTCTTTCCATCCGGGCGCTCAAAACGTTTGTCGGCGGCAAAATCGTCTACGACGCGGAAACGGATCACTAATGTGCTTCTTGCAAACCAGCCGAGACCAGAATGGGCCCCGATCAAATCGGGACCCATTTCTGTCTTTACGTCCTTACTTCATCACTTCTTTTACGCGCTCGCGGCTTTCACCTGCGACAGCGCGGCGGCCACTTCTTTCAGATCCGGTACAACAGGAATGTCGTAATTTTTGAACCATGCCACCTTTCCCGCTTTGTTGACGATGGCGATCGCCCGCCCCGTGATTCCTTTGTCCGCCAGGTATACGCCGTATTTCTCGCTCATGGCCCCGCGCGGATGAAAATCCGCCAGCAGAGAATACTTGATGCCCATTTTGTCCGCGAACGCTTTGTGCGACCACACGCTGTCCACGCTTACGCCCAGCACTTCCGCGTCCAGCGTCTCGAACTGCTTCATGTCGTTCACAAAGCAGGCGTGCTCGTTCGTGCAAGTGGGGCTCCAGTCCAACGGGTACCACACCAGCACAACATTCTTCTTTCCCGCGAATTCCGCAAGCTTCACTTCTTTTTTATCCTGATTTGGCAGCGTGAAATCCGGCGCAGCTTGTCCTACCGCAATACTCATAATCGTTCCTCCTATGCTTCTCAAATCCCGCGGAACATCTTACCGAATCCCCATGCCCTCGCCAAACGAACTGCGTCCGCCTATCCTTCCTTTCTGTCCCCTCCGCGCGGTCGCGCCACTCTCTTCTTTTCTCAGCGTCATGGCAGTACACTTTGCCAAGGAGAAATCCATGAGCGCTGAAGCTGCTCGCCGCGCTCCTATCATGTCGCTTAGCGAACTCGTTCGCCTCTACCGTGTACATGCTGGCGATTTTGGCCAGCCCGTCGCGCTCTCCGCCTTCCACCTTTCTACTGCCGAAACCGAGCGCCTCTTTTCCGCGTACGATGAGGACTATCACATCAGCCGCTTCTTCCACTTCTCCGAAGGCAGCGGCCAGAAATTCACCATCAACGGATTCTCCGCCACCCATGTCGCCCTCGACGCAGAAATCGAAACCATTCTGTAATTTTCGAGGAATCGAAGCAGGAACGCGGCCGCAATTCGCCACTCAGATCTTTCGGAGTGTCAACGCTACGTACACTGCCAGCGACAACGGGGATTGCAACTATCGTTACGCGGTGACCAGGTGCTGAAAGCGCTTCGAGAGCTTGGCGTGCTCCTCGCAAATCTCCTGGGGCAGGCGCGCGCCGAATTTGCTCAGGAACTGTTTCGAATCCTCCAGTTCGTTTTCCCAATCGGCGGGGTTCACACGGAGCAATTCGTTCAGCGCCTCATCGGAAATCTTCAATCCATCGAGCGTCAATCCACTCTTTGCGGGAACATATCCAATGGGCGTCTCCTGCGCGGCACCGCGCCCTTCCACGCGCTCCAGAATCCATTTCAGCACGCGCACGTTTTCGCCGTACCCCGGCCAGAGGAATTTTCCGTCCGCGCCCTTGCGGAACCAGTTCACATGGAAAATCTTTCGCGGATGCGGGATGCGCTTGCCCATCTCCAACCAATGCCCAAAGTAGTCCGCCATGTTGTAACCGCAAAAGGGCAGCATGGCCATGGGATCACGGCGCGTAACCCCAACGTCGCCAGTCGCCGCAGCGGTCGTCTCGCTCGCCATTGTCGCGCCGACAAACACGCCGTGCTGCCAGTCAAAGGATTCGTAGACCAGGGGCGCCACGCGCGCGCGCCTTCCGCCAAAGATAAACGCGGAAATCGGGACGCCTTCCGGCGCTTCCCATTTCTGCGAAATGCTGGGCGACTGCAGCGCCGGCACGGTGTATCGGGAGTTCGGATGAGCCGCTGGTCCCTTCGACGGCTCCCACGGCTCGCCCTTCCAGTTGATCATTCCCGCGGGCGGAGGGCCGCCGATTCCTTCCCACCAGGGTTCGTGCTCTGCGGTCAGCGCCACGTTTGTAAACAAAGTGTTTTTGCGCAGCGCTTCCATCACATTCGGATTCGTCAGCATGCCTGTGCCTGGCGCCACGCCGAAAAATCCGGCTTCCGGATTAATCGCATGCAAATAGCCATCATCGCCGATTCTCATCCACGCAATGTCGTCGCCCACGGTCCACACGCGATAGCCCTGACTTTGCAGCGCGGAAACCATCATCGCGAGGTTGGTCTTGCCGCAGGCGCTGGGAAACGCCGCAGCCATATACGTCACTTTGCCGCCCGGAGCCTCCAGACCGAGGATCAGCATGTGCTCCGCCATCCAGCCTTGTTCGCGAGCCATCACACTCGCGATGCGCAATGCAAAACACTTCTTTCCCAATAACGCATTTCCGCCGTAGCCCGAACCGATGCTCCAGATCAGTCTTTCGTTCGGGAAGTGCAGGATGTACCGGCGCAGGGGGTCCAGATCCCCGAGCGAATGGAGTCCGGGCACAAATTCGCCCGATGATCCCAGTCGCTCCATGGCCACGTTGCCCATGCGCGACATGATGTACATGCTCGCTACCACGTAGGGACTGTCGGTGACTTCCACGCCCACTTTGCTGATAGGGGAACTGACCGCCCCCATGATGTAGGGAACGACATACATTGTGCGTCCGCGCATGGCGCCATCGAAGAGCGCTCCTACTTTATGTTTCGCCGCGTCCGGATCCATCCAGTTGTTTGTGGGCCCGGCCTCGTCTTTGTCGGGCGTGCAGATAAACGTTAAATGCTCGGTTCGCGCAACGTCATTCACGGTGCTGCGGTGCAGATAGCAGTTCGGATAGGTCTTCTCATTCAGAGTGAAGGTGTCGCCAGCGCGCAGCAACAGTTCGATCATTCGCTGGTATTCCGCCGCGGACCCGTCGCAATACACGACACGGTCGGGCTTCGTCAGCTTTGCTGCTTCTTCGACCCAACTTTCCAGTGGAGTTGCCACTCTGATCTCCCTGCCCCCCATCCTCTCGCCGCGCGTTTTCCAAAGTGCGGCTCTCCTACGGCCCGCGGCACCGGTAACACTCTGGATGAAGACCCCAGCCACGCCGGGATCGTGGAGCGAATGGACTCGGCCATGCCAACATGCCGTTCGAAAGGTGGGAACTTCCGGCCATTGGCAGGCGTATTGATTTCTATCGCCCCAAGTCTATGTTACCCCTCACCCCCCGCGCAACTTTCCTTCCGTTAAGTGGAATGGCAAAGTTGGCGGGCAGGGACCAAACGTTCGGACTGCACCTACTTCCGAGCTCTCTGTTATAGATTAGAGTGAATTGTCCAAGCAAAACGAATTCGAACGGCTGCGCGTGGTGCTGGTCAACACGCGGAACCCGCTCAACATCGGCGCCGCGGCGCGCGCGATGAGCAACTTCGGATTTTTACATCTGCGAGTTGTAAACCCATTCGAACTGGCGTTTCGCGAAGCGCGGTCCGCGGTAGGAGCCGCGCCGCTACTGGCGCGGGCGGGGGAGTTCAAGAGTGTCGCGGAGGCCGTCGCGGACTGTTCTTTGGTTGTGGGCACAACGGCGCTCAGCCGCCGCAATCCAAGACACCATGTCAGACGGATCGAAGAAGCCGCACGGGTAATCCGCAAGCGTCTCGCATCGGGCCGCGTGGCTCTTCTCTTCGGCTCGGAAAAGCGCGGCCTTTCGAATGAGGACCTCAGCCATTGCCACTGGCTACTGCGCATCCCCACTCGGGAAGTGCATCGCTCGATGAACCTCGGCCAGGCTGTAGCCGTTTGCCTCTACGAACTGGCCCGCGACTGGAAATCCGCCCCCCAGCCGGAGAAATATCTCCACGCTTCCGCAGCCGATCTCGAACGCCTTACCTCGTTGATGCTCGACGCATTGCGCGCCAGCGGCTACTTGAAAACGCCTCCAAGCGCCGGCGCCAAGGTGCAGTCCGCCGCACCGCCCGACGAGAAAATCCGCCGCCTCGTTCGCCGGCTGAATCTCTCTGCCAAGGACGCTGAACTCTTCCTCGGTATCCTTCGTCAGATTCTCTGGAAGTTGCGCTCGTAGAGAAGCTTGTCCGCTTGCCTTCCGGCGAAACCTCATAGCGGATCACTGATGTCGTACTCTTTCACACGCTTTTCCGGCGGTATCTTTGCGTCGCGCGAAAATTCGCGTTTATTCGTGCAGGACGATGCTCAGAAGCGAACTGTGGACGTGAAGTCCGCCATTGTATTGAATGAAGCCAAGTTTCCTGAATTTATTCATGAAAAAGTTGACCCGGGAGCGCGTCGTGCCAATCATTTCCGCCAGCATCTCCTGGGACACTTTGGGGAGCATTTTTTGAGGTTGGGAATCCTTGCCATAGCGAGCGAGTAGCAAAAGAGTCCGAGCCAGCCGTTTCTCGCTGGAGTTAAAAAGCTGATCGATCAAATCCTCCTCGATGCGGATATTCCGAGAAAGAATGTAAGACATGAAACGGTCCGAGAGCGCGCGCTCAGCATGGAGCACCTGCATCATCTCGTTTTTTTCAATGACCAATATGGCCGCGGGTGTGATCGCCGTGGCCGTGCCCATGCAAATACGCTGACCTGCCAGGCACCCCTCACCAAAGAAGTCGCCAGGTCCCAGTATCCCCACGACTGCCTCTTTGCCGACCTCATTGACAACGGAGAGCTTTACACCACCGGTTTGAATGTACATCACACTCGTAGCCGGCTCACCTTGAGCGTAAATCTTCTGTGATCTTCGATACTCCACAATTTTTCTCGCCACTCCGGCCGAATCGAGAAAAGCCTGGGCATCGAAAGCGCGCTTTTCCTTAAGTTTTATTTTGGATTTGGATTTGCTTGAACTCGCGATTGCGTTCATAACTCCACCGCTTAATGCCATTTCTAGCATAATAAGACGACTCGAAGCAAGTGGAGATGAGCTCTTTGCCGAGGGAAGTAACCGATAGGGCACCATTAGACCAGCACCGAGTAAGACTAGAGATCGGCTAGCGGTGGTGCAGTTTGAATGGGCAGCTCTGCGGATGGTTTCCCAAATTGAGTTTTGCTACTTCTTCAACAACCTGCCCTCGAAGTGGCTTTCTGTTGCTTCGCGACCAGGCGGTTTCCCTGCTCCGGTCAATACAACCGACAGGGGCAGGTTCGCGTACTTTTTCCGTGCGGACTTGGCCACGCGCGGCTTGGCCATTTCTTTCTTGACACCGGCGAGCGTCGCTTTACCGGATTCTTTCCTGGCTCTGTATTTGGGCATGGACACAGCATGACATCGAGACCGAAACCATGCAGTTCAATTTGGGACACTGGGTGCGAAACAGACCTACTGTCCGGCAGCAGTGTGCCTGGACGCTGCAGGCAGGATTCTGTGCTTCTTCATCGAGTAAAGTGCCGAATCTGCTTCGCGCAAAAGCTTCTCAATCGTATCTCCGTCTTGGGGATAGACGGCGATACCCACGCTGACGGAAAGCTTTGGTCCATTGGTGTCGCTGGCCACGGTCTCGCAGATACGGCGGGCCACCTGATGGGCTTTTCGTGCGTTGGTCTCCGGCAAGACAACCGCAAATTCGTCCCCGCCGAACCGCGCGGGAGTATCGATGGCCCGGCAGCAGGAGCACAAAACATCGGCCAACCGGCAAAGCGCTTGACTTCCTATCATATGCCCGTAGCGGTCGTTGATTCCTTTCAATCCGTCCAGATCAAGAAATAACATGGCAAATTCTCGGCTCGTGCGGTTGCTACGCTTGATTTCCAAATCGAGCACATCTACGAGGTGGCGATAGTTAGCCAGACCGGTCAGCGAATCGCTGGCGGCCTGCCGGCGGAGATGATCCTCCAGCTCTCGCTGCTGGGTCACGTCTTCGGCGATGACTTCATAGGCTTCCAACTCGCCTTGCTCGCTGAGCACTTCTCGCCCGCTGAGTCGGACCTTCAGGGTCGCATGGTCCTTCCGCTTCCATTCTATTTCGACTGGATCGATGAGGACATCCGCGCCCGATTGACCTAGCAGTTGGGCTCGTCTGCCGGGATCTTGAATAATGTCTCGCGCAAGGTCCAGAGCCAGTAGTTCCTCTCTGGAGGTATAGCCGAGCATCCTAATCATCGCTTCGTTCACTTCCAGAAACGTCCCGTCGAGACTGCAGCGGCAAATTCCGTAGCTTAGATTTCCTGCCAGAGCGCGATAACGCGCTTCCGAACGTCGCAATTCCTTCTCCGCGCGGTCGCGTTGATTCCGCAATGCTTTCTCATCGAGAGCTCGATGCACGGCCACCGGCAGGTGGCTAATCCGATCCATTTCAATGCAATCGGCGGCACCCTTGAGAATGAACGCCGCCGTGGTTTCGCGTTTCAAGCCGTAGACCAAAAAGATGACCGGGATGTCCTGCTTCATCTCGCGAAGAACGTCCAGTGCCTGCGTTTCTTGCCAATTAGGGCTGGGGTGCTCGGCCACTACAAGGTCAAAGGCCTACGAACGCAGCCGCTCGGCGAACTGCTGGGGAGTCACAACTACTTCTGCGCTGACAATGAAGCGCACCTTTTTGAGTTCATACAAGCAGTGCTCAATCTCCGCCGGGAAACGATGAATAAAGAGGATTCGCACAAGATTTCGGTTGAGCCCAAGTGCGTCGAGGGCCGAGGCTCCTTCCACTCGCTCCAGGTCTGCTTTTAATTTCGAGGACATAACAAGCCTATTCATTTGCCGGGGTGGCAGTTCCTTTCCGCGCCCAACTGCCCCCCGGCTCAGTCACGGTTACCTCATAAAAATCCTAAGAAATTGGGTGCACTACCGTCTGTTCCATATTGGACAGACGGTACTGGTACGCTATTACTTTCTATTATCTGATACGACGCATCTCCTTCGTGTCTTAATCGGATGCAGCGACGAGGTCGAGTGGTTGGAGAACCAATGGGGTCGCGGAATGGTTACAGCCTTTGTTCTTCGGGACGGCAGAGAGAAAAATGACGCTCCTTGCACGCCCCCGTTGCCGCCCTTTGCCGTTCCGCCGCTGTTCCCGCCATCCTTCTCCCCCGTAACCATTTGTGTCCTCTTTTGTACAGTTTTTTGATGAGGCGGGCAGGAAAATGGTATGGTTATGAATGCCCCAATCGTTCTGCACAGGGCGCACGCCTTCAACTTGCAGATCGCCGGAGAATCCATGGAACTTAGCGCCACGCAGCAAGCGCCGCAAGCGCAGCCTTGGGACCGCCCGTTCTGGAAACCGGTCCACGGCAAAGAAGGTGTTTTCGCTTACCTCGTCATCATTCACGTGCTTTCGATCATCGGTGTGATTCTTTTTCCTCTGCCGAGCCTCAAGGTCCTCGGCATGACCCTTCTCTTCACTGCTTTCGGCGGACTCGGCACGACCGTCTGTTATCACCGCATGCTCGCGCACAAGACCGTGAGGACCAACCGGTTCATCGAACAACTCTTGATCTTTTGGGCCGTGTTCAACGGCTCCGGCCATCCGGCGAGTTGGGTGGCATATCACCGCCTGCATCACTCCTTCACCGATTTGCCTGAGGACATCTCCAGTCCGAAGCAGGGCGGATTCTGGTGGGCGCATCTGCGATGGCTGTACCAGACCGAGCCCGCCGACAAAAAGCGCTGGGCGCCGGAACTCACGGGCGGTATTTACAGGATCTGGGGCTGGGCCGAAACACCCGTCATTCTTTTTTCCATTTTCTGCGGCCTGATTCTCGGTTTCGGCTGGATAGGCTTTTTCTGGATGGGCGCCATTCGCTTGCTCTATTCTCTCCACATGCAATGCTTGGTGAACAGCCTCACGCATCTGGGGGAAGCCAAAGAGGGCGATTCCAGCATCAACCTTTGGTGGCTCGGCCCGTTCCAGTTGAGCGCCTGGGGCGAGAACTGGCACAAGAATCATCACACGCACGCCGGTTCCGCGCGCCTTGGCCTGCGCTGGTATCAGACCGACATCGGCTGGTATTTCATCTGGATGCTGGAGGCCATCGGCCTGGCCCATTCCATCAAGCGGCCCCGCGCCTCGTAGCGGCCTCGCGCGGGCGCACGCTTCATCCTAAAATACAGTTGCGGAGATTCGGATCCACCAGCCGTGTCTTATGTACGCGCAAAAATTTAATGTGCATGTGATCATCGGCGGAGAACCCCAAGCCTGCCCGCTGGAATGGCTCGATCAATTCTGCATGCGCAACTTCACCAACTCCGCCGAATTCGACGACACGCTTCCCGTGGCCGATGGCAAAATCGAGGCCAGCTTCCGCCTCACTGCTGAACGCTTCGCCGAGGGTCTGGCCACCTGGCTGACGCAGCGCGGCAAAGGCCAAGGTCAGCCCGTCGTAGTGAAGGTTACGCTATCCTAATGCTTCTGGGCTCCGCCGAAGAGGGAGCTCCGCGCGGTGCAGATCTCATTTCAAGCTGGCAGGAGAGAAATTGCTTCCGTCCGTGGAGTCGTGCTTTTCCCCGCGCAGCGCCGCGCGAATTTGTGGCAAGGCAGACAGGGCCGCAAGTTCGCCGGCGGCAATCATGTCCGGTGTCTTGCTGAAATCGTCCCACACAAAATGCTTCACGTCCGGCTCGATGATGATGTCCGCCTGGGTGCGCCAGGCAAGATCCGAGTGCCGTTGCATGATGTTGAAGGACCGACTCAGGATGTCGGTGAATGTCCGGGGCTGTTCGATATTTCCCGATTCCAAATAGACGGCAACCACGATATCCGCACCGAGTAGCAGCACGCCTTCGATGGGCACCGGAGCCGTCACAAAACCGTCCACCAGCGTGCGATTTTCATACTGGATGGGTACGAACAATCCGGGATACGAACAAGATGCGCGAAGCGGCGGAATAATCGACCCGTGCGAATAATATACGGAGACGCCTTCAACAATGTCCGTGGCCGCGATGGCCAGGGGTATCTGTAGCTCTTCGAATGTTTTGACCGGGGTGAACCGCGCAAGATATTTTTCCATGCGCTGGTTGGTGGCGAGTCCGAGCCAGGAAGGTGTCCAGCGGCCAAAATCGGTGAAGCTCGTGCTCGCGCCTACTTTTTCCATTTCATCGAGGGAAGCGCCGGCGCAGAAGCCCACTGCAATCAAAGCGCCGACGCTCGTCCCCGCCACGCAATCAATGGGAATGCCTGCTTCATGCAAGACACGCAGCACACCGATGTGTGCGATGCCGCGGGCGAAGCCGCCAGCCAGCGCTAGACCAACGCGCGGGCGGTCCGTAGGCTGCCGCTCATTGCCATAGGCGAACGCGCGAAACTTGTCTTTCGCCGTGCGAAACCACCCAAGAGGTCCCGAGCCTTTCTCTTCTTCGGCCATTTTTCCATTCTAGCGCCATTGTTCCAGGCCACGCGCGCGTTTGACCGCAGCTTGCCGGTTTTGTAACCTGTCCTTCCGTCTGAATTTCGCGTAGAGGCCAACCATGAAACGCCGCATCGAAAAAGCCGTGGTGTTGGGAGCAGGAACGATGGGCTCGCGAATTGCAGCGCACTTCGCAAACGCCGGGCTTCCGTGCATTTTGCTGGACATTGTGCCTCCCAATTTGCCCGCTAATGCCCCCGCTGCAGAGCGCAACAAGATTGTGCGAACAGGATTAGAGGCGGCCAGGAAGTCAAAGCCGGCGGCGTTCTTTACCGCATCACTCGCGGAGAGAATCGCGATTGGAAATTTTGAGGACGACCTGGCGCGGTGCGCCGAGGCCGACTGGATTATTGAAGTGGTCGCGGAAAATTTGGAGATCAAACGGAAATTGCTGGCGCGAGTGGCACAGTTTCGGAAGCCCGGCGCTGTCGTGACGACCAACACTTCCGGGTTGCCGGTGCACCTGATTGCCGAGGGTATGAGCGAAGAGTTTCAGCAGCGTTGGGCGGGAACGCATTTCTTCAATCCGCCGCGCTACTTGAAGCTGGTGGAAGTGATTCCCGGACCGAAGACCTCGAGTGAGGTCGTCGAAACGCTGAGTGAATTCTGTGACCGAAGACTCGGCAAAGGCGTGGTCATCGCAAAAGACACGCCGAATTTCATTGCCAATCGCATCGGAACATTTTCGATGCTGAATGCGCTCCGCCTGATGGGAGCCCTCGGGATGACCGTGGAGGAAGTGGACGCATGCACCGGGCCGGCGGTGGGCTGGCCGAAATCCGCGACGTTTCGAACGGCGGACATCGTGGGGCTCGACGTGCTAGTCCACGTGGTGAAGAACATTTACGAAACTGCGCCCAACGACGAATCGCGCGAAAGGTATAAAGTGCCGGCGCTGGTCGAAGAGATGGCCAAGCGCGGCTGGTTGGGCGACAAGACCGGCCAAGGCTTTTACAAAAAAGTGCGCGGCGAAGGGGAAAAGGAAATTCTCACGCTCGACGTGAATACCATGGAATACCGCCTGCGGCAGAAGGCGAAATTCGCTTCGCTCGAAATGGGCAAGACCATCGAGGACACGCGCGAGCGGCTGCGCGCGCTGGTCGGCCCGCTTTTGGAAGGACAGAAGGGCGACAAGGCCCAGCAGTTCATCTGGGGCGGGCTTTCCGAGATGTGCCTGTATGCGGCGCGCCGTGTTCCAGAAATATCTGACAACATTGTGGATGTGGATCGTGCCATGCGCTGGGGGTTCGGCTGGGAACTCGGGCCATTCGAAATGATGGATGCGATCGGAATAAGGGCGTTTACAGCACAAGTGCAGAAAGAAGGCCGGGCGGTTCCGCCGGTCATTGACAAAGTTCTCGCGAGCGGCCGCAGAGGGTTTTACGAATCGGAAAAAGGCACGACCACTGTTTTTGATATCTGCACCGGCGGAGCGAAGAAAGTTGAAGAGCCGAAAGGCGTCATCCTTCTGAAATCACTAAAAGATGCAGATCGCGAAGTTGAGAGGAACTCCGGAGCAAGCCTGATCGACCTTGGAGACGGCGTGGTTTGTTGCGAATTTCATGCCAAGATGAATGCCATCGGCGCGGACCTGATCGCCATGATGCACAAAGGGTTGAAGCGGCTGGAAACCGATTTCGACGCCATGGTCATCGCCAATCAAGCGTCGAATTTCTCCGTCGGCGCAAATTTGATGCTGGTGCTGGTCGCTGCGCAAGAGCAGGAGTGGGACGAATTGCACATGGCGGTCAAACAGTTCCAGAACATCAATCTCGCGCTCAAGTACGCGCCGAAGCCGGTTGTAGGCGCACCCCAGGGCATGGCTCTCGGGGGCGGCTGCGAAGTGAGCCTTCATGCAGCAAAAATTCAAGCAGCGGCAGAGGCCTACATCGGTTTGGTGGAAACCGGAGTGGGTTTGATTCCCGGGGGCGGCGGAACAAAGGAGATGTTGATCCGCGCCAATGAACATGCTGCTGGCAGTGAGGACCTGGATTTGTTCCATGCGCTGAAACCCGTTTTCGAAACCATCGCCATGGCCAAAGTAGGCACCAGCGCGGAAGAATGCCGCGAGCTTGGATACTTGCGACGCGAAGACGCCGTCTCCATGAACCGCGATCGTTTAGTAGCGGATGCTAAGGAAGCCGCTCTGGCGCTGGTGCACGGCGGTTACAAACCGCTCGCCGCGAACTGGCAAGAAGGTGCGCAGGCGACACAAATTAAAGTGCTCGGCGAACAGTTTCTGGCTGGCGCGAAGCTGGCGATTCACATGATGGTGCGTGGTGGCTACGCCTCGGAATATGATGCGCACGTCGGGCGCAAGCTCGCCAACATTCTGGCGGGCGGCCCGCTGACCTCGCCGCAGTTGGTCAACGAACAGTACATCCTCGATCTCGAGCGCGAAGCGTTTGTCTCCCTCTGCGGCGAAAAGAAGACCCAGGAGCGCATCGCGCACACCCTCAAGACCGGCAAGCCGTTGCGGAACTAGCCTCGATCAGGAATAATCGTATGAAATCGCATTGTAATATCGCTTCGATATGCTATATTCTGGCAGACTCACTGGAGGAGGATCGTGCAGAAACTCCTGGCACCGCGCGAAGCCGCGGACATTCTTGGCATCAGTTATCCCACGCTGAAACAGTGGATCTACCACGGCAAGCTCAAGTCCGTGAAGACGCCGGGCGGACATCACCGCGTGCCGGAAAGCGAAATTGACCGGCTCATTCCCAAAAAGCTGGAACGAGGCGATCTCGCGGCACGGCGCCTGCACTTCCGCAAGATTAGCGGCCGTAACCAATTGATTGGCCGCGTGGTCTCGCTCAAGTTCAGCGGTCTGCTCGCTCAGGTGACGCTGGCGATTGGCGAGCAGCACATCACTTCCATCATCACCGCCGATGCCGCAAAAGAGCTGCGCCTGAAGCCCGGTGACCGCGCGGCCGCACTCATCAAATCCACGGAAGTGATGATTCTCCGAGTGTGAACAATCCGTGAGCGGTGACGGGCAACTCGTGTTTGGTGGAAAAGCGATCTCGCACAAATGCTTCAACGCGTTCCTCCTTATCATTTCCATTTTTCTTTTGCGAAGAGACCTGGAAGCGCAAGGCCAAGAGATTCGCGTGGCGGCTGCAGCCGATTTACATTTTGCGATGGCGGACTTGTCCGGCCAGTTCGAGAAACAGACAGGGATCAAAGTGAATGTCACCAGCGGCTCCAGCGGAAATTTTTTCTCGCAAATTCAGAATGGCGCGCCGTTCGATCTGTTTTTTTCCGCGGATATCGAATACCCCAGGAAGCTCGTAGCTGCTGGATTAGCGGAGCCGGAAACGCTTCGCGAGTATGCCCAAGGGCGAATCGTGATCTGGGCCCTTACCGATGCAAAAATAGATGTGGCGAAACAGGGCTGGCGCGCATTGCTGGATGCAAGCGTGCAAAAAATCGCGATGGCGAATCCGGAGTATGCACCCTACGGTCGGGCAGCCGTGTCCGCGATGCAGAAGGCCGGAATTTATGAGCGAGTGAAGCCGAAACTGGTCTACGGCGAGAATATTTCGCAAGCTGCGCAGTTTGTGCAATCGGGAAATGCGCAGGCGGGAATCATCGCTCTCTCTCTGGCAATTTCTCCCGGAATGAAGGAAGGAAAGATTTGGGAAATTCCGGCAGAAACATATCCACCGCTCGAACAGGGAGCCGTTGTCCTGAAAAGTGCGAAAAACAAAAATGCGGCGCGCGCGTTTCTGGAATTTGTCGGCAGCGCGGCGGGCCGCAAGATTTTGGAGAAGCACGGATTTGCAATACCAGCAGCCAAGCAACCGTAACGTTCGCACGGAAGACCTACGGTGAAGAAAATGTGGAGCAAACAATGAATTCGCTCTGGTTGTCGTTCGAATTGGCCGGTTGCGTGGCTGCGATATTGCTCGTGATTGGCATGCCGGTCGCCTACTGGCTGGCCTATTCGAGCTGGCGCGGAAAATTCCTGCTCGAATCCATCGTCGCGTTGCCGCTGGTGCTTCCTCCCACGGTCCTTGGATTTTACGCCTTGGTGGCCATGGGGCCGCGCGGTCCGCTCGGAAAGTTGTGGGCGACATTTTTCGGGCACGGTCTCGCCTTCACTTTCAGCGGACTGGTTCTCGCTTCGGTAGTGTACAGCTTCCCCTTTGCGGTGCAGCCGCTGATGGTCTCCTTTGAAGCCGTAGACCGGAAACTACTGGATGCTTCTGCCGTGCTGGGCGCGGGAAGGTGGCGAACCTTCCGCCGCATCATTCTGCCGTTGTCGTTACCCGGCGTGGTCACTGCTTTGGTGCTGAGTTTTGCGCACACCCTCGGCGAATTCGGAGTGGTGCTCATGGTCGGCGGAAATCTGGCCGGCGTGACGCGCACGGTTTCCATCGATATTTACGACCGCGTCCAGTCGCTGGAATACGGCGAAGCTAATCACCTGGCGCTCATTCTTCTGGCCATCGCGTTTGCCGTACTCTGTCTCGTGTATGCGGTCAATCGTCGCGTGTGGACGCCGTGGACCGCGAAGTAAATTCATCCGCGCTCGTCGCAAGCATCCGCAAGGAACGGCGCGGCGCCTCTTCTTCCTCCTTTGTACTCGATGTTTCCCTCGAGGCGGCTTCCGGCATCACGATTTTGTTTGGCGCTTCCGGCGCGGGAAAATCCACGCTTTTGGATTGCCTCGGGGGGTTGGTGCATCCGGACGCCGGAAAAATCGTGGTCGGCGAGAATGTCTTGTTCGACTCCGCGGCTAACATTCAGCTTCTTCCTCAAAAGCGCTGCATCGCCTACGTGTTTCAATCCCTGGCGCTGTTTCCGCATCTCACGGTCGAAGAAAACATCGAGTATGGATTAGCAGCTATTCCTGAGCAGGACCGGCGAGCACGCGTCGCGGAAATTCTCGAAGCATTTCGCGTGGACAAACTGCGAAATCAGAAACCCGGCGAAATCTCCGGCGGAGAAAGGCAGAGAACCGCCCTGGCCCGATCGCTGGTCACCGCGCCGCGCGTGCTGCTGCTCGATGAACCGCTGACGGGCCTGGACGCAGAACTGAAAGCTGCGATCGTCGAAGATTTGCGCGCCTGGAATGCCGCGAGGCGTATCCCCATACTCTACGTGACGCACAGCCGCGAAGAGGTGGACGCCCTGGGGGAGCGCGTCATCGTCATCGATAACGGCCGTGTGGTGAGCCACGGCGTGCCGATGGATGTGCTGGACGCGCCGCGCCGGAAGCGGCTGGCGCAGACCGCAGGATTTGAGAATCTGCTCATCGCCACGGTCCTCGATCTGCGCGAGCCGGATGGCGTGATGCGCATCCGGCTCGGAGAAAGCACGTGCGAAATTGAAGTGCCGCTTGCTCATGCGCGCGTCGGAGACCGCGTCGAAGTGGCAATCCGTGCGGGAGATATTCTGCTGGCGACGGAGCGCCCGCGCGGATTGAGTGCACGAAATATTCTGGAAGGGCGAATTGTCTCCCTAGAGCGGCGCGGCGCGATGATGAAGGCACAAGTGGATTGCGGCGTGATGTTCATCGTGCATATCACGCCGGGAGCGGTCCGCGCTCTTGAGTTATCGGCGGCAAAACAAGTCTGGCTGGTATTGAAGACCCATTCCTGTCATCTGGTCGAATAGCACGAAAATCCCCAGTTCAGCAGCAATCCGCAGAGCTCCAGATTGAAAACGGATCCCCGGCGACGGAAGACTTGCTCAAGACTTCGGTTTCTGTGTCGCGGAAGCTGCCTTACTCGCGCCGGGTACCGAAAACTTGACTTCATCTGCTTCCAGCATGCTGCCCTTCGGCGTGGCATGAATCACCACGAGGTCGCCAACTGCGAGGTCCGCCACTTTGGCGGGTTTGTCCGTACTGGCGTCAGAAGGCTTGGCTTGCTTCTCGGTGACATGCAAGAGGTAAACCGTCGAAGCAACCAGCTTCACTTCAACCGTTTTTCCCTCCCGTGTTTTCACCTGCAAGGAATCGGCATTGATCTTTTCGACCGTGCCACTGACGTGCACTTTGGTCCCGTGGGCGCTAGCCGCGGCAGCGGTCAGTCCGAGGAAAAATGCCAGCATCAGCAATCGAGATTCCATCAGTGTCTCCGACTGGAAGTTGCGGCCACTATTTCACCGCGTCATTCCAAGTGATGATTTTTTGATTCTGGTTTCTTGCTTGGCGTTGCCCCATTCAAAAATTCGTTTTCTTCTTGCTCTTCTGCGCGGTCCTCCGGTCCTTTCGGATTGTAGCGCTCCATCTCCGCGCGCTCCGCGGCCGTGAGATGCGGCAGGTGCCGGATAAAGTGAACCAGCTTCCAACTGTCCTGTGCGCTGTCGTGGTTTCCGGTATTGGCATGATCCCCATTGCCGGCGAACGCGGGCATTCCGGTAAACCGGACGCCATTCTCGATAATCCAAAACAGTTCTCCGTCACTCAGATCTTGTGTAGACGGAAGGCGCAGATCGGGGGGTTTGGGGTACAGGCCGCTACCGATCGCTGTGTCGCCGCCCCCGTCGTTCGCGTGGCAAATCGCGCAGTGATCCGCGAAATGCAGCCGCGCTTCGCGCTGGCCCTCCGGCGAGTCCAGCACGGGATTCTGAGCCAGCCGCGCCTTGCTCGGGATTGCCAAGTGACGCGCATTGCGCGCAACAAAAGCTTCCAGCCTGGTTGGTGTGGCCTTGGCACTCAGACCATCATGCAGCACGGAAGCAGCAATCGCAGCCGCAAGACCGAGCAGTGCAAGCCCACCGATAATCAGGAGTGTGCTGCGTCTCATAGTCCCGAGAATATGTTAAAGGAGGCTGCCTTCCGGTGCCAACATGCACGTTGGAATCCTCCTCATTCTGTTCGTGAAGGCAAATCCCGTATAATTCTGGTCACGTGCAGCTCACCAAGTAATCGCAAAACGGAACCGCACGGAAAAACTGCTCGCTGGGCAGCGTAAGGCAATCACCTCTGGTAGGATACAGACGAAATGGTCACCTCCACGATGAACCCGGCAACTTCTGCAACACTGCAGGCTGGCCCCGCGGATGTGCGTGAGTACCTGTACAAAGCGCGGGACGGCGCGGAGATGACTCTTGAGGAGGGCCTGCGGCTCGCGACCGCGGAAGGTCCGGCTCTGAACGCGTTGGTGGCCGTTGCGGATCATCTGCGGCACGAAACCGTGGGAGAGACGATCACCTACGTCGTCAACCGCAACATTAACTTCACCAATGTCTGTTTCGTGGGCTGCAGTTTCTGTGGATTTGGACGTGGCCCCGCTGCGCCGGACGCCTACTCGCTCTCTTTCGAAGAAGTTGTGCGCCGTGCCCGCGAGGCCTGGGATCGTGGCGCAACGGAAGTTTG
>QHYN01000335.1 GCA_003224145.1 Acidobacteriota bacterium
CTGGCAAATGAATGCCGCGCTGCGAGAGGCGGAGTTCGGCAATTCCGCCCGAGCAAAGCAGGAAACCGCCGCTGCGCTGGCCATTGCGGCATCTCGAGACGTGCAGGTTCTGGCGGCACTCGCTCTCGCGCGGGCGGGCGAAGCCAGACAGGCACAAAAGATGAGTGACCAAGTCGCGAAGCAGTTCCCTCTCAATACCGTCCTGCGCGGCTACTGGCTCCCGACTATCCGCGCCGCCATTGCTCTCGATCGCGACAAACCTTCGGAAGCAGTTGAAACGCTTCAAGCATGCCTTCCTTATGAACTCGGTTATCCGAATCCGGAAGTAGAAGTAGGCAGATACCTCTATCCGGTCTACGTACGCGGGCAAGCCTATCTGCTGATACACCGCGGGAGCGAAGGGCTCGCCGAGTTCCAAAAATTCCTGGACCGGCGGAGCGTCGCTGTGAACTCTCCACTCGGTGCGCTTACGCGTCTTGGCTTGGCTCGCGCCTATAACTTGTTAGGCGAAAATGCCAAATCGCGTGCCGCCTACGAGGATTTCTTCCATCTCTGGAAAGACGCAGATCCTGACATCCCCATCCTCGCCCAGGCCAGGGCCGAATATTCCAGGCTCTCACACTGACGAGCATCTGTCCGCCCGCCAGAACAATTTTCCACCGCCCGCTGTAGCGTGAGCAATGAGCTTTTTTCACGTATCGGGCTCTCCCGCAATCACCATAGTCGTTTCGCGGCGCCCCTCTAGGCATGGGCGCAATCCGAGATAGGGGTTGGCGGTAGGCCTGTTCCAAACCGAGACTGATGGTCCGCGGTGGGACAGTTGGCCCAGGGCTTCGATCGCTAGGACCGTTAGCGCAACACATCGTCTGATCTTTCAACACGTTGCGGCGGCTCATCTCGGGAACGAGAGGACGTGCGTGGTGGTTGGCGTGCAGGCATAGGCCGGAAGAAAAGGGTCTTCTTGAGGACTGTCCACGTCAGCCAAGAACCATGCCCGTAGACTGCGTGAACTGCAGCTGGGAACGAGTAAGCATTGCGACTCCACAAACGAAAAGCTGTAAGCAAGCTGGACGACGAAAAAACCAAGGTACTGCGGACCAACTTCCGACGGATCGAGCGGAGAGAATGGTGGCTGTGGGCGGCGGCGTTCGTCATCACCTTGCTGCTGACGGTAGCGCTGGCCTCTTTTCTTCTTCCTAGCGAGCATATTCATCAGGATTTCTACTCACAAAATGTGGTGCCGCAAGCTATTCGCGGTTTGGTGGGCCTGGTTTTTCTCTTCGACCTGTACACCATTTATCAGCATCTTCTGATTCACCGGATCCGCAGGGAGCTGGTGGAACGCGAAGAGTTGTTTCACCTGATCAGCGAGAACGCCGCTGACATGATCGCGGTAGTGGACATGCATGGGAAGCGGCTTTTTAACAGCCTTTCCTATCAGAGGGTGTTGGGATATTCACCTGAGGAGCTACAGGCCTCGTCGGCGTTCGAGCAGATTCACCCCGACGATCGTGAACGCGTCAAGAAGGCGGCTGATGAAGCACAACGAACAGGTATCGGAAAGACGCTGGAATATCGCCTTCGTCACAAAAACGGTGCGTGGCTCGTGCTGGAATCAACGTCGAGCGTCATTCGCGATGCCCAAGGAGAGCCGGAAAAACTGGTGATCGTAAACCGGGACGTCACGGAACGTAAAAGAGCGGAGGAGGCTTTGCGGCGGTCGGAGGCGGATTTTCGTTCGGTGGTGGAAGACGCACCTTACGGAATCTATCGTGCGAGCATCACGGGTCGAATCCTGCAAGTCAATCCCGCGCTCCGGAAAATGCTGGGCTACGAATCGGAAGAGGAACTGTTGAGAAAAGATCTGGCTACGGATGTCTTCCGTCACAATGGCGAATATCAGCGTCTGACTGAGCTGCTCACCCGTACGGAGGAAATCACGGACCTGGAAATGGAATGGAAGAGGCAGGACGAAACGCCCATCACGGTGCACTGTTCGTGCCGCCGCATCAACGATGAAAGCGGCGTTCCGGCCTACTTTGAAGTGTTCGCCGAGGATGTGACGGAAAAGCGAGTCCTGGAAAAGCAGCTGCGCATGGCACAGAAAATGGAGGCGATTGGACGGCTATCGGGGGGCATTGCGCATGATTTCAACAATCTTCTGGGAGTCATCATCGGTTACAGCAGAGTGCTGAAGAAGTCCTTGGGCGAAAGCAATGCTCTGGCTGAGCACGCCGTAGAAATCGAGAAGGCAGGCCAGCGAGCGGCGGCAATGACGAAGCAATTATTGGCGTTCAGCCGCCAGCAGGTCATGACTCCTGAGGTGCTCAACCTCAACACACTCGCCTCGGACATGGAAAAAATGCTGCCGCGGCTGCTCGGGGAAGACATTGAAGTCTCCCTCGAGCTGGCCCCGGAACTCGGCAGCGTGAAGGCGGACCAGAGTCAGATCGAACAAGTCATCATGAACCTGGCGGTCAATGCTCGTGACGCCATGCCCGCCGGCGGCAAATTAAAGATTCAAACCGCCAATGCGGAGCTCGACCAGTCGTACACGAGGCACCATCCAGGCTCCAGAGAAGGAAGCTACGTCCTTTTGACTGTAACCGACACTGGAACGGGGATGGACGCGGGAACCCTTACGCATATCTTTGAGCC
>QHYN01000339.1 GCA_003224145.1 Acidobacteriota bacterium
CTATTTGCCGAGCCATTTGTTACGCCGTTCCGCACATACTCAGAACAAAAAACGGGGAGCCGGTAAAGGCTCCCCGTCGGGGTGGTGGAGCGTCTTCGTCCTGGTTAGAAAGTGAATCGCACGCCAAACTGAAGCTGGCGCATTCCGCTCGGTGAGCCCGGTGAATTGTTGTTTTCGATGTGGTTGATTACTCCAGAGTCGCCCCCGCAATCTATGCATGTGTTGCCCTGAGTGCTGCTGAAGGCAAGGACAGGGTGGTTGAATACGTTGTAAGCGTCAAAGCGGAACTGTGCCTTATACCGCTCCGTGATGGAGAAGGTCTTGGCGAGGGCCATGTCGGAGTAGAACCCACGCGGGCCGCGGTACGAATTCCGTGTGACGTCGCCGATCTGGCCGCAAGCGGGCAGCGCAAACCCTCCGGATGTCGGCCGCGCAACCAAACATTGGTCATTTTGACCGGTGATGTCCGTCGGGGAATTTTTGATTTCTGGAAGTGATTGGTCCAGAGCTCCACTCGGCAGCGGCGTGAACCAAAGCAGGTTGCCGCTGGCATCTCGGCTTCTCCCCGTTTTGAGAGTGACCTTTGCGTTGGGACGGCACGGCCCGGCATCAGAAATCTGGCCGCACTCCCCAAGGCTGGGTGTCCAGGGCAGACCGCCGCTGTAGTTCAGCGTGTTCGTCAGCTGCCAGCCGCCAATCAGCAAGTCAGTTGCACGGCCCGCGCTGCTCATGAACTTCCTGCCCTTGCCGATCGGCAATTCGTACACCGTGTTGATCACGAATACGTGATTGCGGTTGAAGTCGTCCGGACCCCAGGCAAATGTCTTATCTACCGAGAAATAGCCGGAGTCATAGAAATAAGCCTTGGAGTAGGTGTAATGCGCCAGGAACTGCAGTCCACTGCTGACGCGCTTCTCGACCTTTATCTGCAAGGCGTTGTACTTGTTGTCCGCATCGTTGCCGAAGTAGTCGCCGGGGCTATCCGAGCAACACGTCACACCCGGGAAATTCGGGTAGGTGAACGCCGGCACGCCGTTCAGGAATAGCCGTCGGCGGAATGACTGAGGTTGAAAAGGTTGGAAGCTTTGCTTGCAATCGAAGGTCCCTGTCGGGAGTCCCGTAATCGGATCTTTGTTCGGTGTGCAATGATAGGCGAAAGTACCCCCACCAATTGCCGCTTCGTTGGTGTTGTACGCCGGTCCGTTACCCGCAAACACGTGCGTGCCTTTGTTGCCCACGTAGCCCACTGAAATGTTGAGCGTCGGGGTGAGTTGACGTTGGAGTGTAGCATTCCACTGGTCAATTGTGGGCAGGCGTTGGGTTGTGGGCCGGATTCTCGGGCTCACGTTCCCCCCGGGTCCCCTAAGTGGCAATGTGCCGTCTGACCCAATCTGACTGAGGATCGTGGAAAAACTGAAGGACGGCGGGCCTTGCGCGAGCGTAAATACGGGACTTCGGTCGTTCGTCGCCCCGGGTCCGCAACCTGGGGTACTCGGGCTCGGCGTGCAGTTCGTATCGGTGAGGGTTTGGTTTGCAAGGACAGGCAGATTCTGAGTCACAACGTGGCCGAAATTCGAGCCGAACACGCCAATATCAAAGCCGCGTCCGTAACCGATACGCAGGACTGTCTTCTGATCGAATTGATACGCAAAGCTGAGCCGCGGCGCGAAGGCGTGGTATGTGTTGTTGATATTTCCGTTCAGGCCAATCCCGCCATAACCGGCCACGCGAATCACTCCTTGCTCTACGTTTGCGAAACCGCCGTTGCCCTTTCCATTGACACTCTCCGGGAAGTACATCTCCCACCGCAGGCCGTAGGTCATCGTGAATTTCGGCGAGACGCGCCACGAATCCTGGCCGTAAAAGAACCAACGCTTCTGGCGCTCGGCAGCATGCAAGCTGCTGCTGACGAAACGCTCAAAGGAAGTCACGTCACCCAGCAGGAGCGTTGCGAAGCTATTGCCGCCCACGCCCCCATTGGCCGTGTCTCCCGAATTGATGTGCAACAGCCCGGTGCGGCTGGCGTCGCTCGGCACGCGCAGGTTCAGCGCATAACGGATGTCTCCACCGAACTTGATCTGGTGATTGCCTTGGGATCTGGTCCAGTTATTAACAAACTGAACTTGCTGTTCGCTTTCCGTTAGCGGGCAATTGCAGCGGCCGATGTTCAAGCCGTCGCCGAAGGGGCTAAACCCGCCTGTACCGCTAAAATCGATGCCAGCCAAGCCTCCGGTGATCGGGGGGCCCACAATACCCGGGCACAACGTCGTGCCGGACGGGCTGGTGTTGAGACAGGGAACCCCAAAGGTGTCCATTGGTGTAGCGCTGGCATCGGAGTAGGCTGTTTGCGGGTTGTACTTGAACCATCCAAAGCGGAAGTCCGTGAGCCATTTAGGCCCGATGGGCTTTGTGAAGCCGGTGGCAAGGCTATAGTTGTGAACATTGGAGCTGCCGTTCAAGCCGCCGGGGCCGAATCCAACTCCACCCAAAGCGCCCAACCCGCCCTTCCCGGAGAGCGAGAAGTAATCCAGGCTGAAGCGCCCAAAGATTTGATAGTTGCGCGGAGCGCTGTAATCAATGCGCGTGTCAAACGAGTTCTGTTTAAAGGGGCCTGCACCTGTCGTGACCAAGTTGTTTGTCACGCCCCCAGATGTGGGTGCCGGGAACAAGGCAAGCATCGCCGTGGCCTGTGGCGAAATACTTGTGTTCGGAATCTGATTGTTCGCGAAAGGCGTCCGGCCGGTTCCTGTCGCTGGATTGCCGGTGGCCGGGTCAAAAATTTGACCGTTTACCACATGTGCTTTCCACCAGAGCGGTAGGAATCGTGTACTGGTTCGTGATGCCCTGCTGTTGCTTGGTGCCCTGATAATCCCCAAAGAAGAACAACTTGTTTTTGATGATCGGTCCGCCAACGGAGCCGCCGTACTGCTTCCAGGTCGCTGGAGCTAGAGAGACTCCTGGCTTGTTTGCGAATGGATCGCGCGCTTGCTGGTCGCTACCACGGTAAAAATAGAAACCGCTTCCGTGGTAATCGTTCGAACCGGACTTGGTTTGAACCTTGACAACGCCCGCGGTCGCCTTGCCGGATTCTGCATCGTAGTCTTGAAGAGCAATTTTCGTCTCGCCAATGGCGTCGAGGTTGGGGTTGACGACGATGATCCCAAGAATCGGATCTTGGTTGTCAGTGCCGTCTAACTCAAAGTTTGTTCCAGAGAAGTGCTGCCCGTTGACGAAAATTTGCCCTCCCCCCTGCGGGTTCTCGGTGGCCGCATGACTCCAGCCGACAAGCTTCTGAGTGCCCGGAGAAAGCAGTTCGAAATTCGTGAAATTCCGGTTGAGTACCGGCAATTCTTCAACATAGGTCTGACTGAACTCAATGTCTACGTCCGCCCGATCAGTCTTGAGCTGCGGAACCTCGCCCGTCACTTCGACGGTTTGTGTTACGGCGCCCACCTGAAGTTGAGCGTCTACCTTGGCGGCGGCGTCCGCGGAAACTTGCAGAGCCGGAACGTCATAAGCTTTAAACCCCGGCGCCTCCACGTGGATCTTGTAGTTATCGGGAATCAGGTGCGTGACCGTGTAATTCCCACTTTCGTTCGTCGTGGCCTCAAAAACCGTGGTCTTTGTAATAGAGGTAACCGTCACCTTTGCTCCTACAACCGCGTTCCCCTGCGGGTCTGTTACGGTGCCAATAATGCTGCCGAAAACCGCCTGACCCGAAGCCGTGGTTGCGCATAGAAAGAACGCCAAACAACAAAGCAGAATCCACCCTAGAGTTGCTTGCCTTCTCATCACACCCCTCCTCAAACACTGCATTCTTTGTGAAGTCTTAGAGATCGAATGCATTTGCTTGCTGCGGA
>QHYN01000316.1 GCA_003224145.1 Acidobacteriota bacterium
GGCATCGAGGTCCGCCTGCTCCCAATTGTATTGCGGCATGCGCGCCGCGGGATTGACGGAGGCGGGGTCCTGGAGCTTCGCCTGAATGTAAGAGACCAGATTGTGCGGAATCTTGGCGGCGCCGAATTCCAATTCCGAGGCGTTCTTACCGCCGAGAGCGCTCAAATCCGGACCGAAATCCTTTTGCGGATTCAAGCCTTGGATGACGTGGCAGCTCGCGCACCCTCTCTCCAGGAAGAGGCGGTGGCCGAGTTGAATTTCCTGCTCCGTGGGCGGCTCAAGCTTGGGGACATTGGCGAGCAAGTCTGAGTCTACAAGTTTGGTGGTGATGTATTGCGTGACCTTGTAGAGATCCTCGTCGGACCAGCCGTATCGCGGCATGCGCGTGTGTGGCAGATAGGCTTCGGGGTCACGCAGCCAGGCGATGAGCCAATCCGGATTCACCTTGCTGCCGACTTTGGTGAGTTCCGGGCCGATGTCGCCACCAATCAGTTTCGTTTCGCCCGCGCGAGTGACCGCCAAGGAATGGCAGGTAGAGCAAAACATTTGCCGGAAGCGCAGCTCGCCTTGTGAAATCAGCTCGGGATTTTTGCTCCAAGCGGCAACGACAGTGGGGGAAATCTTGTATGGCACGAGAGGCTTGGCGTTCTGAACGCTGAGGTAAGCCGTGAGCGCGCGAAGTTCGTCCTCGGTCAAACGAAATTTCGGCATGCGCGGCTCTTCTTCGGTCTCGTACCCGTTCACCGTAACGTTGCCATCTTTGTCCAAAATGGTGCGCGGTTCCTTCAGCCATTTGTAAATCCATTCGCGGCTGACTTTGGTTCCGATGCTGGAGAGATCTGGGCCGAGCATCGCGGGACGCTCGACGCCTGGCAATTTGTGGCAGCCCTGGCAATTCAGTTCCGCGAGGAGCCAGCGGCCCCTGGTGAGCTGTGGTGTTTGTGGCAAGTCGGAAAGATGGCACGTTCCGCAGGAAGCCTGGATGAAATGCGTGGGAAGAACCGGCTGCTCCCAGGCCAGGGTGGACTCGTGGGCTTCGGCGACTTCCGTGGAAGGGCCCTGGCCGCGATGACAAATCGCGCAACCCCACTCGCGCACGTCGTGCGGAATGGGCGGATGCGCACGGAAAGGCTGAGGAACGGATTTATCCGCAAGGCTGGCTTGCGTAATTCCCTGATGGCAGGTGGTACAGCGATCGACAACGTTCATCCCGGGAAGCCAAATCTGATCGATGTCGGGACGGTAGTCGGCGAGCAGCTTTTTTGTGTCTGGACGAGTCTGAGCAAAACGCATGTAGGAGCGCTTGTACTGTTTCCACTCGCGGCGAAAGTCCTTGAAGGGTGAGATCGCGAGGACGACCAAGAAAACGACACTCGAAACCGCAAAGATGAGGCGCGTGCGGCTCGTTATTTTGCCCATCTCTTCAGCCGGCATGAGTTCTCCACGGCCACACCCAAGACCAACCCGGGCCCCTGAAAAACGTCCCCACGACGGTCAAACAGATAGCAACAGCAATGAACCACGTCATGACCCACCAAGAGAGTGGCTTCGTAGCCAGCGCATTCAGCCAGCCCTCCCGTCCGTGCCTGACGGTATAAGAAAAAAGCAAGAGGGCCGCAACGACTGCCGTGGGTACGAAAATTGTCCAGGCATGGAATACGGCAAGGAATGCGAGCAGGATGAACACGGTGACGAGGACGATGCTCAGGTTTTGAGAGGGCCTGCGGGCCCAAATCGGTTCGCCTTCGATATTCACGTTGAAATAAGGAATGACCACGAGCGCGATCACCACCAAAGTCGGAATCAATATTCCGGCGACGAATGGCGGGAAAAAGTGGAGCAGCTCCTGGAGACCGAGAAAATACCAGGGGGCCTTGGCGGGATTCGGGGTAAGCAACGGATTCGCGAGCTGCTCGAGCGGCGCGTCCCAGAAAAGCGCGACGAGCACCATGGCGATGACGAGCACCTGAAACGCGATGGCCTCACGGATCAAGAGATGAGGGTATGTCATCAACTGCGGGCCGGGATCGCCCACTACCTTGGCAGAGGTCTTCTTGGTGACGAAAACGACGCGGCGCGGCTCCTTCTTCGCGTCCGAGCTGAAGCCGGTTTCGCTTTTATTCTTTTCCATCGTCGTCCTTGGGCTTTACGGTCAGACCGCCGTCTTTTTGCACACGCCAGAAATGAATTCCGATAAGCAAGAACGCGATGAGCGGGAGAATCACGACGTGAAGCACGTAAAAACGCAGCAACGCATTTTCCCCGACGATGTTCCCGCCCAGCACGAGAAATCGAATTTTGCTGCCCACTACGGGCATAGCGGAAATGATGTTGGTGCCGACGGTCACAGCCCAAAAAGCAAGCTGGTCCCAGGGCAAGAGATAACCCGTGTAGCTGAGGAACAGCGTGGCCAGAAGAAGAACGACACCGACCACCCAGTTGAATTCGTGTGGCGGTTTGTAGCCTCCGCGGTAGAACACGTGAAACATGTGCCAGAAGACGGCGAAGACCATCAAATGCGCGGCCAGCCGGTGAACGTTCCGAAGAAAGACGCCGTTCGAAACGACGAATTGAAGATCCTTCATATCCCTGTAGGCATGGGGCGCGGCCGGGTGGTAGTAGAACATCAGCAGAATGCCGGTGACAAGAAGAACGATGAAAAGGAGGAAAGAGATCGAGCCCAGATAGTACGAGGCTCGCACGCGGAGAGACTTCTCTCGAACCTTGACTGGCAGCCAGTGGAGGAACAGATTGCCGAAGACGGCGAGGCTGCGCGTGCGGTTCGTAT
>QHYN01000225.1 GCA_003224145.1 Acidobacteriota bacterium
TGCGCGTGTGCATCCCGTGATTCCCTCGCAAGGATCGGTTGGCGCTTCGGGCGATCTTGCGCCGCTCGCGCATCTGGCGCACGTGGTGATTGGCGAAGGCCGCGCCCTGTATCGCGGAGAAGCTTTGGCCGGCGGTGAAGCGATGAACCGCGCGGGAATTCCTCCGCTGGTGCTGGAAGCAAAAGAGGGACTTTCGCTGTTGAACGGCACGCAGGGAATGCTTGCGCTGCTGAGCCTCGCGCTCTACGAGGCCGACATTCTGGCGGACTCCGCGGACGTGGCCGCGGCGCTTTCGCTGGATGCGCTGCGCGGCAGCCCCGGCGCATTCGATGCGCGGATTATGCACGCGCGCGCCTATCCAGGCGCGGCAACGACGGCGCGAAATCTGGCGCACCTGAATGAAGGCAGCCAGATTCGCGAATCGCACCGCGCGGTGGAAAAAGATCCGCGCGTGCAGGATGCGTACAGTTTGCGGTGCACGCCACAGGTGCACGGCGCGGTGCGCGACGCGCTGGCGCACGCGCGAGAAGTCGCGGCCGTGGAATTAAACAGCGCGACGGACAATCCGCTGGTGTTCGTGCGTGATGCGACGAGCGGCGACATTATCAGTGGCGGCAATTTTCACGGGCAGCCCCTGGCGATGGCCGCGGATCAGGTGGCGATTGCGATTGCCACGCTTGGCGGAATCTCCGAGCGGCGCATCGAGCAAATGACCAATCCGCTGACGAGCATGCTACCGGCGTTCCTGACGCCGGATCCGGGAGTGAACTCCGGATTCATGGTCACACAGATTACGGCCGCGGCGCTGACCAGCGAGAACAAAGCGCTGGCAACTCCGCATTCCGTGGATTCCATTTCGACTTCCGGGAATCAGGAAGATTACGTGTCCATGGGGATGAGCGGAGCGCGGCGGCTGGAGCGCATGCTGAGAAATTTGCGGCACACGATTGCAATCGAGCTGCTGTGCGCTTGCCAGGGAATCGATTTGCTGGCGCCGCTGCAAACCGGAAAGCTGGCCAAAAAGGCCCATGAGGCGGTGCGAACGAAGTCTCGCATGCTTTCGGTGGACCGCCCGCTAGCGCCGGACATCGAGGCCGTCGCGGCGCTGGTCGCCGAGGGAGCGATTGCCGCAATCCTGCATTAAGTAAGCTGTTCTCATTGGATCCTTAGTTTGTCGCGGCGCCTCTACGCCAGCATCCGAATCCTCAGGGTTCTCGTGGCGGCTTTACGCCGCCTTTTGCATGCTGGCTCAGAATCCACTCTTCTACTTTGTGCGTTTATCAGGCATGCCGCGCCGCAGTTAGAAAGAAATACTTTCGGCGTGGCCCAAGCAGCCTTTCCATCTACAAAGGAAGTTGTCCGGTTTCCGCGTTGACTTGTCCCTGCGCGGGGCCTACCATGCCCCAAAAGGTGCTTGCTTCCCATGATTCGCCAGGCGCTCTCACCCTATCGCGAAGCTTCCGCAAGTTTGCCGCGGCTGTTTTTTTCTCGGCGAACTACCGATGTGGGTAGGTAGTTCTGTTCGACAGGACATTCCATTGACCCGCTCGATCGAGCAAGCCTTAAACCTCCGGCCCGGGGAACTGCGGCGCGGTCTGCCCTTGTTTGCCTATTTATTCCTGGTGATCGCGACCTTTCTGGTAGGAAGGGTCGTGCGAGATAGCCTCTTCCTCTCCCGATTCACAGTGGAGCAGCTTCCCTATGTGAACATTGCAACTGCACTTGTAGTGGGTGTCCTCATTGCCGTTTATATCCGCGTTGGGCGACGCATCAGCCTTCGCAACTTGCTCTTGGGCAGTTTGTTGTTGTTCGCTTCCAACTGCGTCCTCTTCTGGGTGCTCGCCCGTTTCCATCCGGCGAGTTGGCTTTATCCCGTGTTCTATATATGGGTAGGCATTTTTGGAGTGCTCGCGCCCGCTCAAGCCTGGACGCTGTCCAATTATGTTATGACGATACGCGAGGCGAGACGCATTTTCGGCTTGGTCGCGGGGGGTGCCATCGTCGGCGGCATCTTCGCGGGCTCATTTTCGAAAGTAGTGGCCAAGGCTTTCGGCACCGAAAACCTCTTGCTTGGAATGGCGGTTTTTCTTTGTGCTTGCCTCCCGTTAGTCGCTGTCATCTGGAGAAACCATCAGCAGGCCCTCGCGAATACGGAAACGGCTGAAGTGCTCACCGAGCCCGGGCCGCAAAACCTGTTGGAAAGCATGGGACTAGTTTTCTCCTCTTCTTATCTGCGAGTGATTGCAGGTCTCATTTGGATCTCCTCATTTGTGACCGCGGTAATCGGTTGGCAACTTTTAGCTACGGGAAAGCATTTCTTTCCCGGCAAAGATCAGTTCTCAATCTTTCTCGCTAACATTACTCTTTATACGTCAATTCTCGCCCTGATAGCACAACTGCTGCTCACTTCGCGAATTCTGCGCCGCTTCGGTGTCGCCTTGGCCCTATTCACATTGCCCTTGGCCCTGCTGGCGACGTCCGCCTACATGCTGGCTGCCGGAACTCTTCTTGCCGCTGTTCTGTTGAGAGGCAGCGACTGGGTGTTACGTCTTTCGGTCGACCGGTCCGCCACGGAACTTCTTTATTTGCCGCTCGCGAGCCGTGTCAAGCTCCAAGTGAAGTGGTTTATCGACACGGTGATCTGGCGCATGGGCGACGGTTTTGCTGGCTTTGCAGTCCTTTTGTTGGCCACGTATCTGCATCGGACACCGCGCCAGATCAGTGCGTTCGTCGTCCTTCTGGTCGGTGGCTGGATTGCGGCGGTTTTTGTCGCCCGGCAGCAATACCTTGTTGCCTTGAAGGACAGTATCAAAGAGCGCCGCATCGATGTGGAACACGCCGCCACACTCGTAACGGACCGCTTGGCGGCCGACTTGCTGGCCGCGAGTCTCTCTGCCGCTGATCCCAAAGAAATTCTTTACGCCTTGAGTTTGCTTGAAGCACAGAGGCAGAGCGCAGCGCATCCCGCCATCCGCGCACTGCTGACCCATCCGGTGCCAGAGGTCCGCCAAAAGGCCATCGGCATTCTGTCGGCATCCCCCGACAAGTCGGTTGTGCAGGATGTAAAGAAGCTGCTGAAAGACCCCGAGCTTAGTGTGCGTACGGCAGCCCTGCTTTACATGACTCACCATGAGCCGATTGATCCACTGACCATGGTCCACGGACACGCGGACTTCGCCGACTTCTCGGTGCGCTCCGCCATCGTGTCATTTCTGGCGGTTCCCGGCGAGACGCAAGACCTGGACACCGCGGGGAGGATTCTGGAGGTCATGGTCAACCCGGAAGAAGCAAAGCAGGCGCGTCTGGAGGCGGCCCGGTTGCTGGGCGAGTTGCCGGATCGTTTCGACGCGCTGCTTTCAAAACTGCTTACCGATCCCGACACCGAGGTTGTGCGCGAAGCCATAATCTCGGTCGGAAAGTTGCACAAGCGCCGGCTTGTACCCGCTTTACTGGACCGCCTGTCGCGTCCCGAACTGGCCCCCGCCACCGTGCAGGTTCTGAGCTCATTCGGGGACAGGATTGTCGGTACGCTGCGCGACCATTTGGGCGACCCAGCTGCACCCATCGAGGTGCGGCAGCAAGTTACCGTGATCCTTGCGAATATAGGCACGCAATTGGCCTGTAATGCCCTCGTAGGGAACGTGCTGGTCGCTGACAGCAGGCTTCGTCTTCGCATTGTGTCCGCTTTGAACACCCTCCGTCGTCTCGATCCTGAGCTGGAGGGTGATGCTGAGATTCTGGAAATGCTGCTCTCCGCTGAGATCCTGGGCCATTATCGCTCTTATCAGATTCTGGAGAGGTTGGAGACCACGCTCCAGAGCGATGGACCACTGGCCTTTGCACTGTCCGAAACGATAAAGCTTGAAGTGGAACGCATCTTCGGAGTACTCAATTTGCTCTACCCGCGCCATGACGTCTCGAGCGCTTATGTTGCGCTCCAATCAAAAAGCATGACCTTGCGCGACAATGCGCTGGAGCTCCTCGACCACGTGCTGAAGACTGAATCTCGCAAGATGCTAATCACCTTGCTGGATACTAAGGTCAGCTTAGCCGAACGTGTCACCATCGCCAACCGATTGGTGCCGGCCAGGATTGAGAACTCGCAACAGGCGATAGCTGTCTTGGTTGCCAGCAATGATCCCTGTTTACGGTCTTGCGGAGCTTGCGCGGTTGGCATTTTGGGTTTGAAGTCGATGGAGCATGAGTTGAACCGCTGCCTGGATCATCCGGACCCGCTGCTCAGGGAAACCGCTCGTCAGGCTAAGTCGCGCTTGCAAGGATCATCCAAGGCCCCGGCCGCTCGCACCGGACATTGAGGCCGTCTCGGCGCTGCTGGCCGATGGAGTGATTGCAGCGATTCTGCACTAAAGAGGACTCACTACAGAGGGCACAGAGTTCACAGAGAACCGAAGCTCGTCTGCAAATCCGAGTTAACCACTACGACCCCTCCCCCTGGGGTTTTTCGTAAGTGTTGCAGCTAAAGGATTTAGCGGTAACCGTAAGTGATTTAGAATCAACAGTTGCGAGGTGGGTTTGTACGTGTTGATTCTAAAAGGGTTTCGGCGATTCGCGGAGGCGGTAGTTGTGATCGAAGTGCACCGCGTAGGGATCGGGGTTTGGGGTAGCCGTGCGTGGCGGAGTGGGTTGGGTAGGAGGTGGCGGATTGTTGGGTTGAGCGGCTGGCGCAACGGGGTGGGCGGCGGGTGTTTGTGTGGGGTGAGCTGAGGGTGGAGGGGTCGGAGTTGGAATTGGCGAGGGAGTGTGTTGTGGGCCAGAGATTTGTGAGCAGTCCGCCTGTGACTCGGAAAAAACAGATTCCTCGCTCCGCTCGGAATGACAATTTACGGGCGTTTCAGCGGGTTGTGGGGCAGAGATGATTTGTGGGCGGTCCGCCTGTGCTTCGGAAAAAGCAGATTCCTCGCTCCGCTCGGAATGACAATTTACGGGTGTTTCAGCGAGTTGCGGGGCGGAGACTGGAGTGGGGGCCGGAGTGGAGGCTTGAGCGTGCGGCTGCGCCGACTGGGATTGGGATGGTTCGGACTGGCCGGGTTCGTGGGCGGGTGGGAAGCGGTAGTCGAGATTGCCGTTGACCGAGCTGCGGATGGCTTTGCGCCAGCCGTCGGTGCCGAAGGCGTTGATGTATTCGTCCTGAGAGATGCGGATGGCTTGGACGAGAGTTTGGAGGAGATAGGCGATGGTGGAGGCGGCGCGGGGTTTGACGTGGCCCTGGACGACGGCGGGAATGAGGCGTGCGAGGGCGGTACTGAGATCGTTGGCCGAGAGGTAGTCGCCGGAAAAGAAGAAGGCGAGGTCTTTGCCGAGTGTTTCGGCGGCGCAGGCGCGGGCTTCTTTTTGGGCGTGATCGTAGCAGAAATGCGGGTGGCTGCTACTGCGGGGGGTGCGGCAGCAACGGCCATCAGTGAAGGTGAAACGGCATAGGGACACGCGGTCCTTTGGACTGAGACATGGCATGGTTTTTCTCCTAAGAGTTGAATTTGGGGATTTGCTAAAAAAAAGAGCCGGCAAGGATGCCGGCGGTACGAACAGATGCTTTGAGATGAAGGCTAAGTTGAGATCCTTCAGGCCGCAGAAGGCGCGGCCTTCAGGATGACAATGCCGGGACGGTCTAGCTGGAAGCACCGCGGGGACGCGCTGAAGCGCGCCCCTACAAAGCCCTTATAAAGAAAAGGCCTCGCAGGAAGCGAGGCGCACTACTCAACAAAAATAAGTATAGAGATTCATAAGGGGCCTGTCAAGGACGAAAATCGCTCCAGCCGCCATACGGGCGCCTGCTCCTACGTCAAACGGTGGGCACGACAGGAAGGCGAAGAGAGATTCCTCGACTACGCAGGCCCACCCTTTCGCGGGAGCGAAAGGGCAAGACAAAATCGGCCTGTTCCGCTCGGAATGACAGTGGGTGGGCCAGCGGGACCAAAAAAATCGAGGGCGCATCGGCGGTTAAGCCTTTGCGCCCTCTTTCAATTGAGCCGAGAAGTTTTTGAGGCTTCCCGGCTCAATCTGGCGCGAGGATAGAATTGCTGTTTCGGCTTTGCAAGTGGTTTCTACATGTTTCGCTGTGGAAAGCTGTGCACGGCTGTGCAAAAGCGGTCAGGCCCGAAAGCTTGTGTCAACCTCGTTCCGACAGGCCTTTCACTCTATTTGTCAAGGTAGTACTCGACAGTGGTGACGATGCGGACGGTTTTCATGAGACTGGAGTCGGCGGCGGATTCTGCGCCACCAAATTGGCCAGGTTCGCTGGTGTCGCTGCCTTGATCTGCAGCGAGAATCGCGAAGACACCTTGATTGGCCTGGCGAATCCCGCCGACCTTAGCGCCAGAATCCGCGGCGAAACGATCGGCGGCAGCGCGGGCGTTGCGAGTGGCTTCGGTGATCATGTCGGGCTTGATGGAGTTCAGGCCGGTGAATTTGTAGGCGACCCCTTGTCCCTGGCCTGGATTGGTACTGAGCACGATGCCTTTCCGCACCAGCTGCATGGTTTTCTGGGCAGCGGTCGCGACCTGATCGACACGTGGAGTCCGCACCGAGATTTCCTGCTCAATGATGTAGCGATGCGGGGCGCGCTGGGCGCCGCCGTATTCGTTGGCCTGCGTGTCCACGACGCGAACGACGCCAAGCCCGATTTCGGACCCCTGAATACCTTGCTGCGCGAGGAACTGTAGGACGGTGTTCTTATCGGCTTCGGTACGCGCATAGACGGCGGCGAGATCGTCGCCGGCTTGCTTATAGCTGATGGGCCAAATGGCGAGGTCCGATTTAACTTGGCGCTCGACGAGGCCTTTGACGGTGACATAGCGGTCGCTGAGGCGCGTGGCTTTGATTTGCGCACCAAGGATCCATCCGCCAAGGATGAGCCCGAGGGCGAGCTGCGCTCCGAGCAGAATGGTGCCGCGAGGAGAAAGCTGGTTGCCGTTCATTTTTCTCCGGGAGATCGCAACCTCACTCGCCGCAGTGTGTTGCGATCGCTATTCCAAGTATAACGCAGCAAGACGGCGCGAGGCGGCAGGAGACGGGAGGAGCAATCGGCGGGGACAAAAAAATCGAGGGCGCATCAGCCGTGAAGCCTTTGCGCCCTCTTTCAATTGAGCCGAGAAGTTTTTGAGGCTTCCCGGCTCAATCTGGGCGTGAGAATAGAATTGCTGATTCGGCTTGGCAAGTGATTTCTGATGGCTTGCTTGTGGAAAGCTGTGGACGGCTGTGCATAAGTGGCAGCGCTGAAAGCTTGCTCCCCGTTAAACGGGCTGCACGCTTGACAGGGTAGATGCGCGGGTGTACCGTCCGGGTCAATCCCGCCTGGTATTTCGTAGAGGAAGGAGGCAGTCATGTTGAGGAAAGCCATTTGGGCCTTGGGGGTCGCCGTGTCTTTAGCGGCGCCCATGGCCGTACATGCGCAGGGAGACTATCTGGACGTATTTATCGTGAAGGTGAAGCCGGAGAAGCTGGCCGACTTCCAAACACTGACGAAAAAATGGATTGATGCAAACCGAAAGTTCAACGGCGATCACTGGCTCGCCATGGCGACTGCGTATGGCGAAGGCGACGTGTACCAGTTCACCAGCCCGCGCCAAGATTACGCGGACATCGATAAAGCCAACGAGACGGCCATGGCCGCATTGAACAAAGCCTACGGCAAGGATATAGCGGAGAAGATGGGGCGCGACTTTGCGAATTGCCTGGTGTGGTCGCGGACGGAATTGCGCCGGCGGCGGCCGGACCTGAGCCGGAAAGTACCACCTGACGCCGCTGCGTACGCAAAATTCATCGGTGAATCGCGCGTCCTACGGACGACGGCGGTGCATGTTCGTCCGGGCCACGTGCCGGAGTTCGAAGCGTTCTTGAAAGAATTCAAGGAGGCCGGGGAAAAAGTGGCCGATGCACAACCGGTGTTCGTTTCGCAGGTGGTCGAGGGAGGCAAAGGCGCAACGTTCTACATCACTGCGCTGCGAAGTTCGCTGGGCGGCTTCGACAAGAATCCCACCCTGCTGCAAATTCTGGGTGAGGAAGGGTTGAAGAAATTCCAGAAGGTGAACGCCGAGTCCGTGGAGGAAACGCAATCGGCGATCTTGCGCTTCTCACCTGAACTCAGCAATCCACCGGAAGAGATTGCCTCAGCCTCGGCTGAATTTTGGCACCCCAAGCCGATGATGGCTGCGGCGGCCTCGAAGGCGAAAGCACCAGCTGCCAAGACGTCTGAGATGAAACCAGCCGCGGAAAAGCAAAAACCGTAACGGCCACAAGACCCGAGGCAGCGACTAGCGAAGCCCATGCGCTAGGGGTGTTTGCGAGTGAGGAGTTCGAGCTCGTCGAGGGTACGAGGCCAATCTTCGCGGAGAAGGCGCGAGAGGGCGCGGTCGGCGAGGAGCTTTCCGCCGGTCTGGCACGTGGGGCAGTAGTTGGTTTCGTTGGAGGCATAACGGATGCGCTGGATTTTGGTGTGGCAGCGCAGGCAGGGCTGTTTGTAGCGGCCGTGGACGGCCATTCCTTCGCGAAAGGCAGTGACGTTTTCGGGGAATTTTCCGGCGGCTTCGACACGCAGGCGCTCCGTCCAGCGGGTGAGGCTGGCGCGCGTGGCGGCGAAGAGGCGCTGAATTTCCGGCACGGTGAGCTTCTGGGTGAGCGCGAGCGGGGAAAGTTTCGCTTCGAACAAAATTTCATCGGAATAGGCGTTGCCGATGCCGCTGAAGAGGCCTGGGTCGGTGAGGGCACGCTTGAGCGTGTGGTTCGCGGAGAGAAGAACGGCGGCAAAGCGCGACGGATGGGCGTCGAGCACTTCGAGGCCGCCGGGGTCCAGAGCGAGAAGGCCAGCTTCTCCCGATACGAGATGAAGAGAAGCGCGCTTTTGGGAGCCGGCTTCGGTCCAGAGAAGAGAGCTGGCGGGAAAATCAAAGGCAGCGAGGCCACGAGGCGGAGAAACTTTGACGCCGCGGGCGCGCCAGTGCAGGCGGCCTGCAATCATCAGGTGCAAGACGAGCCAAAGGTCGTCCTCGAGGCCGATGCAAATGCGCTTTCCCAGGCGGCGCAGGCGGAGGACTTTTTTGCCTGACGCGGAACTGAGGGGCGGAGTCGCGGTGCGCAGGAGAAACGGACTGACGATGCGGATGCCTTCGAGCGATTGGCCGAGAATGCGCTGCTCAAGCGCTTCGATGTAGACGACGATGTCTGGCAATTCGGGCATGCGGCCACTCGCGCTCGCTTAGGATACCGCTGCGAATCTATTTTTTGTGGAAGTGGGGCAGGACTTTTTCGCCGAAGAGGCGAGCCTGCTGAAGGCGGTGGTCGCCCCAAAGTTCGAGCATCATTTGCGTGCAGCCCGCGGCGCGATATTCCTCGAGTTTTTCAATGCACTGCTTCGGTGAGCCGGCAACAGGACAAACTTTGTCGAGGATGGTGTCGGACACGGCGCGGGCCGCGGCTTTGCGGCCGCCTTTTTCCATAGCGCCGGCAATGGGCTGGATTTCTTCCATGGTGAGCCCGGCGCACTCGAGGAGCTTGTCCGCTGAGCTCTTGATATTCTGCACCTTGTTGGCGAGGTACATGGCAGCCATTTCGCGCGCACCTTCGCGCGCGGTTTTGGGATCTTCGCCGACGCTGCCGACCACCACGCAGCCCAGATCGAGCTGCGCGCCGTCGCGGCCAGCTTTCTTCGCGCCTTCTTCCATGATGCCGCGGGAGTAGGCGGCAAACTTGGGAGTGGTGATGCTGGCGGTGAGCAAACCCTGGGTCATGGCACCGGCCAGACGCTGCAAGACGGGGCCGGTGGCGCCGATGTAGAGCGGAGGCTGCCAGCGCGGAACGTGAGCGTCGGGCTTGAGGGCGGGAGCGAAAGCCTGAAAAGCTTTGCCTTCGTATTTGACTTCGTTGCCGGAGAGCATAGCCTTGATGATTTCGATGCTTTCGCGCATGACCGTGGCGGGACCGACTTCCCTGCCCTTTTCGCCCTCGCCGATTTCCTTCATGAAAATCTTAGACGCGCCGAGACCAAGGAGAAAGCGGCCCTCTCCGGCAGCTTCCTGAAGAATGCGGGCTTCCATGGCGATCTGGACGGGATGGCGAGTGTAAGGCGAAATGATGCCCCAGCCGATGGCGATGTTTCTAGTTTCGCGCGCGATGATGGCGGTGGCCGCAGTGGAAGAGCGCGCTTCCATGGAGTGCTTGCGCCACCAGGGATAAGCTTCGGCGAGCCAGAAGACATCGAAGCCGGCGGCGTCGCAGGCTTGGGCCATGTGCACGGTCTCGTGGAGAGGCTCCATGCTCAACTGCAAGACGCCTATTTTGAAAGGCAAGGTCATGAGGTTCCGTTGAATCGTGTCCGGATGTGTGTGGTTGGTGTTCAAGCGGGGTCGGTCCAGGAATGCTCGAGTCCTTTGATCAACTGCCACATGGCGCGATTGAGAGGAGTGGAGACGCCTTTTTTTTCGCCCCATTCGACAATCGCGCCGTTCATAAAATCGACTTCGGTTTGGCGCTTGGCGAGCACGTCCTGCAACATGCTGGCGTTGTGCTTGCCGGGAGCGTTGGCGCCCTTTTCGACGAGCGCGCGCGGATCGCCATGAAGCTGGATGCCGAGGGCTTTTGCGACGGCTTCGCCCTCGGCGATGAGGGCGTTGAAAAGTGCGCCCGTGGGCGCCAGGCGGGTGGCAGCGCGGTGGTGCAGCAGAGTGAGCGCGCCAACGGGATTGGTGGAGGCGTTGAAGATGAGCTTGGTCCACTGCGCGCCGCGCGCGTCTCTGAGCGGGATGACATGCATGCCGCTGCGATTGAGGAGAGCGGAAAGTTTTTCGACGAATTCGAAAGGAGTGTTGGTGGGTTCGAACGGACCGATCCAGGTGTCGCCGCTAATGTCGAAACCAACGTGGCCGGGTTCGATGAGATGGCCGGCGGGAAACGTGGTACCGCGAATGACGTATTTGACGTGGTGGGCGAGGATTTCTTCGTTGCCGACTCCATTCTGGACGGAGCAGACGGCGCTGGAGGGGCCGAAGAGGTGCTTTGCTTGCTCGATGGCAAGGCGCGTGTGAGTGCTTTTGGTGGCCACGATGCCGAAATCGCAAAGGGGAATTTGTGAGGCGTCGGAAGTGGCATGGAGACGCGTAGTAAAGTCGGCGGCGCCGCTGATGCGCAACCCGCGTTCGTTGATGGCACGCATATGGTCTTTGGAGACATCGTAAGCGTGGACTTCGACATCCTTGAGGCGCGCGAGGTGCGCAGCGAAAAGGCTGCCGATAGCGCCGCAGCCGACAATGCAGACTTTCACACTCATGCAGTCTTGAGAACCTCCGCGCCGGAATAGAATTTCCACGGGACGCTGGCGAGGCATTCGCCTTCTTTTTTGCCGATGCGGTAGGTGTCTTGCGTGTAGAGACAGACCTGGCCGTCCTGGTCAACGACCTGCGGATGAAAACTGAAAACCATGTTTTCTTTGAGCTCAATCTGTGTGTTTGCGCCGATCGCGGGATATTCGATCATGGTCATGCCGATGGAATGGCCGGTGAGATGGCCAAGAGCGAATCCGGCGCGGCTGAAGACGTCGGTGGCGGCCTTGTGGACCTCGCAAGCAAGGGTGCCGTCGTGCATTTTCAGGCGAGCGGCTTCCATGGCCTCGGGGTAGACTTCGCTCATGGCGCGGGTGCGCGGGCTGGGCTTTCCTTGCATGAGAGCGCGGGAAAATTCCACCCAGTAGCCGGCTGCGCCGGTGATTTCCAGCGAATAGAGCAGCAAGTCATCGGGAGCGACTTTGCGGAGCGAGGGAACTTTGAAATGCGCTTCGGCTTCGCCGCCGGTGCCGCTGAGGACGATGTTCATCATGCGCTGGCCAGCGCCGCGAGCAAAAAAACGTTCGACAGCCGGAGCCATGATTTCGGCCTCGCTTTTTCCAGGTTGATAGGATTGCAGTAGCGCGTGGAAGCCGTCGAGGATAATGTCCATGGCATCGCGGACGCCCTCGAGCTCTTCGGCGCTCTTCACCGCACGGGCCATGTCGAATGGAAAGTCAAAAGGGACGAGTTCGAATGAGCTTTGGTGCAGTTCGCGGTAGTCGCGGACGGCCATAATGAAGTCCAAACCATACACAGCGACGCGCTTCCATCTTTTCTCCTCGATTTTTTCGCGCAGCCATTTGCCTGGAATTTCCGCCCAAACCTGATCGCGAACCCAGGTCGCTTTTTTGTCGCCGATCCAGCGGGCTTCGCGGGGAAAGACCAAAGTGGGCCCGCCGGAGAGCGGAAGCAAAACGTAGACGTAGCGGTGAACGATTTCGAAACCTGAAACGTAACGGACAGCGCCTTCAAAGCCGGCATATTGGTTGCCGCAAACGATGAGCGCGTCGACGTTGTTGTCGACCATGGCCGCGCGGATATTCGAGTAGCGGCGGTCGATTTCTTTTTGGGTGGGCATGATGGGTCTCTTCTATTCGTGTGCTCCGCAAATTTCAGCGGCGGCCAGGGCATATATCTTCGTGGTGTTGAGGAGCGTTTCGATGGCCACTTTTTCGCCTTCGGCGTCGCGAGGACCGCTCGATGGGCCATAGTTGAGCGTTTCGATGCCGAAGCGGGTGAGTACCGAGGCGTCGGAGTCCCACACGACGGTGGAATGTTTGGCAGGCGTTCCAAGAATTCTCTGGTGACATGCCTCGATGGTTTTGACAAGAGGGTGGTCTTTGGAGATTTCTGCGCCGGGAACAGAGACGAAGGTTTCGTATTCGACGCCGTAATCCGGATGTTTTTTGCGGAGATCGAGGACGAGTTGCTTGATGGAGACGCGGACTTCTTTGAGGGGCATGGCGGGAGGAACACGCACGTCGAGGAATACGTCGGTGCGGTCCGGGGTACGGCTGACACGCCAAGGATGGCCGCCACGGATGCAGCCGACATTGACGACACCGGGCTGGCCATCGTAGACAGCTTTCTTTTCCCACGCGGCGATCCAGTCATAAATCGCGGGAAGAATTTCTTTCATGCGGAAGACGGAGCTTTGGTCCTGCTTGCCGCGAGTAAAGCCCGTGTGCACGTAGTGGCCGTGAACAGAGAGGCGGACCCAAACCGTTCCGTAATGGCCGAGGACCAAGTGCAGATCCGTGGGCTCCCCGAGAATGCACATATCAGGGAGAACGCCGTGATTGACGAGGTGGTGTGTGCCCACGCCGTAGCCGCGGAACTCTTTGCCAACGAATTCGCCGCCCCACTGCGTTTTCTCGATTTCGCCGACGACGGCGGCAATGAGTACGTCGCCTTCGAGTTTCACGCCAGCGCGCTTTAGGGCTTTCACAGCTTGCGTGTTGCAAACGAGCGCACCCTTCATGTTGTAGATGCCAAGGCCATAGATGAAGCCGTTCTTGATGATGGCTTTTGGCTTGTAGCCGATGCCGGTGAGAAATTCTTCGCGGCCGGTGTTGGAAGTGTCCATGTGGCCGTTGAACAGGAGACTTTTGCCATTAGCTGTCCCTTCCCAGAGGCCGACGACGTTGGCGCGGCCTTCCTCGACCTCCTGCCAAGATACGGAAAGGCCGGTTTCTTCAAGAGCCTGGCGCATGTAGCGGCCCATTTCTAGTTCTTCGCCAGTGGGGCTTGGGATGTTGACGACGTCGCAGCACATCGAAACAAGCTCGTCTTCACGAATCTGCGACAGGATGGCTTTGGCCAAGTCTTCATTCATTGCGTTCGTTTTCTCCCTTGCGACGATGGCTTTCATGTCTCGACGTCACACTCGAAAGTCGTCCGGATACGAGCAAAGCTTCTCACATCCAGTAGGCGTTACTAAGAAATTGTCTTCCAGGCGCAGTCCGCCGCCGCCTTCCCAATACACACCAGGCTCGATAGCCAGCACCATTCCAGAACGCATCGCGCCGGGCGCGGCCTGATGCGAGTACGGCGGCTCATGGGCGCGAGCGCCCACGCCGTGGGCTACTGGATGCGAAGGCTGCCCGGGGTAACCGGCCGCTTCAATCCCCTTACGTAAGACGCGGTCGATATCCCCAAGGGGCGCGCCATCACGAACGCAGGAGACACCCTCTGCAAAGATCTTCAGCAGTTGATCGAGCAGCCGGTTGTACTCTGGTGTGAGGCGGCCCGGGCAAATATTTTTCGTTAGATCGGTCCAATAGCCATCGGCGCAGACCCAGATCTCGACGAGTGTCGGTTCATTTTCAATCACCGGGCGGTCGCTGGTGGCGGTAAACGTGGCGATGCCCTTCCCCGACCAGACAAGAGTGAAAGCGCGGGCCATGGCGACTTTGCCTTGGTAGCCGACGCCAACGGCATGGATGTGGCCTTCAATCATCGCGGCCACTTCGCTTTCTTTCATCCCGGGCCGGATATTCTTGCGGGCGTACTCCATGCCGATGGCCGCCAATTCATTGGCCAGGCGCATGCGTTCGATTTCCTGGGAAGTTTTGATCATGCGCGTTTCCGCAAGCAGCGGCGTGGTGTCGGCCACTTCGCGGCAGCTCGTGCGGAAAGCATCGTAATAGCCCTGCCAGAAAACCGTGGGCTCACCGACCATGCGGTCGCAGATTTGCGAAGTTTGCGAAAGCTCGATGCCCACGCGGCCATTGAGTTTTCGCTCACGAAGGACATCCACCGCCATTTCGACCGCACGGATCATCGGCGGGCGCGGATCTTTCGAATGGTAGAACTTAAAATAGCGAACGTCTTTGTTCCACGCCGTGCGCTGCGCTTCGCGGAATTGCGGCTCGATGACCAAAAGGGTGGGATCGCCGTCGCGCGGAAATATCACCAGGTCGTAGCCCTTCATGGTCCAGTAATTTGTCAGATAGAGGATGTTGTCGGGCGCGCGAGCGACGAGGGCTTCGAGGTTGTGACGCCCCATCATCTGGCGCACGCGCTGCCACTTTTCCTGATCCAGAGCGTAGGGCATGGCGCTGGCGCTCACTTGGCGACCGCCTTTTCTTTGCCTTCGTACGTCCACGCGGTTTCCTTGGCTTTGATCAGCCGATAAAGCGCGGTGTGGAGTGGCGCGGGGATGCCGGCGCGGCGCGCTTCTCGAGCGATGGCCCCACCAAGAAAATCGACTTCGGTCGCGAGTTTGTGGCGAATGTCGTACAGCATCGAAGGACGATGATCGGTTTGCGCGCCGATTTTATTCATCTCCCAGGGATCCTCGTAGAGCTTCACGCCGAGGCCTTCAGCGACCCTTTTGCCTTCCTCCATGAGGGCATGGAGCAGGTGGCCGAGATCGCCGAACTTTTCTTCTTCGGCATAGTGAAAACTGTGCGGGAGTTCCGTGAGAGCCGCGACGGCGTTCACTGAGGAATTGAAAATGAGCTTGGACCACTGCGCAGGACGAGCGTCTTCCAGCGCGACGGCCTTGAGGCCCGAGGAATTGATGAGTGCGGCAGCCTCCTGCACCAATGAAAATGGCGTGTTTGTCGGTTCGAACGGGCCCATCCAGGTAGCGGTGTCCAGTTCGTAGCGCACGTGCGTGTCGGTTAGGCGCGTGCCGCTCATGAAGGTCGTCCCGCGCATGACGTAGGTTTGCGCGATTCCGGCGATAACTTCTTCGCTTCCAAGTCCATTTTGCGATGAGAGCACGGCGCCGTTCTTGAAGAGGTGAGCGACAGGAGTGACAGCTTCGCGCGTCTGCGTGGCTTTACACGAAACGATGCCGAAATCAAATTGGGGCAGCTTTGCCGGGTCGTTGGTCGCGCGAAGATCAGCATGGAACTCATGCGTGCCGGAAACGCGCAGGCCATGTTCGTTCAGCGCCCGCGCGTGATCCCCGCGGCGCACGAAGGCCCAGACTTCGGCAACGCGCGCCAGATGGGCGGCGTAGAGGCTGCCGATGGAACCGCATCCGATGATGCAAACACGCTTCACGTCTAGACTTTCCTGACATCGCGGCAATGGCCCCGAACATGCTACCGGGAGGGGCGGCGATGTTCGACCTGTACCATGCCGGCATATCCGCCGGTCTCTGCTTTTTGCACAGCGCGGAAGAGCGAATCGCCGGTGTTATGCGAATCATCGATAATGACGCCGGTCGGATAGAGCGCATCCTGAAGCGCCGAGCAAATCGTGTGCACGGGAGCGGCGCCGCCTTCGCCCATGCCCTTGGCACCGTTAAGCGTGAACGGTGACGGCGATTCCGTGTGCGCATACAGGAGTTCCGGCATGTTCACGGCGGTGATGGGCGTGTAATCGCTGAACGTCGCGGTGAGCAGGTTGCCATCCGAATCGTAGGCGCAATCCTCGAGCAGAGCCGCGCCGATGCCGTGGGCCGCGGCCCCGTGGACCTGGCCTTCGACAATGCGCGGGTTCACGGCTTTGCCGCAGTCATCCACACAGGCATAGGCGAGAATTTTTGGCTGGAAGGTTTCCCGATCCACCTCGACAACAGCCGTGTGGATTTGCGCGGCGTAGGTCAGAGTGAGGTTGCCGTACTTGCGCTTGACATCGGGAATCTGAAAGTTGGCGTGAAAGACGTGGCGGCAGTTCAGGGTAATGTCCCAAAGCGATTCCGGCATCCCGGCGTTGTTCACGTTGACAAGGTTTGCCAGCGCCCAATAGTTGATGGATTTCTGTGTGCCGCTGACACGCACTTCGGGGCCTTGCGCACCAACGCCGAACTCCAGGTCCTTTTCCTTTGCTTGCAGTTTCCAAGCGGCGAGCCGGCTCAATTCCTTGCGGAGTTTCATGGCAGCGCCGTGAATGGCGGTGAGACCGGTGACGGCAAACTGGCTGGCATAGGTTCCAGTGTGACCGGTGTACGCGTTGTGCGCGGTGTCAAAGCCAGGGCGGACGTTGACGAGATCGGGAGTGATGCTGAGGGCGTCGGCGACGACCTGGGCGGCGGTCGTTTCGTGACCTTGTCCCTGAGGCACCGAGCCCATGCTGACGACGACCTCGCCGTAGATGTCCAGCTTGACGATGCCAACTTTGGACTGGCCGGAGAAGGGAGCGTCGGGATTGATGATGCGCGCCTGACCGAAATTGTTGGTGCCGGAATCGAGAGTCGAGCCGATGCCGAGGCCAATCCAACGGCCTTCTTTGCGAGCCGCCGCTTGCTTTTTCTTCCAGTCGTCCCAGCCGATCAGCTTTTTCGCCGTTGAAAGCATGTTGGCGTAGTCACCAGAGTCGTACACGCAGCCGTTTGGCGTTTTGTACGGCATCTCGTTTTTGCGGATGTAATTGCGGAGGCGCATCTCGTCGGCGGGAATTCCGAGAGTCTGCCCGCAGATATCCAGAATGCGTTCCATAAACCATAAGTGCTGCATGCGGGAGTAACCGCGGTTGGGACCGACCGGACACTTGTTGGTGACCACCTGATGCATATCGATGCGGATGTTTTTCACGCGGTAGGTTGCGGGGAGCACCTGCGCCCAGATGACGCAGCCGAGCGGTTCGTAGCGAGGAAAAGCGCCGCAGTCATCGACATGTTTCGAATCGATGGCGAGAACGACCCCGTTCTTGTCCAGCGCGACACGCGTATCCAGAAAGGTGCGTTCGTTGCCGTGGGCACTGGCCTGCATGTGCTCGATGCGGGTTTCGACCCACTTCACGGCGCGGCCCCTGGCCTTGCGCGACGCAAGAGCACAGACGGCCATGTAGGGATAGCTGGTGATCTTGATGCCAAAGCCGCCGCCGATATCAAAACTCTTCATGTGAATCTGATCGATGCGCACGCCGAGAGCCGGGGAGAGGAACTGCGAGGCAAAAGAAGGGAACGTGTTGTTGCAGTGGTACTCGATATCGCCGGAACGAGGATCCCACGTAGCAATGATGACGTTGCATTCGAGCGGAGTGCTGGAAAATCGGTGGAAGTGCAAGCGGCCGATGTGCACGGCATGGGCCGCCTGCTTCATGGCCTTCTCGACGTCGCCGTATGTAAACACGCCGTGCCAATTGCGGTTCGTGCCCATGGCGGGATGCAGGAGGCTCTCGTCCTTGAGGGCGTTTTCCGCGGTGACCACGGGTTGGAGCGGTTCGTAATCGACTTCGACGAGTTCGGCGGCGTCTTCGGCCGCTAGCCGAGTTTCCGCGACGACGGCCGCGACAGGTTCGCCCTGAAAGACCACTTTGCCGACAGCCATGGGATAGTCGGCGATTTTCTGCGCGCCGCCGGGGCCAATCTCGATGAACGGCTGCACTTGCTTCTTGATTTCCGCGCCGGTCAGCGTGCAAACAACCCCAGGAAACTTTTCTGCTTGAGAAACGTCCAGGCGGGCGATTTTCGCGTGGGGATAGGAAGAGCGCACGAACTTGATGTGCAGCATGCCGGGCATCTTCTCGTCGTCGACGAAGATGCCCCTCCCGCTCACCAGGCGGTTTTCTTCTTTGCGACGGATGGGCTGGCCGACCCACTTTGCAGGCGCGGCCTGCGCCCCATTCGCGGAAGGGCCGCGCGATGTTTTGCGCTTCAATTTCTTCGCGACTGATTTGCTAGCCATCAAATTCTCTCGGTTCTAGGCCAGGGCTTTCTTCAGCCCATCAATAAGTTTCTGCACATTTTTCTTTCCCAGCGGTTCGAGCAAACCGCCGGCGAGCGAAATCACCCGCCCCAGCACGCTCGACTGGCCCGACCACTTTACTTTCGTTTGCCCGCCAGAAACTTCTTCGAGTTGAAACTGAGCGCGGATGGTGGCCGAGCCTCCGGGAACTTCGCCTTTGCCTTCGTAAACCGCTTGCGTGGGGCGCTGCTCATCCACGAGTGTCATCTTGAGCGCGGCCGTCCCTCGAATATGAGAAACGCCCACGCTCAATTTCACCAGGAAATTCTTCGGATCCAGAATCTCCATGCTCTGAAAATCGGGAAGCAGCGGGCAAAAGCGGTTGGGGTCCACGAGGAAGCTGTACACCTCATTGGGAGTCTTCTTCACCGTGAAATCGCCCGCCAGCTTGATCTCCATCGCTTACCGTTTCTCCATTTCCGCAGCCGCCGCGCGGATGGATTTGAAAATGTTCTGATAACCGGTGCAGCGGCAGGTGTTCCCGGCAATGCCTTTGCGCATCTGTTCGGTGCTGGGCTTGGGATTTGTTTTCAAGAGTTGCAGGGTGGAGAGCAAAAGACCAGGCGTGCAATAGCCGCATTGCAGGCCGTGACACGCCGCGAAGGCTTCCTGAATGGGATGGAGCTTGCCGTTTTTGGAAAGCCCTTCGACCGTAGTGATTTCCGCCCCATTGGCCATCGGAGCAAACAGCGTGCAGGATTTCACCGTGCGGCCGTTCAGAGTCACTGTGCAAGCGCCGCAGTAGGTGGTATCGCAACCAACATGCGTACCGGTCAGGTTGAGATGTTCACGGAGAAACTCGACCAGAAGCGTGCGAGGTTCGACCTCCGCTTCGCGTGCTTCTCCGTTGACGCGAACCCGCACAAGAACTTTTTTAACGTCCGACATATTCATGTCCCGCTTCCGCGTGTTCACCACGCGCGCGGCGTGCCGCGATGGCAATGGCTCGCTTGACGAGAGTCGCCACCAACGCGCGCTTGTACTCCGCCGAGCCGCGCATGTCGCTCTGCGGTTCCGCCGCAGCCCTAGCGGCTTCCGAGGCAGCCTGGATATTCTTCTCGCTGAGCGACTTTCCCCGCACGGCTGCTTCCGCTTCCTTGGCGCGGATAGCGGTGAGGCCAACGCAACCGAGAATCACGCGCACATCCTTGCACGTGTTGTGGTCTTCGAGAGTGAGCTGCACGGACGCACTCACGGTTGGGTACACGGGCGCACTGCGCTTGAAGGCAAGGTGCGCGCCCCCGCTGCCTTTCGGAGGCATTTTCACGTGGACGGCAGTGACGATTTCGTCGTGCGCGAGAACCGTGGTGTACGCGTCCTTGATAAACGCTTCGAACGGCACCGTATGCCGACCGCCGGGGCCAAAGCAGACCACGGTGGTGTCAAGCGCCAGCAGCGCCGTGCCCCAATCGCCGCTGGGGTCGGCTTCAGCCAGTGAGCCCCCGATGGTGCCCTGATTGCGAACCTGCACGTCGGCAATCCCGGTGGCGCAATCGTGAACAATCGGAATAGCGGAGGCCACGGAAGAGTCCTCAATATCAGCATGGCGCGCGAGGGCGCCGAAGCGCAACTCCCCTTTGGAGTTCTGAATCTCGCTCAAGCCGGGGATGAAGTTGATGTCGATGAGGGCGGCCGGGCGTGTCATGCGCATCTTCATCAAAGGGATCAAGCTCTGGCCTCCCGCGATGATGCGCGCGTCATCGCCAAGGTCTTGCAGTAGTTTTACCGCTTCCTGCAGCGACGCGGCACGATGATAAGAAAATGCGGCTGCGTACACGTTAAACTCCGCTCTTCCTTTGGCGCAGATTCGAAGTGCGCTGTAATTGAGGAGTGCAGGTGTTCCATTCCGACGCGGTCATTTTATTGCTCCCGAAACCGTGTAGCAAGGCGACGGCAGAATTCATCCACTCCTTGGCGCTCGCGCAAAGCCCATCGTCATTCCCGCCAGCGAGACGATGACCAACGCCGAACCGACCACTGCCACCGCCTGCGGCGCGACCCCGTGGCTAAAGGTCTGCAGCAGCACGCCAAGGGGAAAAAGCAGCGATCCGAGCAAGAGGCCGGCTGAGAGAAGCATTTTCATCCGTTCGGTGAGCTCGACGCGATCGAACGCAATTCCCAGAACCATCAACAGCATCGCCAGACCAATCCAGTGTCCGTGCACGTCGACGTGCCGGTCGTATGTGTATTTCAGTTCGCGGTATTGTTGCAGTGCATCCTCCGCTGCTCGCGGATCGCGTGCGCCAGCAGCGCTGAATCCCGTCGCGAGAGACTTGCCGATGCCGTCGAGTTCCTGGTGTTCTGCGAAAACCGCGTACCATAGGCCGTAAATCATTCCGAGCAGTGCCAGGCCTATGCCCCCGAAAATAAGCAAGCGCCGCGCAGTGCTCATCCATTCGCTCCTTCGGCGAGGCGCCCGCCAGCGTCGATTTCACCCGTGTAACGCAGGATGCCGATCCACATGGCAAGCAGCGCGATGATCACCAGCAGACCTGCCACATCCGCGATCCCCCCGGCCAAAAGCCCCAGTTTCAATTCGAGCAACACAAAAACCGGAAGCAGCAGCGAGCCAAAGAGCAGCACCCAGGCCCACCGGCGCTTCCAGGAATCGCGCAGACTGACGTAAGGCTGGAAAAAGGCCAGCAAGATGGCCAACAAGCCGAACTCGATGGCGTGGGCATGAGCGGCGATGTTCACGGCTTTTTCGCCCCCTAATTGGCCATATTTCGCAAGAGCGCTATCCACAGCGGCTACGTCCTTCGCGGCGGCCCCAGCGCTCATCTCAGAGAGGACCGAATAGTCGAGGGCCTCGTGCTTATAAAGGTCGATTGCCGCGTAATAGGCGCCGTGAAGGAAGCCCAGGAGCACAAGCGCCAGTCCGCCTGCAAGAAGAATGCGTCCCGCGACACTTCGATCCTCCCATAGGCCGTCCCGCACCGAGGCGCGATCCGCCGCCTGCTGGGTGCGTTTCGCGATGCCGAGCAGACACCCAAGCGTGGCTGCGATCACTAGCGCTCCGCCAAAATCCGCCAAAATGCTGGCCCAGCCGATGGCTGCAAGCGGGCTGTAAGCCAAGCCGACGTAGTGAATCAAAAACACGCTTAGGGGGAGCAGCCACGCGCCGAAAAGAAAAATCCAGGCGAGCTTCTTTTTTGCGCTGTCGCTAAACGCGACCCAAGGTTGAAGGATCGCGAGCAGTAAGGCCAAATAACCAAACGCAATCATATGAACGTGGGTGTCCACTTTGGTGCCACGGTTTTCGAGGAAATTCCCCACGGACTGTAAGCTGGCAAGAACGGTCTTCGCATCTCCCGCGGCGGCCGCATGCGCGGCGGCTGACAAGCTTGCACCTACCTTGGCCGCATTCTGATGCAGAACGAAAACCGCAAAAATATCCCCGACCAGCATCCCTACGAGGATGAGGCCGATGCCACCGAGAGCGAGCAGCCGCCGTGCACCCATGGACGCAAACGCCACTTCAGCAGTGGTGGCTGCATTAGCGTTTGAGGTAGAACCAGTCATGCGAAGCTATCCGCTGATTGCGGCGCCTCCGAAGGAGCGGTGGTCCAGCCGATGCTTTGCGCAGCAGCCCGACCGTCCATTCAGATAAACAAGCTACGTCAAAAGTTGAACTTTATCGCGAGCTGAATCTGACGCGGGTTATTCACGGCGCGCGGTGTACCGTAAAGTTGGTTAGGGGAACCTTCCCGATTGGGAAACGGTCCGCCCAGGCAGCCGGTGGCAGTGGAGTTGACCGGGCAAAAGTCCGCGGCGCCGTAAACGGTGTTGAAGAAGCGCACGTTCAATGTGTTCGAAAGGTTGAATGCTTCGGCAAGAAGTTCGAGACTCTGGTTTTCACGGAAGGTAAATTTGCGGGAAAGCCGCAGGTCAACCGAACGATAATTGTCGCCGATAAACGTGTTGCGAGGATCGATGCCCACGCGATCGTTGTTGTCGAACACATCTCCGTTGGCATCAAAGCCCACGAATTTCGTGAAGCGCTGTGGCGATTGTATCGTCGTGATCATGCCGACCAAAAAATCGCGCGTGAAGACATCCCAAGTCTTGGGAGTTGTGACCGTGGCGTTTAGCACCAGCCGGTTGCGTACATCGTCCGCAGAGACTGCGCGCTCCGCACGGAAGTTCTGACTGTCCTGAGGAACCAGGACGAAGCTCGGGTTCGGCCCGTCGTCAATGGACTTGGCCCAGGTGTAGCTGATGCCGTAGGAGAAGTTGTGCGTCAGCCGCTTATTGACATTGATGAGCAGGCCGTCATATTGCGAGTCCCAACGCGACGTAGCTTCAAAATAAATCGCCCAGCGTAGATCTTGCGTGCCAGGAATGCCCGGGCCGCAGATCGCTACCGGGCAAAAATATGTATTCTTCGATCCCGTGTTTCCCAGAGAGTCATGAACCGTAGCCGTCCCCGACGGGGGCGGTTGATTGACGTTGTAGAAACTCCCGAGATGGACTCCCCGAACGTGAAGTCCGCTCACACTGACCGTCGTGTCTTTGAAAGGTTCAAATTCAATCGCGAGACTGGCTTGAATGCCATAAGGATTTTTGTGATCCTGAATGAATCGCACGGCTACCACGTCGGCGAATAAACCGCAGGTGGAGACCGGAATGCACGGCCCAGTGGTGGTCCCTGTGAAGGGGGAGGTTGTGGTGAAGTCGGGATACGTACCATTTGTGATCTGGCTAAGAGCAAAAGCCGTGAGTGGTGGCGCGCTGCCGAACGCGAATATACGGGTTGCCGCATTCAGCGAATCCTCGAAGGGACGGCCCGGATATTTCCCCAAGGTCCCGCCGCATGACGGCCGCTGGCAGGCGAGCAACGGCGCTGGGATGATCCCATGGAAGAGGCCGAAGCCTGCGCGCACGACGACATTGTGCTTCGTACCAACGTTGTAGGCGACTCCGAAACGTGGATCAAAGTTCTTCCACTGCGTATTCAGCACATTGGAGGGCCAGGTTTCCCATTCCCAGCGCAAGCCGCCATTCAGGGTTAGGCGGCTTGTTGCGCGCCATTTGTCCTGGATGAACAGTCCGTCGTAACTGTGGTCGAGAATTCCTTGCGCTTCATTTCGAATCGCCGCCGGGATTGAATTACCCTGAAATGCGGAGGGGCTTATTGACATTTCCGTAAAAGGAGGGTTGGTCGAGGCGTTAAATCGCTCGAAGAAAATCACCCCCGGATGCTGGCAGCCGGCCGGACCCGGCCCGCCGGGATCGTTTCCAGGAGAAGCACACACTAACCCTGAATTCGGATTGTCGTTGACGTGGTCGTTCCCAAGATAAGCGCCAAGGCTCCCGAAATGCGCCTCGAAGGGATAGAACAGCGGAAACGATTCCTGAGTGCGCACCCAATTGTAATCGCCGCCGAAGGTCACGGTGTGCTTTTCCATCGTTCGAGTAAGGTTGTCCACTATCTCGTAGCGAGACTCTCGATAGAATTCCGGGTTGCCGCGGTTCACCCCCGCCTGGAAGACGTTCGTGAGTTCCAAGTGCGGCTGAGAAGAAACCGAGGGGAAATTGAACGAGCGACGGGCAAACTGCATGCGCAGCTCATTGACAACTTTCGGCGAAATGAGCGAAGCAAGGCTGCCCGCGAGGGACTGGTCACGAAAGAAGTTATCTCGGAAGGTCGACGGAAGATCGGAACCGTCATTCAACGGCGATTGATTGCCAAGTCTTCCGTCGTTGATGAAGTAGCGTACATACAAATTGTGATTTTCTCCGAACCGGTGATCCATTCGAATAAATCCGTTGTCCGTATCCGCTGTGGCTAAAACGCTGCCGAGATTCGGTTCGGCGGGCAGACCGTAGACGGAGGTTTTGAGCTCGTTGATGAATTGGATGTTCTGCAGAACGACCGAATTATAAAAATGAGACTCGGCGCGGCGCTGAAGTTCATAGTTGGTATAGAAAAAAGTCTTGTCTTTATGGATGGGCCCGCCGATGGCTCCGCCGAATTGGTTCTGCCGCAGGACGTGGCCTCCTGTTGCTTCCAGGAGGTTGATGGCATCTAGTTTGTTATTCCGGAAGTATTCGTAGAGCGTGCCGTGCCAGTCATTCGTGCCGCTGCGCGTGATGATGTTGACGATGCCGGCCGTTGCGCGGCCAAATTCCGCGGAGTAGTCGGTATTGATCACGCGGAATTCCTGGACGGACTCCTGGGGCGGCGTACCACGTTGGATGCCAGAGGCGGTTGAGACATCGTCTGCGCCGTCCACGGCGATGAAGTTGAAGTGGATGTTCTGGCCAGCGAAAGAGAGTTTCGTCACTGGCTCGACGATGACGTCGGTGCTGCCCGAGGTGGTGTCGCCGATCGCGACCGCTGGCGAGAGCAGCGCAAAGTCAATAAACTCACGGCCGTTCACAGGAAGATTGACGATTTGATTCTCTGTGATCACCGTGCTGACCTGCGTGCGCGTGGGCTCGGCCAATTCCGAGGTCGCTTCCACTTCGACTTTCTCGGAGACACTGCCAGGGGTCAAGGTGAAATCCAGATCGGCGCTTTGACCAACTTGGAGGGTGATTGCCTTCGTCTGTTTGCCAAATCCGGTGAACACCGCCGAGACGGTATAGTCACCCGCGGGCAGCGCAGGGATCGTGTACTCGCCGGCGTCCGACGCCTGCACCGAGCGAGAAAAGCCCGTGGAGCTGTTTGTGACCGTTACTGTGGCTTTGCCAATCGTCCCGCCGGATGTATCAACCACTTTGCCGGAAAGCGTCGCGTTGACGGCTTGTCCGTGAACAAACGCCGGGTTCCCTAGAATCAGGCTAACGAGCAAAACGAAAATCGAAACCTGCGAGCGAATGAGAAGTTTCTTTCCACTCACCACACACCCCCTCAGAGGAAAAATAAATGCTGCTGGAAATATTCATGCGATCCGACACAGAGGCTTTGGGCCACAATGCCTGCCGGTGGCGGAGCACTTCCCAAGGAAATCGAGAAGGCTGAGTCGGAAGCTGTTGCATTCCCTGCCCACCCAAGGAAAAGGGAAGAACGAAGCGAGACTATTGTGGGGGCGAGGGTCTGTCAAGGATAAAAGGTAGAGTCATACAGAAACCCGGTCTTTGAATACTTGACACTCCCCGCGTTCCAACGCAACATCTCCCCGCTTCCCACACGGATCAACGCAACAGTCACAAGTAAGCCGGAGCGGGCAAGTCATGAGCAGAAGAATCGGAATTCTCGGCGGAACCGGGCCGGAAGGCTCCGGGCTCGCAGCGCGCTGGGCTGCTGCCGGTGAACACGTCGTCATTGGCTCGCGAGACGCCCAGCGCGCTGCAGAGACAGCCAAGCTTCTTCGTGCCCGGCTTGGCGGCTCCGCGAAAATTGAGGGCACAGACAATGCATCTGCGGTCGCGCAGTGCGAGGTGATCGTCCTTACGGTGCCTTTTTCCGGGCACGCCGCGCTCATGAAGCAGCTCAAGCTGCTCTGGAAATCCGGCCAGATTGTGATTGATACCACGGTGCCGCTTGCCGCCTCTGTCGGCGGAGCGCCATCGCGGATGCTCGGCGTGTGGCAAGGCTCCGCAGCGCAGCAGACTCGCGACCTTGTGCCCGCATCGGTAGCGGTTGCTGCGGCGTTTCACAATCTCAGCTCGGAATTGCTCAGCCAGGATGGACCAGTCGATTGCGACATTCTTGTGTGCAGCGACGATGAAAATGCAAGACAGATCGCGAGCGAGCTCGCCACAAAAATTCCAGGGGCCCGACCGCTGAACGGTGGAAAACTGGAAAATGCGCGCATCGTCGAATCCCTCACGGCTTTGCTGATTGGATTGAATGCTCGATACAAGGTACATACGGCGGGAATCCGATTCACTGGATTGCCTCTCAAATAGTTTGGGCACGAGACGTTGACACCTCCGATTCTGAGTTGGCTTCAGTGGCAAAGCCATCGGCAGCGGAGAGCTGATTCAATTTTTCGCGGACGCGGGGCGAAAAAAACTTCTGGCGCAAGACGAATTCCGGGTAGAGCGCCAGTCTTTCCCGGAGTTTGAAGCCTCTCGCTTCGGTTTCGTTTTTAAGGTGCGCGATTTGCGGCCAAGCCGCTTCCGGATTGATGAAATCTTTTGTAACCGGCGAAATCCCTCCCCAATCATTGATGCCGGCATCCAGCAGCTGCGGAAAATCTCCATAACTCAAGTTCGGCGGCGCTTGCAGATTCATGCGCGCGCCGAGGATCAACCGCGCAATCGCAATTGTCCTTAACATTTCCTCGAGGGAAGGTTCGGGATGTGCGGCCATCGGAATATCCGACTTGGCGCGAAAATTCTGCACGATGACTTCCTGGATGTGCCGAAACTTCTCGTGCATCTCACGGATGGCCAGCAACGAGTCGATGCGCTCCTCCATCGTTTCGCCAATTCCGATCAGGATACCGGTGGTGAATGCGATGGAACGCTTCCCTGCTTCTTCCATGGTGCGCAGCCGCAAAGAAGGGACTTTGTCCGGAGCATTGGCGTGCGGCAATCCGTTGCGCATCAGCCGCGCGCTGACGTTCTCGAGCATCAGGCCAACGCTGGCATTCGACTCTTTGAGCTTGTCGAGCGCAGCGCCGTCCATCACGCCCGGATTCGCGTGCGGCAGGAGCCCGGTACGCTCCAACACCAATTCGCACATGGCCGCCACGTAATCAAGCGTACGTACGTATCCTTGCTTCGTAAGGAATTCTCGCGCTTCCGGGAAAATGCGTTCCGGCTGATCCCCCAGGCTGAAGAGAGCTTCCTTGCAACCCGCGCGACGGCCAGCTTCCGCAAGCGCCAGCACTTCCTCCGGCGTCATGAAATGCGCGCCGGGCTGTCCCGGGTCTTTTCGAAAAGTGCAATAGGAACAATAGTCCCGGCAGAGCGTGGTTAGCGGGATGAAGACTTTCTTTGAGAAACTGACGGTCTTCCCTTTTCCCTGGTCGCGCACCTCGCTGGCCGCCTCCAGCAGTTCGTTCAGAGGAGCAGCTTCTGCCAGTGCTAGCGCCTCTTCCCGGTTCACACGCTGCCCCAGGCGCCCTCGCTCCAGCGCTGCATCGACCTTCCTGGTTGCAATCCCGTACGTCATCCCGGTCTCCCGATTGTAAAGGAACAATGGCCAATGACAAGGGGGCGAGCGGCGCGTTCCATAATGCGGAGCCATGGTGGAATCTACTCCCGCCCAGGCGAGAATCTCCGATCGGGGTGCGGGCGACCCGTCCGGGACGACGAGCCTTAGCGGTTCGTCGGTTTGGTTCGGGATTTCGCATCGGGGTGGCGTGGGGTCCAGTCTCGCGGCGGGAAGGCCACATGCCAGAACGTTGGATTGGGAAGCAGGAACTCCACTCCCACCTGCATTTGTTCGCCTGGAAATCTGTCAATGTGCACCACAACACACTCGAGCGCACCTTTTGTCTGGACATTGGACAGAGTGAGCCGCTGTCCCCGGTAGAGCGGGGCCGAAACGGCGATCAACGCTCCATGAGCGCTGACCGCCAGCGTGTGAGTCTGTTCTTCCGAGAGCAATGCGGCGCCGGCCTGAACAGAGAGCCGCACCGGGATTTTCATCAGGACCCGCTGACTCCTGCGGCGGTTCGCTGCGAGCCAGGAGGTCTCGCGGGACTCCGCAATCCATGAATCCAAAGTCCCACGGTGTGCCGACTCCACAGCAGTAAACATCAGGCCCATGCCCTTGCGCGGTTGGTTGTAGACGACCCTTGCCTGTGCTTCCAGCGATTTTGCGCCCTTGGTGATGCGTACCTCCGCGGCTGTTCCCAAGGGGAGCGGACTGTCCGTGTCCACGTAGCAGCCCTGCTGGCTCAAATCGCGGACGCGCGTTTTAATCCGTTGGCCGGGTTCCGCCGCTGTGATCTCGATGGCAGCGGTGAACGCGTAGCGAGGATGACTGCGGCGGTCGGCGCCGGTTGGCGGCGCGGAACGCGGCGTAGGCGCTTCTGGATCGGCGAACACGACAGGACCAGTAGGCTCCTCGGTTTCATCGTGGATCTCGACAGGATTCGCAAGGTCCTCGACTTCACTTTGTAGCTCGATATAACTTTCAGAGTTCTCGACTTCAACGGGCATCTCAACAGGAGTCGCCGACTTCTCCGTCTCACTCTGGTTCATGACCTGGTCCGCCAGCCTCGACTCCTGCTTGTGCTTGCGCTTGCGTTTGCGACGCTTCATAACCTTAGAATTCTAACGCAAATAGGTGCGGCGAGAACTGGCAGAGGGTGATGTTGCAATCGACCAAAACCGGATCCTTGCCCATCAGGCCAGCGGTTCAGGCTAGGGAACTAGCGTCACCGGTCTGGCCGCATATCAGGGAAGGCAGGGGCACTTGTCCGGTAAGCGCTGCCGGCTCAGACGGTCGACGCAACACTTTCTTGAAGTCTACTCGCAGGAGTTTGAAATCCTAGAGTTTTTCTTGGACGCTGATTTAACCGTAGCGCCACTTTGTCCAGATCCGCTTGCGTATAGCCGGACAGGTCGGTGCCTCG
>QHYN01000073.1 GCA_003224145.1 Acidobacteriota bacterium
GTCATCGATGATGCCATTGCCATCCGCTCGATGTGCTACGTCACGCTGAGTTACGACCACCGCGTGGTGGACGGCGCGATTGCCCATCAGTTCTTGCACAAGGTAAAAGAGACGCTCGAAAACTGGTCAGAGCCGCTCCTGTAGATTTCATTTTCATTTTCAGCAGAAAGGAGAGCCTGGTCTTTCTTGCCGGGGTTTGGGTTTCCCCGCATCATCGAGTGCCATCGGCCCGCTAATGCAAGAGCGGTTTCAGTTCGTTCACCCACACGGCGAAGTGATCCAACGGGACAGGCTGAATGCCGGCGTCGCGCAGCGTCTTGTCCACAAAACTATGCCGATCATTGTCCTTCGGGGACAGTGAAACGTCGGTTATGGCAGCAAACTCCGAGGCAAATGGCGCCCGCGCTGCAATGCGAGCCGCGGTGTAGGCATAAAGCTTGCAATCTGCGGGTGCCCTGGACACGCTTAAGGTTTGCACAAAGCCGCGTGTGCCATTTTTCCGATAGCAATAATCAAGCCGCATAGGATCTCCTGGAAAAGTGTAATCCGTTATGCGTACTGATTTTTCAAGCCGATCCCAGAGTCCGCCCATCTTCCACACTTGCGAACAATAGTTCCGGAGCGCTGCACGGGAGCTCGGTGCGCCCACACGCGCGACCTTGCGCGGCGGTGCGACGTGGTGTGCGTAGAGCCGTTCTAGCTCCAAGTCCAAATCGTATGCGAGGACTCCTTTTTGGGGAGCGAGCTGCAATCCATTGGACAATGTGTTGTTCCATTGGTCTACCAGCCTCTGCAGTTCTTCGCCAGCGTGGACCAAGGGCCCGTGGTCCTCACGCATATTTCTCAGAAAAGTTACGAATTGATCTTCAAGGTGGTCCCGGAAACCGCGCAGAGTGTCTTCGTGAGCGGCCGGTTGCAGCCGTCGAATGCGGGCGTATTCGTCTTGCTCTTCTACCAAGCGCAACCGCAGAGCACCAGTGAGCGGATCATATAACATCACGCCAATGTTGACCCATTCATCGCGGATCAGATCCGACGTGTAGCGCAAGATGTGATAAACAAATCCATGTTCGTTGGCAGAAGTAATGCTGTCAGGCATGATTTATATCCAGTTCGGAAATGGGTGTCGCGTAGTGTTTTTCGCTGCGAGCAGCAGCTCGGGAACCACGCTGCGCCTTCTATGAAGCTGCTCGATCAGCCGCCATAGTGCGTCCAAGTCGTCTTCGTACCACTCCGGGGGAATCTCTCGAATCACCGCGTCCAGCATCCTTTCGGTGATGTGCTTTTCGACCCTCTTCAGCCACACCGCAAATGAACCCCGGCCCGTGACGCCTTCGTAGACGCGGTTGCGGGAGTAGAGACCGCGCAGCGGCGCGTCCGGAAAATTCCACTCCCCGGCATTGAAACAGAATCCCTGGTCAATCATGATCGTCCGGTAGCGGGTGGTCTGCGCATCTTGTCCGTCCCGAAGCACTGGATAGAAAAGCGTCTGCCGACCATTGGTGTTACAAGTCCACTTGTCGAAAACCAGCATCCCCGTAAAATCATCCAGGTTTTCCACTTCCAACAGTTGTTTGTCGGGCAAGAAGTCATGCAGCGTCAACTGATGCGGATCACCGGGAAAACCGGATCCAAATTGCATTCCGGCCTGACACGGAATTTTCGTCCTTGCCGTTTCCACACACAGATCGGGCGTGAGTTTGATCAGTTCGTCGCTGACATATACAATTTCCACAGTCGCTGTGGGCAAGCCGAGACGCCTTGCCAGCCTGGTTCCGAGCAATTCATTGACCAGCACCCTCTTATGCTGAGGATTATTTTGGAATTTCACGACGTAGTAGTTGCCGTCGTCACAGCGCATCAGATGGGACTGCGCGCCGCCCCGCATCCGACGTATCTGCTCCAGCGCCCGCACCATACCACATTATGTTAACGGTACGTATTGATTAGGGCAAGCTTCCGAAACGCCAAAAAAGGCGAGTCCTGAATTGAAAAAACCACGAATCCAAGATGGGAAGACGAACGCCTCGCGCCATTCTCAATCTGGAAACGGAGATTCCTCAAAAAGAAAGAGCCGGGGACTACCCCCGACTCCCCCGATCATGCCCTTTCTTCCGTTGCGACAGCCTAGCGCCGCTTTTTCCTCTTCGCCGCCTTGCGCGCAGGCTTCCTGGCTGCCTTTTTCTTTTTTGGTTTTGCTTTCTTGGCCTTCTTCTTCGGTCTGGCTCTCTTTTTCCTCACTTTGGCAGTTGGCTTCTTGGCTGCCGGTTTGGGCGCGGGCTTTGGTACCGGAGCTTGCTCTTCCGGCTCTTCACCCACGATGGCCAGTTCCTCTTCCTCGGTCTCGACGATTTCCTGCGTTTCGCCGCCCAGCTCTTCCTCGTCTTCCGGCCGCGATAGCTCGTTGTCGTCTTCGAAATTGTCCTTCTCAAAATCCATTCCGTCCTCCCCTGGGGGAATCTCTGAGCCCCCTTCCAAACGGGACCAGCAGGTGGCTGCTTCGGCCGGAGTTTCCTGGAGACCACCCCGCCATGCGCCGTTGTTATCGTACTCGTTGGAAGTTGTCAAGTATTCTGCGGGGTTCGACAGAATAGTCCACCTGAGGGCACGTGAAGGGCAGATCCAAACTCCCGGTAACGAGACGGCTGGGACTCTAGAAAAGTTATAACTAATTACAAATAAAGGACTTAGTTGGATGAGTGACCGGCCGGCGCACTGCTAGCGGCTGGAGCCGGAGTTGCAGCTTTCCTTCTCGATTTGGACCGCACACGCGCCGGAAAGGCTTGCGGGGCTCCGCCAAGTGTATAAATGCGCAGCACCATGCCGCGGCTCACCCTGTTGGATCTCAGCCGATTCCACTTGCGCACGTCTTCGGAATCCACGCTGAAACGGTCTGCAATTCCTCCAAGGGTGTCGCCCCGCCGCACCCGGTAACTCACCAAGCGCCGTTTCGTCTCCGATAGCGGCTGCGTCGCGGGAATCGTCAACTTCGCGCCGGGGTCCAGGGCCGAGTTGCGCTCCAGGTTGTTGGCCTCTACGATGGCTGCAGCCGTGACGCGGAATTTCTTCGCGATGGAAGCGAGGGTCTCACCTGGTTCCACGCGATGGCGTCGCCAGCTGGTCCACTTGCCGGGAGGAACGGCCGCAATTTCGGCAGTGAATTTTTCTCCCATGCCCTGCGGGAGGCGTAGTTCAAACGAAGGATCGTCCGGAGTCGCCATGCGCAGCAGCGAGGGATTGAGCGCGCGCAGCGTCTCCGCATCCACGTCGATGGTTTCCGCCACCAGCCGCAGATCGATTGGGCGGCCGGGTTTCACGATGTCGCTGGCGACTGGCGCTTCGGGTTCGGCCTCGATGTTGTAGTGCGTTGCATCTTTGGCGATCAACGTCAAGGCGATGATGATGGGCACGTAGTTTTTCGTTTCCCGCGGAAGAACCTTGCGCTTGTACAGTTCCCAGAAGTCCGCATAACCAGTGCGCTCAATACCCTTCTGCACGTTTCCGGGGCCGCAATTGTAGGCCGCCATGGCCAGGTACCAGTCCCCGAAAACTCCGTAAAGATCACGCAAATGCTGCGCCGCCGCCCGCGTGGCCTTCTCCGGGTCCTGCCGCTCATCAACCCACCAGGTATGGTGCAGCCCGTACTGCTGGCCGCGGTAGGCCACAAATTGCCAGATGCCCCGGGCGCCCGCTCGCGAAAGCGCCAGTGGCTGGAAAGCACTCTCTGCTTGCGCCAGGTAAATCAGATCCTGCGGCAGGCCTTCCTCCCGTAGGACCCGCGAGATCATCTCCCGGTAGCGGCCGCTGCGGCGCAAGCCGGTTTCCACGATGGCACGCCCGCGCGGCGTTTGAAAGAAATTGAGAAAGGAAAGCACTTGGTCGTTCACGGTGAGCGGGAGATCGTGGGAAAGGCTTTTGGCTGCTTCCTCGGCACGCTCTTTCAGTCGCGGGTCCGCAGGAGTGGTCACCTCCGCCACTTCATCGATCGGTGCGGGAACCGCGGGCGCCTCGCTGAACCCTTCTCCCTTCCGGAAGGCCTGCAGCTCATAACCATATACCGTGTCGACCACGTGGTGAAACAAACTGCTCAGCGCAGGATCGCCATCAGGGTCATAGCCGCTCTCCAGCATCCAGTCCACAGCGTCGTCAAAGTCCTTGCGCGCTGCCTCCATGTGCCCGGCTTTGAAGTTCTTCTCGCCCGAGGCAAACTTTTCCCGAACTTTCTGAATCAGGTAGTCTTTCCCGTCCAAAACGCGGGGCAGCAGGGAGGCAGGTGGTCTTCGCGATGGATCGATGAGCGGCAGCGGAGGCAAAGAAGTTGGAACCTGTTGTGCTACGGCAGTCGCTGGGGACAGGGCGGGAACTCGAGCTTGGACCGGCTTTTTGGCTGCGTCCTCACAACCCAGGCCGCCGACCGCCAGGACGATAGCCCCTGCCGCTATGAGAAGGCGTTCCTTCATCTCACTATGGTAAGGAGTGGGTCACGCCAAGGTCAACGCCTTCCAGAGAACGCGTGTTGACGCTCTCAGTACAGGGGTACCATGCGGGCTTTCGTTCCGCGCGACCTATCTTTGCGCTAGACTGCCCGCCGGGGTGACCTTATGTGGACCGATTTTGCGCCAGCCGGAAAAAGCACTCTACGGAACCGTACTCTCCTCTTGTCTGTATTAATCTTCTCGTGTGCCCCAGTTTTTTCCGAACAGCAAGCGACGCTTCCTCCGGAAAAACGCCAGGAAATCGAAAGGGCAGTCGCGAGTTTCATGTCCGCCAACAGTGTCCCCGGGCTGGCGGCGGCTGTGGTCCTCGACGGCGAACTCCGCTGGTCACAGGGCTTTGGCATGGCTGACCTGGAGAACTATTCCCCAGCAACTTCTTCGAGTCTCTTCCGCCTGGGCTCGATTTCCAAACCCATCACGGCAACAGCGGTTCTCCAGCTCTGGGAGCGCGGCAAACTGGACCTCGACGCGCCGGTTCAAAAATACTGCCCGGCGTTTCCGGCAAAAGAATGGCCCATCACCACACGGCAACTACTCGGCCACCTGGGCGGCATCCGCCATTACAATTCTGATGGAAAAGGTGATATTCCCGAAGATAGCGCCCGGCATTTTGCCAGCATGCCGGAATCGTTGCAGCTTTTTGCCGCTGATCCCCTGGTCGCGAAACCCGGCACAAAATTTAATTACTCCACGTACGGCTACACCCTTGCCGGTTGCGTCCTGGAGGGCGCGGCCTCTGAAAAATATGTGGACTATGTGCGGAAAAACATTTTTCAGCCGGCAGGGATGGAGCAGACGCGCGACGATAATTTTTTCGCCGTCATTCCTCACCGCACTCGCTGGTACCACAAGGACAAAGGGGGCATTGTGCGCAACGCCGGCGTGCTTGACTCCAGCTACAAGATTCCCGGCGGCGGGCTCGTCTCTTCCGCGGACGACATGGCGCGGTTCGAGGTCGCCATTCTCGCCGACAAACTCCTTAAGCGGTCGACCCGCGACCTGATGTGGACTTCTCTTAAAACTACGGACGGAAAGGAAACCGGCTACGGCCTCGGCTGGGGCATCGCGGATAAGTTTGGCCTCCGGGCCGCGGGGCATACGGGCGGACAGCAAGGCACGGACACAGCGTTCATCCTCGTCCCCGATCGCCGCGCGGGCGTGGTCGTCCTAGCGAATACGGATAATGTAAACTCCAACGCCCTCGCCGAAGAAATCCTTAAAATAACGCTCGACCTCTCCGACAAGAAACCCTAGCTACTGGTGCACGAAACGCACAGCGACGAAGGTTTCAACAACTTCTCGCTGAGCCACGGATCCCTTCCCGCAACGCAATGCTACGGCCAATTCGCGTAAATCGTATCGATGGGGCCGCCGAACCAGTATTTGTAGAATCCTTCATCGCAAGAGTTCATGGTGTCGCCGTACTTGCTGGTAAAGTGTCGCCCCCAGTGCGGGCGGCGTCCATCCGCGTCGCAAAATCCATATTCGTCGGACAAGCCCCACGAACTGAAAATGCGCCCGGACTTTTTTGAAATATTCGGATCTGCGGCCAGCGCGGCCACAGCCCGGCCTGCAAACAGCGGCGTTTCTGAATGGATGTAATCGGGGTCCTTCTTCACGGCGTCCTGCCAGTTCGCCTCCTTCACGCCAAGGTGGTCAAGCATCGCTTCCGAACGGAGAAAGCCGGGAGTTAACGCCACCGCTGCGACAGTTTTCCGGCGCAGTTCGCGCGCTTGCGCAAACGCCAGTCGGATCACGGTAGTCTTCACCAAGTCATAGAATAAATTCCCACGATACGTGTAGGAATCTCCGTCCGTAATCTCGAGGACGAGACCAGTGCCCTTCTCTTTTGCGGTCTCGATGAGCAGCGGCAGAGCAAAATGACTTGTGATGATGTGCGTGTGCACGGCGCTGCGGAACATGGCGAAGCCCTTTTCCAGATCGACCTGCCAAATGGTTTTCCCGAACTCCACGTACTGATCTCCACCCCAGATATCATTCACGAGGATGTGCAGAGATTTGTGCTCTCTGCGAATTCTCGCGATCAGCTTCTCCACTTGCTTCGCCTCCAGATGGTCCACGACAACAGCGATTCCTCTTCCACCTCGCGCCGTCACCATCTCCGCGGTTTCTTCGACCGTTTCCGGCCGCCGTGACAGATCAAACGGAGAACTTTTTTTTGCGCGTCTGACTTTCCTGGCGGATCGCGAGCTGCGCCCGGTGCAATACACCGTCGCTCCCGCTTCACCGAGCGCCAGGGCAATTCCGCGTCCTGTCCCCCGCGTCGCTCCCGCTACCAATGCCACTCGCCCGTGAAGGTCGGGCGGCCGGTACGATGCATCGCGGTTCATCAGGCACCTCCAGGTCGGAATCGCTCAATACTAAACGGCCATTCATTAATGTCAAGTGGAAAATAAACGGCCATTCAGTTATTCTTGCTTAGTCGCTCGCTGGCGGAATGGCTTCCGCCGGTCGGGCGCCTCGAAAAATGTCGCCTCGCCCCCGCGAAACTTCCGACGAACAGATCCTCGCTGCCACCGCCCGCGTCATGCAGCGCCGCGGTCCCACGCAACTCACCCTCTCGGACGTCGCGAAAGAAGCCGGCGTCGTTCCCGCAACGCTCATTCAGCGCTTTGGCACCAAGCGCGGTCTGCTCCTGGCGATGTGCCGGACGGCTCCCGCGGGCGTCCCGCAACAATTCGCCGCCGCGCGCGCACAGCACAAATCGCCGCTCAAGGCACTCATCGAGCTGTACGCGGAATGCACCTCTTTCGCGCCCACTCCTGAAGCCATGGCCAACGGCCTGGCCTACCTCCAGATCGACTTGATTGATCCGGACTTTTACGCCATCACGCTCGCACAGTTCCGCGCCCTCCGCGACGAGACGCAAAAGCTCCTCGATGAAGCGGTCGCTGCTGGCGAGCTTCGCAAGTGCGATACCACCGAGCTCGCGCGCCTGATTCAACACGTTAATGGCGGCGCTATGCTCTCCTGGGCTGTATACCGCGAAGGCTCGGTCGCCAGCTGGGTCCGCCGCGACCTGGAAGCCCTGCTGCGGCCGTACAGGCGATCATCCGGGGCCGCCCGGCAATGGCCAAAAAAATAGTTTGGCAATTCACCCAAGTCGTGGTATTCTTTACTTGCGTTTGTTGCTCTTGTATCGCCTTTGGGTAGTAAAAGCGGTCGCAAGGTCACACTTGCGGCCTGTTTTTTTGTTCGGTGGACCGCTTTGCAGTCAGCCGGGCGAAGCTTGAAGACGGCCGCAGCTCTGTTGAGGGGCTCGGGACTTGGGGCATCAGATAGCTTAATGCAGTGCTCAGCCGCAACCCGGCTGACAGAAAAGAGTAGAAGCAGTGAGTAAAGAACAAGGTACAGTGAAGTGGTTCAATGCCAGCAAGGGCTTTGGGTTCATTCAGCGCCAGAGCGGTGAGGATGTTTTCGTCCATTTCTCCGCGATTATGGCTGATGGCTACAAGTCGTTGAACGATGGCCAGGCGGTTGAATTCGAAGTCGTCAAGGGCCCCAAGGGTCTGCAGGCCTCGAACGTACAGCCCCTCTAAGTTCACTTCACAAAGGTACAAAACGGGCGTCCCGACGCAAGTCGGGGCGCCCGTTTTCCTTTGGTACCGCGAAAAATCCTCGCCGGATGAGACCTGCGCGCCCGGTTATCGCACGGCTCGCTCACCCACTTCCTGGATACTCGTGGCGGAGCGGTGTTTCAGAAACCCCCGCGCCGCCAGCAGCTCGGCGTTCAAGAGCGCAGCGCCAGCAGCGCCCCGCACAAGGTTGTGCGAAAGCAGCGTGAGTTTGACATCATGTAGCGGACATTCGCGGATCCTGCCGACCACTGCCGCCATGCCGTTTCCTGCGTCTACGTCCCGCCGCGGCTGCGGCCGGTTTTCCTCGTCCACAACGATCACCGGATGGCGCAGCACGCTCGGGAGCGCGGCGAGTTCCGCACCCACTTCAAACGACTGCAGCACTTCCCGAACCTCCGCAAGCGTAGCGATTTTCTTCAGTCCAACCGACACGCATTCAAGGTGGCCGTCCAGCACCGGCACACGGTTGCATTGGGCGCTGATGCCCAGCCCCGCATCGACAAACCGTGCGCCATCCCACCTCCCCAGCAGCTTCTGCGGCTCCGCCTCCATTTTTTCTTCTTCTCCACTAATAAAAGGAACGACGTTGCCTTGAATGTCCATCGAGGCCACTCCGGGATAGCCGGCGCCAGAGATGGCTTGCAAGGTCACCACGAAGATCTTCTCCAGGCCAAACGCATCGGCGAGCGGCTTCAGCACAAGGACCAAACCCGCGGTCGAGCAATTCGGATTGGTGACAATGAAGCCCGTGTCGTACCCGCGATTTTTCTGCTGCAGTGGGATGGCCTCGAGATGCCCGGCGTTGACTTCCGGAATCAATAGCGGAACATCCGGATCCATCCGGTGATTCCTCGCATTGCTGACCACCGGATAGCCCGCGCGCGCGAAATCCTCTTCGGCGGGACCCGCGACGGAAGAGTCCAGCGCGGAAAAAACAAAATCACAATCGAGCACCGGATCAATCCCCTTTACCACGAGGTCGCGCGCAACCTCGGGAATCGGCGTTTCCAGGTGCCAGCTCACGGCTTCGGCATAAGTCCGTCCCGAAGACCGTTCCGACGCGGCGACTTCGGTTAACTCGAACCACGGATGTCCGCCAAGCAGTTTCACCAGCCGCTGACCGACGATCCCGGTCGCGCCGAGCACACCCGCGCGCCACTTCTTTGCGACGCCCTTCGCGGGCGCATTTTCCTGCAGATTCAATGGCATCTTGCTGCCACCCCCATTCTAAGATTGTAAGCTCACGCTGCACCTTCCGCGCGGCGTGCACCCGAAAGCTCACCTCCAGGCCCAATCCGTGTGCTACGCGCTTCCGGATGAAATGGCCTGCGCTCTCGGTTCGATTCTCAAGTCCGGCCGCTGGAGCGTCTCTGGAGGGGGCTTAAAAGAAGAAACCCACCGCCAGGTTCGCTTCGGCGGTGAGTTGAAAACGTTTTCTAGCTCTCTAGCTTCTCCACTCGCCCGAAGCGGCAATAGTCCCCATAGTCGTAGTCGAGGTCGTCGACATGGACGTAATTCGCATCGAAGGGATGGATTTCATAACGATCCCAGACTATCACGCCCCATCGCTGAACAAAAGCCATTTTTCGGCCAATGCCCTACGGAATGAGCTTTGATCTCACGTCCTCCAACTTGTGCGTGGTCGGATTGAGCAGCAGTACGCTGGGCGGCTGTCCCTTTTTGGCCTCTAACATAAAATATTCATCACCGTTGGAGTCGGCAACTTTGAACGTTGATCGCCGTGCCTCCCCACACCTGCGGTGATCTGGTCGTTGCGCTCTCCGTCACGCGCGAAAACCGCCAGGCCTGAGAAGCTCGGCGAGACGAGCAGGCCCAAGGCGTCGCGATCGGCATAATCCAGTCCGAGCGAGATGCGGCTTCCGTCGTCGGAGACACCGAAACCAGCGCGTTCGTTGCCGTCGGTGTCGTTGATCAGCAGACCAGCGCTGGCAACCGCGACGCTGCGCTTCTCCACCTTGCCCATGACCTGCGGTTCGATGCCGGGGTAAGCAATG
>QHYN01000337.1 GCA_003224145.1 Acidobacteriota bacterium
CAACCACATCCTGGAAGCGGTGGGCCATACGCCCCTGGTCCGTCTGAACCGCATCACCAAAGACCTGAAACCTCAGATTTACGTTAAAGCGGAATTCATGAACCCAGGGGGCTCGGTGAAGGATCGCATCGGTCTTACCATGATCGACGATGCGGAAAAAAGGGGCCTGCTCAAGCCGGGCGGCACGATCATCGAAGGCACTTCCGGCAATACCGGCATGGGTCTCGCGCTGGTTGCCGCGGTTCGCGGCTACAAATGCGTTTTCACCACTACGGACAAACAGTCCAAGGAAAAAGTCGATCTCCTCAAAGCTCTCGGCGCTGAAGTCATCGTTTGTCCCACCGCGGTTGAGCCCGAAGATCCGCGCAGCTATTACTCCGTCGCGAAAAAACTGGCCCGCGAGATTCCCAATTCTTACTACCCCAATCAATACGCCAATCCGATGAATCCCGAAGCCCACTATCTCACCACTGGCCCGGAGATCTGGGAGGACAGCGAAGGAAAAATCACGAACTTCGTTTGCGGCCTGGGCACGGGCGGCACTATCAGCGGTGCGGGGAAATATCTCAAGGAGAAAAATCCCGCCGTTAAGATCATCGGAGTCGACCCTTACGGATCGCTGTACTACGATTTCGTCAAAACCGGGCAAACTATCAAGGCCAAAACCTACGTGGTCGAAGGTATCGGCGAAGACTTTTTCCCCGCCACCATGGATCTGAAAATCCTCGACGATATCATCCAGGTCAATGACGAAGAATGTTTCGTGGTTGCCCGCCGCCTGGCGAAGCTCGAAGGCATCTTCACCGGTGGTTCCGGTGGCGGCTGTCTTTCCGGCGCGTTGCGCCTGGCGAAAGACCTGGGGCCCAACGATTTCGTCGTCGCGCTGCTGCCCGACACCGGCATGCGCTATCTCAGCAAGGTCTATAACGACGAGTGGATGCGCGAGCGCGGCTACGTGGATGCCGCGGTCCACATCACCGCCGCCGAAGTCGTCCAAGCCAAGCACGCCTCCCGCAAGGTGCGCGAGTTGATCGTCGCCCGTCCCTACCAAACCGTTTTTCACGCGCTGAAGACCATGCAGGAGCAGGACATTTCGCAGATTCCCGTTTTCGAAGACAACACGCCCATCGGCACCGTCTACGAAGACCAAATCCTCAATCTTGCCTTGCAGGGAAAAGATTTGCGCAAGCTCGTCGTGCGGGAAGTGATGAGCAAGCCCCTGCCACAAGTGTCGAAGAGCGCTCCCGTCGAGCGCATCACCCACATTCTCAGCCACGAAAATCCCGCGGTCTTCGTCGATATGGGCAATTCGCACTTCGAAATTCTCACCAAATACGATCTCATGAGCACCGTCGCCAGCCTCATGGAACAAAAACGCTAAGGACGCTCATGCCAGGACACTTGCCAGGAATTCCGGGATACGTCGCATTCGCTGGAGTGAAATTCGGCGGCTACTATCTCGCGGGCCTCGCGCTACGAAAGTGGCAGCCTGTCGTCACCGCCAGCGCCCTGAAAATCGCGGGCACACGAACTGGATTAGGCGTTCTGATCGGCCCTCCGCTCACGATCGGGCTGGCCTACGTCATTGCAAAGTTTTTTCCCCAAATTAATACGGATCTGCTGATCTTCAGCTGCATGTATGCGTTCATATATGCTTTGCGTGTTTTAGTTTGGGCGCTGGTCATCTATCTTTTTACGAAGCAAACTGGCTTGCTCAAGTCCAAGTTATGGACCTATGCGGCTTTAGGAGCCGTGTGGTCCTGTCTCTTGGACTTGCCGGGATTCGGGCTGGCTATCATCTCACCCGGCCAAGTTCCGTTCTGTTGAGCGCCTGTGACCTGTGCTAATACAACAAGATGAAGATTCACGATTTCAATGAGCGGCTGAAAGACTCGATTCTCATCGCCGATGGGGCGATGGGCTCGATGCTGCACGAGGTTGTGGGCCCGCAGCGCTGCTTCGATGAGTTGAACACCACTGAACCCGAGGCCGTCTTTCGCGTGCACCAGGCTTACATTGAAGCGGGCGCGCAGATTATCGAGACCAACACGTTTGGTGCGAATCGCTTCAAACTCATGCCGCTCGGGCTCGGCGATGAAGTCCAGCGCCTCAACAGCCGCGGCGTCAAAATCGCTCGCGAAGCCCGCGAGTCCGCCGCGCGCGAAGTGCTCATCGCCGGTTCCATCGGCCCGCTGGGTCTGGGCGTGCAGTCGCGGCATCCCGCTGACGACGAGATTCTGGATATTTTTCACGAGCAGGCACTTGCGCTCGAGGAACGCGGCGTCGACTTCTACATCCTGGAAACTTTTTCCTACATCGAAGAATTGCTGCTCGCCATTGACGCCATCCGGTCATTCTCCGGCTTGCCCATCGTCGCCGAGCTCACTTACGCCGAGGAAGGCACGACGTACGGCGACGTCCGCCCCTCCCATGCGGCTGGGCAACTGAAAAACAAAAATGTTCAGGTGATCGGCGCGAATTGCACCCTCGGCCCGCAGGCGCTCCTGCCCATTCTCCAGGAACTCGCGGCGGTTGACGATATCCGCGTCAGTGCCATGCCTAACGCTGGTTTTCCCAAGCGCGAAGGCGACCGCATCGTTTATCCGAGGTCTTCGCCGGAATATTTTGCCCTCTTTGCGCGCGAAGCCGCCGCCCTCGGCGTGCGCATTCTCGGCGGCTGCTGCGGCACGACTCCCGCGCACATTCGCGCTATGGCCGAAGCGGTGAAGTTGCTTCACCCGGCAAAATCGCACGCGGTTGCTAGTCCGGTAGAGGCGGTGTCAAAGCCTGCACCAGTGACGCAGCGCGAGCCGGAAAGTCAATTCTGGAAAAATCTGAAAACCAAGAAATTCACGGTCTGTGTCGAAATCGATCCGCCCAAGGGCCTTTCGCTCGATCGCATCTTCGAGCAGGTTGACAAAGTCATGGCGTCGAAAAAAGTCGACGCCATCGACATCAACAGCGGCGCCATGGCGCGCGTCGGCATGGACGCACTCATCGTTGCAGGCGCGCTCGAAGCGCGGGGCGTAGAAACCGTTCCGCATCTCACCACGCGCGATCAGAACATCATCGGCCTGCAAGCCGCGTTGCTCGGCGCTTGGACCGTCGGCGGCGTGCGCAACATTCTCGCCATTACCGGCGATCCGCCTTCCGTCGGCGATTACCCGGAGACCAGCGGCGTTTACGAAGTGGATTCCGTCGGCCTCGTCAAGGTTCTCCACCGTTTGAATCAGGGCACCGACTGGGCAGGTAAAACTCTTGGCGGCGCCACCAACTTCACGATTGGCGTGGCCCTCAATCCTGTCGCCGATGATCTGGACAATGAAATCGACCGCTTCCACGCCAAGGTCGAAGCGGGCGCGCACTTCGCCATGACCCAGCCGCTTTTCGATCCGGAACATTGGCATGCTTTCTTGGAGAAACTTGGTGGCAAGCCTTCGATTCCCGTGCTCATCGGAATTTGGCCGCTCAATAGCTACAAGCAGGCCCTGCGTTTGAA
>QHYN01000226.1 GCA_003224145.1 Acidobacteriota bacterium
TTCGAATTCAAACTTCTTGCGTTCGGCGTTGATCTGCGCGAGCGCTTCTTTTCCGGCGGCAATTTCCGCGCGTGCGCTGCTTAGCTTCGCATCCGCGCCCCGGAGGCGCTTCGGGAACGATTCCAGCTCCGCGCGCAGGGCAGCAATCTCGTGATCGACGCGTTGCAGCTCCACCAGGTGAGGAATCGCTGGATGCATGGGTAGCTAATTCTAGCACAGGGACGCGGCGGGCTTTGCGGATACCATTGCGCCGGATAGAATGCCTGAGTTTTGCATGCAAGATATCGGGAATCGCTCGTTCTACGGAGGCCACATGCCGCACGTGCAAATAACCTGGGTCGAGGGCCGGACGCCGGAGCAAAAACGGAAAATCGCGGAACGCGTCACGAACGTGCTGATCGAGGAGGGCAAGGCCAAACGCGAGAATATTCACGTCTCGTTTCACGATGTTTCCTCGACGAATTACGCCGAAGCCGGCGTGCTGGTCGCAGACCAGAAGCGCACACCGTAAGTTTCCGCGCCGCGGCGAGGCGCGCTTCTTTCCCGAATCCGGCGCGCCGGGCTGGTTGAAGCAGTATCCATGAAGAGGAGGACTTCAAGTGGCAAATCCCATTGATAAACAGCTCGAGCGTTGGATTTCCGCCGGAGTCGTGGATGCGGGCACGGCGGCGCGCATTCGAACGTTCGAAGAATCGCAAGGATCGAGCGAGCGTTTGCGATGGCCGGTGCTGCTGGCGGTGGCGCTGGGCGGCGTGCTGCTTTGCGCCGGAGTCTTGCTGTTTGTGGCCGCTCATTGGGACGAACTCTCACCGGCCTGGCGTTTCACGCTGGTCCTTATTCTCGTGGCAGTCTTTCCTCTCGCCGGGGCTCTGACGGAGAAGCGGTTCTCCGCACTGTCAACGACGTTCTACGCGATCGGAACGATTTGCGTTGGCGCGGGAATTTTTCTGACGGCGCAAATTTTCAATCTGCAGGAGCACTGGCCGAGCGGGATCCTGATGTGGGCCATCGGCGCGCTGGCGGGCTGGCTTCTTTTACGGCATTGGACACAAGCAGCGCTGCTGGCGCTGCTTGTGCCGGCGTGGCTGGCCGGAGAGTGGGAAGTTCGTACCGAGGGTTTTGCCGTCAGCAATCGGCTGCTCACCGAAGGATTGCTGCTGATGGCGATTACCTACTTGTGCGCAAGAACAGGCGCAGAAGATTCTGCGGCGCGGCGGGCGCTGGCGTGGATTGGCGGAATCGCCCTGTTGCCCATCGGCGTATTGGCTTTTACCGAGGGGCGCGCAAACTGGGGATGGTGGGGCTGGCAGAATCGGCCGGGCATTTCAGCTATGCTGCGCATCACCGGCTGGGCGATAGCAATTTGCGCGCCGCTGGCGCTGGCCTTCGTGCTGCGAAAGAGCGCGGCGTGGACAAATGCGATCGCGGCGGTCTGGGTTCTGGTGATCGGAACGTTCCGCGCCACGCATGATAATACGGGTGGAAATCTGCCTCTATTTGCGTGGAATTCGCTCGGCCCATATTTTTGGGCCGGAGCCGGAGCGCTAGCGATGGTGGGGTGGGGATTGCTGGAGCGGCGGCGCGAGCGCATCAACCTGGGAGTCGCCGGCTTTGCGCTCACCGTGATCATTTTCTATTTCTCGGACGTCATGGATAAGCTGGGCCGTTCGGCGAGCCTGATTGGTCTCGGAGTATTGTTCTTGTTCGGTGGATGGGCGCTGGAGCGGATGCGGCGGCAGCTGGTCGCGCGAGTCGCGGGAGGACCGCAATGAGTGCATCTCGAAAGGGAATCATCCTGACGGTGCTGCAGTTGGCAATTGTCACAAGCCTGGCCGCGAAATATGCAATCGACCGCGCGCGCTTTCCGCGCGTTTGGACGCGGACAGCGGTGTACGATCCCAATCTGCCGATTCGCGGCCGGTATTTGAGCGTGCAGTTGCGCGTCAATGCTGATCGCGTCTACGACAGTGCGGAACTGCCAAAAGGCAATCAAATCAATTTTTGGAGTGAGCAGAGGGACATATATTTGCACGCCGAGAACGGCCACCTCGTTGCGAGTCCCGCTCCCACGCCAACAGGATTGCGCGTGACGCGATGGAAGACACGCACTGGAGAAGTGGTAACGGCCCTCAGCGAGCCAGTGGATTTCTTTTTGCCGGAGCACGCTGTCGATCCTTCGTGGCGCAAGGCGGGTGAGGAATTATGGATCGAGGTAACCGTCCCGAAAAAGGGGCCGCCGCGGCCCATCCGCCTGGCGGTGAAGCGCGGAGACACGTTTACACCGCTCGAAATCAGATGAAATGCGGACCGGCTCTTCACAAGAAACGCAAGGACCAATCGGCCTTTTTTCTTAGGAACGCTCGCTGACCTCTTTGTGCTCAGGCGCGGACGTCGCGATGAATCAACTTCCAATCAAAGAAATAGCCGATGCCCACGGCCAGCGGAATAATTCCAAGCGCCGCGGCCGTCCAAACATCGCGATTCGCCTGGATTTGGGCGATCAATCCGAACGCGGCGATATAGCCGATGGCGCCACTAACCAGCAGGATGCCCATGCGGCGGGAACGCGCCGCCTGATTCAATTCCGGCTCCATGGGAATCGCAACTCCTCGCTCGATGGCCGCGAGGCGCTCTTCGCTGCGCAGCTTTCGAACGCGGTAATATGTGTAAAGCGCGCCAAGGGGAATGCCCATCCCCAGAATCACGGCTACCAATCCAATCAATTCTCCGTCCATACTTTGCTCCTTCTTTTCTGGATGCGCCCATCAGGCGCAGTGTGTTGTGGGAACCGTTTGCACTAGAAGGTACGGAGGAGCGTTTGGGAAAGTTCCCTGAAATTCATCTACCAATGAAGCTTCAGCCCGAATTGCACCTGCCGCGCAGTCGTGGACGTGCTGGTGATCGCTCCGGCAGTGCCGGATATCCCGGAGGGCGTGAAAACGATCAGATTAGGCATATTGAAATTGGCGCGGTTCAAGAGGTTGAAGATTTCCGCACGAAACTGCAGGCCTAAGCCTTCCCGAAAGGCGATGTCTTTCAGGACCGAGAAATCCCAGGTGGCGAGCCCCGGCCCGATGAACGTATCTCTGCCGAGATCACCATAGAATCCGCTGTTGAGTGGCGGTGCCAGAAAAGCGCCGGGGTTAAACCACTGAGAGGGTTTTCCTAAAATTGCGGGGCCTGTGAAATTGGGGTTCAGAAAAGGCCGCACCGGATTTCGCGTGTCGCCATTATTGGACGGGTTGTAGCTCAACTGGGGAGTGAATGGGAAACCGGACTGCGCCGTGAAAATGCCGGCCACCGACCAGCCGCTCACCAATGCGTTGCCCCATTCACTGAGGTGATTTGCGAATCTTGTTCCACGCCCGAACGGCAAGGTATAAAGCGTATTAACGACTGCCAAATGTTTCACGTGGAACGTAGCGAGGCCCTTGTCGGCGGACAAGTTAAATGGATTGGAAGCGAGTCCGGGAGCGTTTCCGGCGGTTGTCTGGTTCAGTGAGTCCCCGTCGTCAAGGGTCTTCGAAAAGGTATACACACTGCGAAAAGTGAGTCCATGGCTGAAACGTCGCCGGATTTCCGCCTGCAACGCCTGGTAAGAACTGTCGCCGCGCGAGAACCAGGTCCAGGTGTTTGCCAAGGAAGGATTCGCCTTCGGCGTGCCCGCAGGAATGTAATACGTTCCTGCCGGAATTGGCGACCCGGCAAGGGGTGCAGGAAAATTTGCCGGGTAGACAGCAGGGCAGGGAGAAGCCGGACAAATCGTAGGGGTGGGCTCATTCGCGTCGCCGCCGATCAATTCGTGGTAGCCATGGGAACCCACATAGCCAATCGTGAGCGCGGTATTCGGAGAGATCTCGCGCTCGAACCGTAACGACCAGGAGATCAGCGTCGGAGTTTTCATGTCTGGTTGAACTCCTCCGGGCACCAATTTCGCATTCGCCGGCACCGTGGCGGAAGGATCGATCGGCAACTGCGAAACCGGCAGCGCCGCAATGCTATAGGCTGGGTTGAAAGGTGCGTTCTGGTCCGCGCGGTAACCGAGAGCGTCTTGAAGGTCGTTGTATATCCCGAAACCGGCACGAAATACCGTCTTAGGATTGAATGGGCTCCAGGCAGCGCTGATGCGCGGTTGCGGCAGGAACTTGGCGTTGTTGACGATAAAGAGAGAACTTCCGATGTGAGGTTGCGTGGAAATCACGCCGCCGCTGAAGGTGTAATTCGCCGCCCGGCCGTGAGCTTCATTCCATCCCGTGGAGAATTCGTCGCGGAAGCCGAGAGAGAGCGTGAACCGCGGGCTCAGTCGAATCATGTCTTCGGCATAAAACGCGGCAAACAGCGAGCGCCAGTTCATCTCCGTGGGAGCCGGATCGAAAAGAAACGTAGAGATAGTTCCCTGGAGGAAGGACTGGAGACTCGCGAAGGTAGCCTGTCCGAACTGGCTGAGGGCGAGGGTCTCATTGGATTGGAAGCGCTGGAACCAGGCGCCGAAGCTAAGCTGATGGCGTCCGCGTGTCAGGCTGACCCTGTCTTCATAGGTGAACAAATTCCGCGCGATTCGTAGATTACTGCCGTTGTTGCTTCCCGCCAAGCCGATCGCGGCTTGTGGATTGGACGCCGCGCTTCCCCCGACCACCACGGCGCCAACGGGCCTGCCCAGCAGAAAACCGGGCACGGAAGCAGCGGGAGTTCCCGGCGTCGGTTCGCCAGTGAAAAAATAGCCAGCGCGCGAAAAGCCGACACGTGCCGTATTTACCCACGCCGGAGAGAATATGCGTGTTTCTTCCACGCTGAGAACCTGCTCGCGCAGGGTGACGATGTCCGAGCTGAGCGGGTCGAGCGGCGTAGCGGTAAAGTCGTTGCCGTCATCTACGGTGTAGACGGCCGCAAGCGAATCCTCCTGCGAAAAGAGGTGATCGAGCCGCGTGGTTCCAAAATCCTCGCCAATGGTTTGCAATGGACTGCTGAAGACTTCTGAAATGCCATTGAAATCCCGAGCACCGGGGACAGGTGTAGGCCACAAATTCAGGAGCGGCTGAACGCTGGCCGCAGCCGCGGCCCGCGAGGCCGCACTGGGAACGAACGCCTCAGAGGTTTGGTGCAGTTTCTGGCGAAAGCCCTCGTAGTTTGCGAACAGAAACGTCTTATCCACCTGGAAAGGTCCGCCAAGAGACGCCCCAAACTGATTGCGTTGAAATGGTGGAGCAGTGCCCTGATCGAAGAAATTGGGAGCGTCGAGGACATTGTTACGCAAAAATTCAAATGCGGAGCCGTGCCACTGATTGCTTCCGGAGCGCGTGGCGATGAGCACCTGACCGCCGGGCCGCTTGCCGAATTCCGCAGAATAGCTCTCCCGCTGCACGTTGAATTCGCGCACGGCTTCCACGCCCAGGAGCATCCCACTCGTCCCGCCGGGCTGCATGTTGTTTTCTGCCGCGCCCGTGTACTCGATTCCATTGAGCAAGAAGAGATTCTGCTGAGGGCGGTTGCCGGAAACAGCGAAATTGTTGGCGGTGGACGAATTCGAAATCCCCGTGCCGCCGGTCTTTTGCGAAGTGAAATTCACTACGCCCGGATTCAAGGGCAGAAGCAGATCGTAGCTGCGCCCGTTCAGAGGGAGCTCCTTCACCTGTTGTTCTCCAACAACGCCGGAGATGTTTCGAGTCGAGGTAGTTATCATCGGAGCATCACCCGTGACCTTGATTTCCGAGTTCAATGAACCGACCTGCAGGTGAAAATCGATGCTCGCCTCCTGGCCGAGAGCGAGTTCAACCCCGGTTCGAAGAGAGTCCTCGAAACCTGGTTTGGTGGCCTTGATTTCGTAGCGTCCCACGGGCAGTGACAAGATCTCATAACGTCCATTTTCGTTTGTCGTTACGCTGCGGGCAGCTCCAGTTTCGAGGTTTCTCGCGGATACCTGGACCGCAAGCACGGGTGCGCCGGAGGGATCGGAGACCATCCCGGTGATGCTTGACGACGCCTGGGCGTGGGCCAGCGAGGAGAGAGCGAACGTCATTAAGAGCCCAGGCAGCAGAGGATTGAGATGCGAAGTTTGAAGATACCCGCGGAATCGCTTCATAGGTTTAAGAAAATCGTTGCGTGCTTCCTGCAGCAGCTTAACAATTCAATACGCTTCGCATCGTTATGTCAATTCGACTTAATCCGAATAGCCGACGAATGAAAATATACGGATTCCGCCTTCTCGAATCGCAATAGAGGAGAGCACGCTCAGGTTGCCGTTTAGGATTGCCGCGTTAGCAGCATATTAATCAATTTCACCGATCTGCATGTGGGCGTCGATGGCCAGATTGGGGTAGCGGATAGGGGAGCCCTCGGGCGCAGGCAGGTGGCGTGCGCTGGCCGTGAATTCCCCGCCCGAGCATTCGACCGCGTAGGTGTATCCGTCGCGTCCAGTGCGGGGCACGGAGAGGGAATTCGTGGAAATAAGCTCGTCAAGAGAAGCACAGTGGCCGTTCAACGCGATGTAGCCGCGTTCCGCTTGAGCGATTTGCAGCAAATCGCTTCGTACGCCAGTCAAACTGATAGCCTGCGTCGGGGCTGTGCCTTCGTCGGTAACCGGCATCTTCTTGAAATAGTAGTGGTAGACACCGAAGAGTACGGCAGCAGCGACAAGAATTACGGCCAGGCCTCGCATACCGCAATTGTCAGTCTCTGTGAACGCCCCTGCAAGAGGAACCGAGCCGATCGTGCATTACGAAACAACATCCTCTCCGCTTTTCTGCCCCAGCACCTCGTGCTCTGTTAGACTCTTTTCTAGCACCGAACAACTCCCTCTCCCGGTGTAACGCTCCCCCTTCGGACGGACGAATGCATACGACTGTTCCGCTGCTGGACTTGCAAGCCCAGGAAAAACGAAGAGAAGAGGAACTGGAAGAGGCTCGTGCGATTCAAAGCGTAATGATGCCCGAGGAATCGCTGCATGCCGGCCCGGTTATCATCTCGCATGAGTTCCAGCCAATGGCTGCCGTGGGGGGCGACTTTCTGGATTATTTTGAGTTGTCAAACGGAAACATCGGCCTGTACCTTGGCGATGTTTGTGGCAAAGGATTACCTGCGGCCCTTTATGCAGCTCTGGCTGTGGGGACGGTACGAGGCGTACATAAAACGGGAACCGCACCCAGCGACGTTCTGGCCACGATGAATCGCCGGTTGCTGGTTCGCGGCGTACCGCGGAGGCATGCGGCCATCCAGTATGCCGTCTTCGACCCGCGCACCCGTCAGATGCACATTGCCAGCGCAGGCATGACCGGGCCTTTTCATCTTTCCGCAAGCGGGTGCCGCCAGCTCGCGCTTTCCGGCATTCCGCCGGGGCTGTTCCCGGACGCCTACTATGAGAATCTCACCATCCAGCTAAAGCCAGGCGACTCCGTATTTTTCTGCACCGACGGGCTCACTGATGCATACGATACTCATGGCGAGCAATTCGGAGTGGAGCGTTTGTATCTGTTGTGCGTCGAGAATCGGCTGACTCCGCCGAGGGAGTTGCTGGAAAAAGTCTTCGCCGCGGTGGACAACTTCTCGGCCGGATGTGAGCAACAAGACGATATGGCTGCGACCCTCTTCCATTTTGCGGAATGAACCCGCACGCTCGTGTCCATGCAGCCATGTAGAGAGTGGACAAAGCTTCCGGCTTTGCGATTGACACTTCCCGCGCCCTCCAGTAACAACGATAGGTAAAGCAGTACTCTCAGGAGAGTCCAAGATGACGAAGAAGTCTCCGTGTGCCCTTGGTTTGGCCGTGCTCCTTTCTTGGTTGATCATCCTCCCTGCTGATAGTTGGGCGGACCCGCAAGCGGCGGGACAGCGCGCCGGTGAAGTTTCTCGCATGATCCCGGCGGTGAACATTGCACGCAGCGGGAAAACTATTCCTGCCGCGGCGAAGACAATTGTGAATTGGCAAGACCTGGTCAACACGCAAGTGAACGCCCGCGCGCGCATTGCGCTCGACGATGGTTCGGTGCTGAATGTGGGCTCGGATTCATCCATCAACGTGGTCAAGCACGACGCAGGAGCGCAACAGACCGAGCTGGAGCTGACCTACGGAAAACTGCGAACCCAGGCGCAAAAGATTGCCAAACCCGACGGGAAATTCGAAGTGCGCACGCCCGCAGGCGTCGCCGGGGTGGTGGGTACCGATTTTTTTGTGGAATACGCGAACAACACGATGAATGTGATCGTGTTTGAAGGTCTGGTGAAGGTCTGCAATCTGGCCGGTGTTTGCGTGCTGGTCAAAGCCGGACAGATGACCAGCGTGCGCAGCGGAGATAATTCCGGACCCCTGCCGCCGCAACAGGCCACGCTCGACCTGCTCGTGGCTTCCAGCAAGGATACGGACACGGGTGCGCCAGCCGCGGCGGCAGGTGCGGGCGCCCATCTTGGCGTGTGGGGCACGGTTGGGATCGTCGTTGGTGCAGTCGGCGTCGGGTTGGGTGTCGGTTTGACACGCGGGGGCACGCCAGTTCAGAGAGGCTGCAATCCGAATAACCCCAAGGCCTGCGGTTAATCCGATTATTTGACGTAATCGCGCGCATAGGACCTCGGTGGATTAACTCTGCCGGGGTCTTTCGTTTGCGGTGGCGTACCGCGCCAGATACAACGGTTCGCGGCCCGGGGCCGTCGAAGAAGTGTTGTCTGAACGGCGGTGACGTGCGTGTTCCGCGCTTGGTTCACCCCATGCGATGGCGTAAACTGAGTGTTTCGCGGTTCCGTCTGACAGTGAGTGAGGCACCTTTTGACCTATCCGAATCGCAGTGCATTGATTCCTTTCCTTTATGGACTGACTTTGCTGGCGAATTTGGCATCACCTTTCACGCCGGCAGCGCCCGCCGCGCCGCCGGATGCCCAGGCAAAGCGCTCCCCCTTGCTGGCTGCGCTGCAAGCCGAGCTGGAGCGCTCGATGAAGACCCTCAGCGCGCAAGATCTGCCAGCGTACTACATGGGCTATACGATTACCGACACGCAGCGCGTGGACGTTTCTGGTTCGAATGGGGCGCTGCTCAACAGCAACGAAACGCGCAACCGCTGGCTGGAAGTTTCAGTTCGAACAGGCAGCTATCAACTGGATGACACCCACAAAGTGGGCGAGCGGCAAATGCAGAGCGGCGGGCCGGGCGTCACCGTGCCGCTGGACGACGATCCGCAAGTCCTCCGCCGTGCAATCTGGCTGGAAACGGACAAACAATATCGTGCCGCTGAAGAGGCGCTCATCAAGATCAAGACGGGAAAGGAAGTCAAGGTGGAAACCGCGGAGGGCAGCGCGCCCGATTTTTCGCGCGAAGCGCCGCGCAGCTACATCGGACCGCAAGTTTCCATCGCCGTGGACCGCAAACCCTGGGAAGCAAACGTGCGCGCGTATACCAAGGCCTTTCGCGAATCCGCCGCCATCATCAATTCCATCGTGACCTTCAGCGCACAAGCGCAAAACGTTTTTCAAGTCACCAGCGAAGGCACACAACTGCAATTCGGGCAGATCCGCTACCGGCTGGAGCTTTTCATCCAGGGGAAAGCTCCCGATGGAATGGACATCGACCGCTATTACAATTTTGATTGGGTAGACCCGAAAGATGCACCTGACGACAAAGCCGTCTATGTCGCGGAAGCGACCATGCGCAAGGAATTGGAAGGGCTGGTCGCGGCGCCGATCAACGATCCGACCGTAGGCCCGGCGCTCTTGACGGGCCGCGCCGCCGCGGTCTTTTTCCACGAAGTCTTCGGCCACCGCGCCGAAGGGCACCGGCAAAAAGACGTAACCGAGGGGCAGACCTTCTCGAAAAAAGTCGGAGAACAGATTCTGCCGGAATTTCTGAGCATCACCGACGATACTACGATGAGGAGACTCGGAACGCAGGATCTTCTGGGCTACTACCAGTTCGATGATGAGGGGGTGCCGGCACAGCGCGTCACTCTGGTGGATCACGGCGTGCTGAAAAACTTTGAAATGTCGCGTTCGCCACTCGTGGGTTTTCCGCATTCCAATGGACATGGCCGAAGACAGCTCGGCGCCACGCCGGTTTCGCGGCAAGGCAACTTAATCGTGCAAAGCAGCAAGACGCTCACCAACGCGCAGCTTCGAGCAGAACTGATCGAACTGATCAAAGCGCAAGGCAAGCCGTATGGTCTGCTGATCGACGATATCGCCGGCGGATTCACTTTTACCGGGCGCGGGCAGCCGCAGGCCTTCCAGGTGCTGCCGCTGGTCGTTTACAAGGTTTTTCCCGACGGGGGGCCCGACGAACTGGTGCGCGGAGTGGACATCGTCGGCACGCCGCTGGCTGCGCTGACGAAGATTGTGGCCACCGGCGACACGCCGGAAGTGTTCAACGGCTATTGCGGTGCGGAATCGGGCTCTGTTCCTGTGGCTGCCGCATCGCCCGCGATTCTTACCTCGGAATTGGAAGTACAGAAAAAAGAAAGTTCCACGGACCGGCCGCCGATCCTGCCGCCGCCCGCGCATGACGTGGTCAAGACGGGAGGCCAGATTTGATTCGCGCATTAAGTATCGTGGGTATGGCTTTTCTTTTGGCAGCGTTGAGCTGCGGGACAGCAGCGGGGGCATCGGCTCAGCAAGATAACGATCACACGCTTCAAGCGATGCGCGATGAAATGGCGCGCTCTAAGGCGCGGTTGGAATTGAAAATCCCAAGCATCGAGCAGCCCGTGCGCCCGTATTATGTCGAATACCGCCTGCTGGATCTGGATGTTCGCGAAGTTGTGGCGGAATTTGGCTCGCTTCTCACCAGCACTCACACGCGGAACCGCTTCATGAACGTGGTAGCGCGCGTGGGCAGCTACAAGCTGGACAGCTCGAATTTTGTGAGCGATGAAGGTGCGCGCTTGTTCATCGGGCCGACTGGTTCGGTGGGCATCGACCGCGATTACGATTCCCTCCGTCAGGATCTCTGGATTGCCACGGATCAGGCCTTTAAGGAAGCAGTCGACGCATATTCGAAGAAGAAGGGTTACCTGAGCAGTCTGGCGCGCCAATCGGACATCGATGATTTTTCGAGAGCCGACCCAGTGCAGCTCATCGAACCGCTGGAGACGCCCGACTGGGCCGGCCGCAACTGGGAACAGGAAGCGCGCGATACCTCCGCGGTAATGCGCGCGTTTTCTGAGGTTCACGAATCGCGCGTCACGTATTACTTGGTTTACGCGACCGAATACCTGCTCACCAGCGAGGGCACAGAGATTCGACAGAATCGCCGGTTCGCCGCCATTGAAGTAGGAATGGCTGCCGTCGCGGACGATGGCGTGCCCGTGAATCATTATTACGCGACGTATGCATCGCGCCCGGCCGATTTGCCGGGCGCGGACACTGTGCGCAAGGGCCTGAATGTTGCGTGCACGGAATTGATGGCGTTGCGAGCCGCGCCACCCGCGCAGGACTACACCGGCCCTGTTCTTTTCGAGGCGCGCGCGGCGGCGTCGCTCCTTGCGCAAGTGTTGGGGCCGGCGGTCAACGGTGCGCGGCCGCCGATTTCTTTCAGCCCGGTCCTGGAGCAGATGTTGAGCGGGCTGGGCGGAAAGAGCGACTGGCTGGGTCGGCTTGGGGCGCGCGTTTTGCCGCCAAGTGTGACGGTCGTGGATGATCCGGGCGCGAAGGAGTCCAATGGCGCCTCGCTCATCGGTAGATACAGCGTGGACGATGAAGGAGTCCGCGCGCAGAAAGTCACGCTGGTGGAGAACGGCATCTTGAAAGGCGAGCTGATGTCCCGCCGCCCGGGATCGGACTTCGACCAATCCAACGGCCACGGGCGCGCTGCATTTCTCAACGATGCCAAGCCTACCATGAGCAACTTGATCTTGACTTCCACTGAACATCTCTCTCCGGCTGATTTGAAGAAGAAGTTTCTGGATTCATGCCGCGCGGAAAGGCGTTCCGAGCGCGAGCAGTACTGCTTAGTCGTTCGCGAGATGGACAACCCGGCGCTGAGCCTGCTCCATCAAGAGGATTTCTCCGAGCTGCTGGCGAGTCTCGCGGGAGGCGCTGGAACGGGCGACCGTCTGCCGCTGGTGGTCTACCGTGTCTATCCGGAAACCGGGCGTGAAGAGATGATTCGTGGTTCGCGCATCATTGGATTGAACACGCGTGCCTTGCGCAACATCGCCGGCATCGGAAACGACAGTTTTGTTTACAGCTATATGCAGAGCCAGATCAACGGGTTCGCGGGCACAGCTCTCGGCGCATTCGGTTCGGCACAGAGCGGCTTGCCCGCTTCCGTCGTTGCACCCTCACTGCTCTTCGACGAACTGGAAGTGCGAGGCACGCGCGGTGAAGCCAAGCGGCTCCCGCTCCTGCCCCCGCCCCCGATGACCCCAGCGAAGTAAAAGTTCCACTCTTGGCGCTCGTCGCCATGAGCCAGACCGGAAAAGATAATCTAAGGTAGTCTAGACTGGCGATGGAAGCGTTCGCTCAGATCGAGGAAGGCCGGGAGAAGAAGCGTGCCGCGCTCTTAAGTGTGGGCTCTGCCGTTCTCCTGGTTTCGCTCAAGACCTTTCTGGTCGTCAGGACGGGGAGCTTGGGCGTGCTTTCCGAGGCGTTGCATTCCAGTTTGGACCTAATTGCCGCCATTATTACCTTTCTATCGATTCGGATGTCGGACCAGCCGGCCGACGAGCGGCACCCTTATGGTCATGGAAAGTTCGAGAATTTCTCGGCATTCGTTGAGACCGGCCTGCTGGCGTTAACGGCTCTCTACATCATTTATGAAGCATTTGGCCGTCTGTTTTTCCGCAGCGTGCATATCCAGCCGAGTGTGATGGCGATTCTCGTGCTGCTCGCGGCCCTTTCCATCGACCTGACTCGCGCACAGGCCCTGAGGCATGTCGCTAGAAAATATTCAAGCGAGGCGCTGGAAGCGGACGCGCTCCATTTCTCGACCGACGTGTGGAGCACCATTGTCGTCATCACCGGTATCGGTCTAGTGTGGACCGGCGAGACGTGGAATCTGCCGTGGCTGATCTACGCAGACGCGCTCGCCGCGCTGGCAGTCGCGGCGGTGATTCTGTGGGTTGGTTCGCAGCTCGGACGCCGCACTTTGGACGCGCTCCTGGACGCCGCGCCGGAAGGCTTGCAGCAGGAAATTGCCCGCGCCGTTGCCCGCATGGACGGCGTGCTCGATGTAGACCGCGTGCGCGTGCGCCGTGCGGGCAACCGCCACTTCGTGGACGCCACCGTCAGCGTGGCGCGCACCGCCAGCCTCGCGCAGGTGCACGCGCTGAGTGACGCCATCGAGAAACGGATTGGCGAGATTGTTCCCTCCGACGTGATGGTCCACGCAGAGCCTCGCGCGCCGCAGGGCGAGCATCTTTTCGAAGCGATTCGCGCAGCAGCGCAACGCATGGGACTGGCGATTCACGATGTGCATGCGCTTCAGCAGGATGGCCGGCTTTTCATCGAGCTGCACCTCGAAGTCGAGGAAAACCTGAGTTTGCGCGAGGCCCATCGGCAAGCCAGTGAATTGGAAGACAAGATCCGCGAGCTGCGCGACGGAGCGATTGACGTTAACATTCATATCGAGCCGCTCGGGCGGCATATCGCCACGCCAGACGCAGGCATTGACGAAATGAAGCAACTTTCGAGCGCGATTGAGGAATTCCTGAATCACCTTCGGATGGAGTTCGATGAGCTGCTCAATTGTCACGACGTCCGCGTGCGCCAAGTAGAACATCACATCCTTGTCTCGTGCCACTGCACCATGAAAAGTGAATTGCCCATCACGCAAGTGCATGATGTGACCGCGGCGCTGGAAGACCGCGTGAAAGAAAAGTTTCAGCAAATCTACCGCGTCACGATTCATCCCGAGCCTTTCGAGGAGCAATAGCGGCGCAGGCTGCCGTCTGTGCCCTTCCTGGAGCAAGAGAGCAGAGAGTGGCTAAAGTGTGTGCTTCTGAGGATCCGGTTGGCGTGCCAAGAAGTGGGCTCCCAGCGCGATCAAGGCGGGAAAACAAACCAGCACATACCGCGGCTCAGGGGTTTCGAGCGTGGTCAGGAACACGGTGCGAAGCAACGTAAAAAGAATCAGGAAAGTCAACGCAGGCAACGCGGCAGCATGCGAACGGCAGAATCGCATCGCGCCCAGGGCCGCCAGGCCGATGTAAAAAATATTCAGCAAGAAGAGCAGGATCGTGAATTCCTGGTCCTCAGGATCTTCTTCACGCATTTCCGCCAGCGGAAACACGTTTCCAGAAATGGGTAGCAGCTCGATGCGCGGTGTGAACCAGATGGCCACCGCGCGTGCCGCGGGAATCCACAGCAAGGTTCGCAGCGGATGTCGCGCGTTGCGTTCCCGCGCAATCTTGCCAAAGGCAGCATCTTCTTCCGGCGTCAGCGTCAAATCCTGGTTGTATTGTTCGAGAATGGCGGCGACGCGCTGCTTTTCTTCCGGGGAATCGAACGCACGGTCGGGAATCGAGTCGACTTCGATGGCCTCCTCATTTAGTTTCCAGGGAACCAGGTAACAATCCCGCACGCGGTACAGCCACGTCTTTTCCCATGCCATGAAACCATAAGGCACGAGTTCGCCGGGAAGAGTCGAATACTTTGGCGCAAAAAACTGCAGCTCGCCCAGTGTCACCACGTTGCGCAGTGTCCAAGGAGAAAGAACCATCAGGCAGCCGAGACCCATCGCCAGGCTGACGGAGAACCATCGCCGCCAACTTCCGAGACGAAGAAACAAAACGCCCAACACCACGGCCGCAACGATCAGCACCAACGGAGTTTCGGGGCGAAATAGCGTCCCTACCCCCACAAACCAGCCAGCTCCCCATGCCGCGTAGTTCACACTCCTACTGAGGGGCAAGTGAGAATGTTTCGCCAGAAAACCCGGCTGTTTCACTCTCCGAATCGCAATCACGAGCGCGCAGCACGCCAGTGCGGTCCAGAGCGTGGCAAAGACTTCCGTCAGTGGAACGGCAGTGTAGTTCGCCGTGAAGGGGCACAAAGCAGCGAGCCACAGCGCAACCAAATAAACTCGCCTGTTGTTTGGAGCGTCCTCCGTTGCCTCGCCCAAAAGCTTCGCCAACCGAGCGATTACCAGGCAGGAGAGAAGATCAACTCCAATCTGCGCGAGCATCACCCACAGCCGGGCGGATTCTCCGATCCTCGCCGTGAGCGCGTAGATCACGGCCAGAAATGCGGGATATCCCGGCATCCGGATGTCGACGGGGGTAATTGTTCCATGCACGTTTATCGCGTATACATGATGCTTCAACCAGTTGGTGGCGATTTCCTCGTAAAGAGCCGTATCGCCGGAAGTTCCCGGAAATTTCAGCACGAAAAACAGACGCAGGCACAAGCCCGCTGTCAGCGCGAAAATCGGATTCGAGAAAATTCGCTTCATCGGTGGAACGCATCTTACAATAGAGCGGACGGAATCGCGCGGAAGGACTCTACCCAGCATGGAGTCGATTTCCCTGCCATCCCGCCAGGTTGCAAAGATTCATGAAGGAACGCCGTCCCATCTTTTACGACGCGGAGCGTGTGCGCTGGCGCCGCACTCGCCGCGTCTTGGAGATTACCGGAGCACTGCTCACGGTGCTGCTGGCGTATTTCTTCGTGACCATCGCCGTCAGCGTCGAGTTGCCCGCAGGGCTGCTGCCCGATACAAAACCCGGCTACCATGCGTTCAAACCGAAAAAGAAGCCCCTTCCGGCGCGCGAAGGGCGCCACCGCCGCATCGCCAACCTCGGCGCTGTGCCTGCCAGTTACGATCCCCTGCGTGCCGCCTTTTTCGTCAGTTGGGATCCCAACAGTCTCGCCTCGCTGAAGAAGCATTACCGGGAGATCGACCTTCTCATTCCGGAGCAACTGCACGCCGTCTCTGCGGATGGCGCGTTGACTATCGTGGATTACGAGCACGGCCAGGATCGCGTCAAGGCTTCTCCGTCGGAAGGCGTCGCCCTGCTCAAAGAGGACGAGCTGCACCAGTGGATGAAGTCTCTCAATCCCCCCGTCGAGCTTCCGATCATGGGTCTGCTCAACAACTACGATGGTCTCCAATGGCGCGTCGAGGAAATGGCCAAATTGCTGGCGAGCACCGAGGCCCGCCAAAGACTCGTGCACGACGCGGTGGAGTTCGCGGTGGAATTCCACGAGGCCGGCATTGTCGTCGACTTCGAAGAAGTTCCCGACACCAGCCAGGCGTACTTCCGGCAGTTCGCCTCCGAGCTTGAACCGGCGCTGCATTCCGTGGGCCTGAAGCTCATGATGGCCCTCCCCGCGCGCGACGATGCCTACGATTACGAATTCTTTGCCAAGCAGTGCGACGCCATCGTGCTGATGAACTACGACGAGCACTGGCAGACCTCGCCCCCGGGTCCCGTTGCTTCCCAGGACTGGTACGTTGAAAACCTGCGGCAAGTGATGGAGGAAGTGCCCGCGCGGAAAATCATCGTGGCCGTTGGCAGCTACGCCTACGACTGGTCGGACAACGCCAAGAAAGCAAAGGAGTCGGCGCAGTCGCTGACCATTCAGGAAGCACTGCTTCACGCCTACGAATCCTGTGACAAAACCACACCTGCCGGCGTTTGCGCCGCCGGCGAGGCCCAGGTGGAGTTTGACTCCGCGGCTCTCAATCCGCACTACTCCTATTACGACGAACACGATCACGTGCACCAGGTGTGGATGCTCGATGCCGTGACCGCTTACAACGAGCTCCGCGCGAGCGAACGCCTGGGAGTGCAGGGTACCGCTTTATGGCGCCTGGGTTCAGCCGACACCTCCGTGTGGCCGGTCTGGGATGCCACCCGGCCGGACGACGCCGTGCGGCAAAAGTTGGCCGACCTTCCGCCTGGGCCGGATTTGATCCTCGATGGGGATGGCGATGTCTGGCACTTCATCGACACTCCCAAGAGCGGCCACCGGACCTTTACCTACGACCCTGCAAGCGATCTCATCACCAGTGAAAAGTACGATGCCTACCCGCTCTCCTACCACATCGACCAAATCGGGGCGGCAAAGAAAAAACTCGCCCTCACCTTCGACGATGGGCCGGATCCGACCTGGACTCCCAAGATTCTCGACATTCTGAAACAGAAAAATGTGTCGGCGACTTTTTTCGTCATTGGTTTGGATGCCAACAAGTGGCCGCAGCTTCTCCGCCGGGAATACGCGGAAGGCCACGAAATTGGCAATCACACGTATTCTCATCCAGACTGGGAAAACCCCAATCTCTCCACCACCCAAATTCGCTGGGAACTCAACCTCACTGAACGCCTGATCGAAAGCGTCCTTGGCGTGAAACCCCTTTTCTTCCGCCCGCCCTATGGCATCGACCACCAGCCCGAATTTGCCGAAGAGGTGGCGCACCTTCCCACCGCGCAGGATATGGGCTACATCATCATCGGCCAGAAGGTGGATCCAAACGATTGGAGACAGCTCAAGCCGGGCGTCCCCCTGCCCGCGGCAAAAATTGTCGAGAACGTTTTGCGCGAAGCTCCCAAGGGCAACATCATTCTCCTTCATGATGGTGGAGGCGACCGCGGCCAGACCGTCCTCGCCCTCCCGCAGCTCATCGATGCCCTTCGCGGCGAAGGATATGAGTTTGTCTCCGTGCCCGATCTGATCGGCAAAACGCGCGCCCAGGTGATGTTGCCTCTTTCTCCCGAAGAACAGTTTGAGGCTCGGGCCGACGGATTCATCTTCGGCATTTATCACTGGTTCTGGGTGTTGATTACCACGACTTTCATCCTGGGCATTATCCTCGTCAGCGGCCGCACGCTGATCATCGGCATTCTCGCGCTCATCGAGAAGTTGCGCCCGGATCGTCCGGAGATCCATGAGCCCTTGCCCGGCGTGACCGTACTGATTCCCGCGCACAATGAAGAGAACGTAATTGTGCAAACGGTGTCCTCGGTCCTTCTCTCGGATTATCCGGATCTGCACATCATCGTCGTGAACGACGGTTCCGCGGACAAAACCGGCGAGCTTCTGGACGCCAATTTCTCGCGTGAATCCTGTGTGCGCATCATCCATCAGGTCAATCGCGGCAAAGCGGCGGCTCTGAATGTGGCCATGTCTCAAGCCAAAACCGAAATCGTGGTGACCATCGACGCGGACACGGAAATCGAACCGGATGCCATCCGCAAGCTGGTCCGTCGTTTCTCGGATTCCACCGTTGGCGCCGTCGCAGGCAACGTGAAGGTCGGTAACCGTTCCCGCTGGCTGACCCGCTGGCAGGCGCTCGAATACATCACCAGCCAGAACATGGAAAAGCGCGCTTTCGACCTCCTGAACTGCATCACCGTGGTCCCCGGCGCTCTCGGGGCCTGGCGCAAAAAAGCCATCGATGCTGCCGGCGGCATCACCGCGGACACCGTGGCCGAAGACGCCGACGTCACCATTGCGATTCGCCGTCTCGGCTGGCGCGTCAGTTACGACGAAGAGGCCATTGCCTGGACGGAAGCGCCGGAGACGCCGGGCCAGCTCATCCGCCAGCGTTTCCGCTGGACGTTTGGCACGCTGCAATCCTTTTGGAAGCACAGCAGCACGCTCTTCCGCCCAAAGTACGGCACCCTCGGCTGGATTGCCCTGCCGAACATTTTCGTGTTTCAACTTGCGCTGCCGCTTATTTCTCCTGTTATCGATTTGTTGTTCCTTGGCTCGGTTGCTCTCTGGGCCCTGGAAAAGCTGCATCTTTCCTGGCTGCCCACGATTCATGCGACAACCGACGACTTGCTTCGCTCCGTGTTTTTCTTCCTCGGTTTCTTGCTGATTGACGTCTTCACCTGCGTCCTCGCGTTCGCCCTCGAGCGCAAAGAAGATTGGACCTTGCTCGTCCCAGTGCTTCTGCAACGCTTCTATTACCGCCAACTGATGTACGTGGTGCTCTTCCGCTCGGTGAAGGAAGCTGTCCACGGCCGCCCCGTGGGCTGGCGCGGCGTCGAACCGGAATTGCCAAGGCCAAAAGTCCCGGAAGCCCCACGGAGGCCCGCCGCCGTCGCGGGGAATTAATCCTGCTCACGCCTGAGATACTGTAACGTCTGAACTGCCTAGCGCTCCTTGAGCGCGCCCCTGGGTGTTGAGGTTTCTCATGCTTGCCAGGGTCACGGCTGCCTGCGCCGGTTTCGGCAGATTTTCATCTTGGCCGCGACTTGTTGTAGGATAGTGGCCTGCTCTAGGAGGTCCCCATGGCTATCAGTTTCACTTTGAACGGCAAGTCCCAGTCCGTCGACGTCAGCCCGGACATGCCTCTGCTCTGGGTGCTCCGCGACACGCTGAACATGACCGGCACGAAGTTTGGCTGCGGCATGGCGCTGTGCGGAGCTTGTACTGTCCACATCAACGGCGAAGCGACGCGTTCCTGCATCACGCCCGTTTCGAGCGTTGCCGGGAAAAAAGTCACCACTATCGAAGGCCTCTCGGCCGATGGCAGCCATCCCGTCCAGCAAGCCTGGATGGAGGAAGACGTTCCGCAGTGCGGCTACTGCCAGTCCGGGCAGATTATGTCCGCCGTAGCGCTGCTTTCCAAAAAGCCCAACCCTACCGACGCCGATATTGACGACGCCATGAGCGGCAACATCTGCCGCTGCGGAACTTACCAACGCATTCGCAAGGCCATTCACCGCGCCGCGTCCATGCAGGGTGGCAAGGCTCATTCCGCCGCATAGTTTTTCCAGCAGCTCTTTCGCAATCCGTTTCGAGGTGTCCCATGGCAACCGCTTCCGTTGTAAACCGTCGTGAATTTCTAAAGACCGGGGCCGCTGGCGGAGCCGCGCTGGTAATTTGCTTCCACTTGTCTCCCAGTGCGTTCGCCGATCAAGCGCAGGACCAGGAACAGAAACCTGTCAATCCCTTCGACGCCTGGGTGCGCATCACTCCCGATGATCGCGTCACCCTCGTCCTCGGAAAGTCGGAGATGGGCCAGGGCGTTTACACTTCGCTGCCCATGATTCTCGCCGAAGAGCTGTGCGTCGATTGGAAGCAGGTGCACATTGAGCAGGCGCCCACCAATCCTAAAATTTATGATCTCGGCACCGGCGGCAGTGGCAGCGTCAAAGATTCCTGGCTTGCTCTGCGCCAGGCCGGCGCCGCCGCTCGCGAAATGCTCATCACTGCCGCGGCGAAAAAATGGGAAGTCGGCACGGATACCTGCAAAGCAAGAAACGGCTACGTCGTGCACGGCCATCCCGAGCGGTCTTTCCGCTTTGGCGAGCTCGTCGCCGAGGCCTCGCAGCTCCCCGTTCCCAACTTGCACACTGTCCCGCTAAAAAATCCCAACGACTTCACCATCGTTGGTCACGAGGTGCACCGCCTCGACGCGGCTTCGAAATCCAACGGCTCGGCCAAATTCGGTATCGATTCGCGCGTCCCGGGCATGCTCTATGCCGTGATTGCCCGCTGCCCCGTTTTCGAAGGCAAAGTGGCTTCCTTTGACGCCACCAAAGCCAAGGCCGTTCCCGGCGTGCGCGATGTTCTGGAAATCAAAACCAGCGGCCGCGGCGCTTCTACCTCGGGTGGCGTCGTCGTACTGGCCGACAATTCCTGGGCCGCCATCCAGGGCCGCAAGGCGCTCGAAGTGAAGTGGGACGAAGGTGCGGCTGCCAACGAATCCTCCGAGGAACTGCACAAGCAATTCCTCGAGAATGCCTCAAAGCCTGGAAAAGCCCTGCGCAACGATGGCGATGCCGACGCCGCGCTCGCTTCCGCCTCAAAAAAGCTCGAAGCTGTGTACGAGTTGCCTTTTGCCGCTCACGTTTGCATGGAGCCCATGAATTGCACCGTGCACATTCAGACAGACAGCGCGGAAGCCTGGGTGCCCACCCAGGGCCCGCAGTGGGCCCAAGGCGTGATCGCCGAAATCGCCAAGCTCCCGCCGGAAAAAGTCATCGTGCACACCACGCTCATGGGCGGCGGCTTCGGCCGGCGGTACCAGGCCGACTTCGTGATGGAAGCTGCGCAAGTCGCCAAGGCTTCCGGCAAACCGGTCATGGTCCTGTGGACCCGCGAAGACGACATGCAGCACGATTTCTATCGCCCTGCTTCCTATCACAAGCTGCAAGGGGCGCTCGACAGCGAAGGCAAGCTTGCCGCCTGGAAACATTTCCAAACCTCGACTTCCATCGCCGCCAAGTGGAGCCAGAAAGGCGCGGATGATCCGGGGCTGGGCGAATTCGGCACCGGCGCCACCATTCCTTACGCCACGCCCAACATTCGCGTCGAATACACCCTCGCCCATTCCAGCGCCCCGCGCGCGTGGTGGCGCTCCGTCGAGCATTCCAGCAGCGGCTTCGTCATGGAGAGCTTTGTCGACGAGCTGGCTCACTCTGCTGGTCAGGATCCACTCTCATTTCGCCTGAAGCTCATCGGCGACTCCCGTAAAATTCCGCAATTTGGTGAGGGGCCGGATTACCCTCCACTCGATACGGCGCGGCTGAAAGGGGTTTTGCAGCTCGCTGCGGAGAAAGCCGGCTGGGGCAAGCCGCTGCCGAAGGGCGAAGGCCGCGGCATCGCTGCTTTCTACTCCTTTCATAGTTATGTCGCGGCTGTTGCGGAAGTCTCCGCGAATTCCGGCGAACTCAAAGTGAAACGCCTGGTGTGCGCGGTCGATTGCGGCCGCCCCGTCAATCCCAATGGCGTTCGCGCCCAAGTGGAGAGCGCCGCGATTTATGCGCTCACTGCTACCGTCAAGGACGCCATTACCGTCGAGCGCGGTCGCATTGTGCAGGCCAATTTCAACGACTATGAAATGATCCGCATGAACGAAGCTCCGCCGATCGAAGTTCACCTCGTGCCCAGCACCGAGGCGCCGACCGGCATCGGCGAGCCTACCGTTCCCGTGATTGCACCCGCCATCTGTAATGCCATCTTTAACGCTACGGGCAAGCGTCTTCGCCGCTTGCCGATTCGCGTGGAAGATTTGGCTTGAGCCATTTGGCAATCTGTTTTCAGAGCAGCCTGATAAGAACGGATTCGAAACGGAGGCTTCCATGTCCCCTGCAGGAACGCTCGATCGCCGTGAGTTTCTGAAGAAGAGCGCCGCTGGCGGCACGGCGCTCGTCATCGGCTTTTATCTGCCGTCGAAATATGAGGCGCTTGCCGCAGGTCCGCCTTCAGAGCCAGCAAGCCTCAATGCCTGGGTGCGCATCGCGCCGAATGACACGGTCACGCTGATGATCGACAAGTCCGAGATGGGTCAGGGCGTGGTCACTTCCCTGGCGATGCTACTTGCCGAAGAGCTCGAACTCGACTGGAAAAAAATCAAAACCGAATTCGCTCCCGCCGCGCCAGCCTATTTCAATCCGCTCTTCGGCGTGCAGGGCACCGGCGGAAGCACCAGTGTCCGTGCCTCCTGGGGACCGCTCACAAAAGCGGGCGCGGCTGCGCGCGAAATGCTGATCGCTGCCGCGGCGCAGCAGTGGTACGTCGATCCGTCCGCGTGCCGCGCGGAAAACGGTGCCGTCGTTCACACAGCGACGAACAAGCGGTTGAATTACGGCGCGCTTGTCGAAGAAGCCGCTAAGCTTGCCGTTCCCGCCAATCCTGCCTTGAAAGGTCCGAAAAACTACAAATACATCGGCAAGCCCGTGAAGCGCCTCGATACGCCCGCGAAGAGTAATGGAAAGGCGGGTTTCGGCATCGACGTGCGGCTTCCGAATATGCAATATGCGGTCGTAGCGCGCTGTCCCGTTTTTGGCGGAAAGGTCAAAAGTTTTGACGCAACGAAGGCAAAAGCGGTCCGCGGCGTGAAGCAGGTCCTCCAGATTTCCTCTGGCGTCGCCGTGGTCGCGGACAACACCTGGTCCGCGATGGAAGGACGCCGCGCGCTGCAAATCGAATGGGACGAAGGTCCGAACGCGTCCGTTTCCTCGGAATCGATTCGCAAGCTCTATCTGGAAAATGCCGAAAAAACAGGCGCCATCGCGCGCAAAGATGGTGACGTGGAAACGGCGCTCGCGGGAGCGGCGAAAAAAGTCGAGGCCGGCTATGAAGTTCCGTTCCTCGCCCACGCCACCATGGAGCCGATGAACTGCGCCGCGGACGTTCGAACCGATGACTGCGACATCTACGCGCCGACGCAATTCCAGACCTTCAATCAAAACACTGGCGCGAAACTCACTGGCCTGAAGCCGGAGCAGGTTCGCGTACACACTACTTTTCTTGGGGGCGGATTTGGCCGCCGCGCCGAGCAGGATTTTGTCGCCGAAGCCGTCGAGATTTCGAAGGCCTCTGGCGCGCCCGTGCAGGTGACCTGGTCGCGCGAAGACGATATGCAGCACGATTTCTACCGCCCCGCAGCATACACGAAACTCACGGGAGGGCTCGACTCCGACGGCTGGCCCGTGGCGTGGAAGAGCCGCATCGTCAGCCCTTCCATTATGTCGCGCTTCTTTCCTGGCTCCGTCAAAAACGGAATCGACGAATCTTCCGTGGAAGGCCAGGCCAACAGTAAATACGCCATCCCGAATTTCCTCGTCGAATACGTTTTGACGGAAACGGGTGTGCCCGTCGGTTTCTGGCGCTCCGTGGGAAATTCGCAGAATGGCTACATCACCGAGTGTTTCACCGAAGAGCTTGCCAAGGCAGCCGGAAAAGATTCCTTCGAATTCCGCCGCAAGCTCTTAGCCAACGCGCCGCGCCATCGCGGCGTTCTGGAATTGGCGGCCGAAAAAGCGGGCTGGGGAAAACCTCTTCCGGCTGGGCAAACGCGCGGCATCGCCGTCGTCGAATCGTTCGGCAGTTTTGTCGCCGAGGTCGCCGAAGTCAGCGTCAATCGCAAGTCCGGTGAAGTCCGCGTGCACCGCGTCGTTTGTGCCGTCGACTGCGGCCGTCACGTGAATCCCGATATCATCGCGGCACAGATGGAAGGCGGAATTGTCTACGGCCTCACGGCGGCGCTGAAAGGACAGATCACCATTGCCAAGGGCCGCGTCGAACAAAGCAATTTCAATGATTACGAGATGCTCAGAATCAACGAGATGCCCAAGGTCGAAGTTCACATCGTGCCGAGCAACGAAGCGCCGGGCGGCTGTGGCGAGCCCGGCACTCCGCCGATTGCTCCCGCGGTGTGCAACGCCATCTTTGCCGCCACCGGCAAACCAATCCGCCGTTTGCCCATCCGCGCCGAAGATCTGGCTTGAAAGCCATCTCTTCGCATTCCCCTTGTAGGGGCGCAGCACTGCTGCGCCCCAGTCAGTTCCGAATCTATTATGTCGTGACTTAGAGCTGAAAACTGATTACTGGCGACTGGTTCTGTTGCAAAATAGCGCGTGCCTCTGACGCCGACTCTTATCGCCGCCATCCCGCTGGCCATTTGGATTTATCTTTTTTTCGCGCGCGGAAATTTCTGGCAATTGCGTGAAGACAAAATCGAGCCGAAACTCCTCGACCGCTGGCCGCGCGTGGTAGTGATCGTTCCCGTACGAAACGAATCGGAAACCATCGCTCGCTCGATCATTTCCCTCGCCAAACAGGACTATTCCGGCGAGTTTTCCGTGCTGCTCGTGGACGATCACAGCAACGACGGCACAGCTGAGCTGGCGCGGAAAGCTGCGGAAGAGTGCGGCGCAACCGCGCGAATCGCTGTTCATTCCGCGGCGGAACTTCCACCGGGCTGGACGGGAAAGGTTTGGGCCATGAACGAAGGCATTCGGGCTGCGGGGGACGAAGTGCCTGACTTTTTCTGGTTCACCGACGCGGATATCGTGCATGCACCAGATACGCTGCGTCGTTTGGTCTTCCGCGCAGAAAGCAATTCGCTCGATCTCGCCTCACTGATGGTTTTGCTGCAGGCGAAGACAATTCCGGAGCGCCTGCTGATTCCTCCCTTTTTGTATTTCTTTCTCATGCTTTATCCGCCGAGCTGGATCGCGGACCCGAAGGCACGCACGGTGGGCGCCGCGGGCGGGTGCATTTTGCTGCGGTGCGCCGCTCTCGAGCGCATCGGCGGAATGCAAGCAATTCGAAACGAAGTGATCGACGATTGCGCTCTCGCGCGCGCGGTGAAGAAAAGTAGCGGGAAAATCTGGATGGGCCTTACTCGCGCGAGCGTGAGCTTGCGCAGTTATGGCAGCTTCGGTGAAATTCGCGATCTCATCGCGCGCACTGCCTTCACGCAGCTTCGTTATTCTTTCCTTTTGCTACTCGCCACTTTGGCAGGTCTCTGCGTAACCTATTTGCTTCCCTGGGTGCTCTTTTTTGCCTATCCGGGAGAAGCCTGGTGGTTCGTGGATACGACCATTGCCCTAATGGCGGCCTCGTTTGGGGTGACCGTGCGATTTTACGGCCTCCCCTGGCCCTGGGCCCTGACGCTTCCGGTCGCTGCGATGTTCTATGGCTATGCAACTTGCGTTTCTGCAGTGCGCTACTGGTTCGGCCGTGGCGCCCAATGGAAAGGCCGTTCCCAAGCCAAGAGAGCGTGAGGCAAGCATCGAAATCTGTGGTGCTTCGCATTCGAGTTTGCTATCCTTTGTGAATGTAAGGTACAGGGCTGCATCCCGTCGACTGCTCTGCGGTCGTCTTTGAGAAAGGGAGGGAGCGGCACCGGAGGCCAACATGAGTGTCGTTTTTAATCCTGGGAACGGCAAAATTACCGTCCCCGATCTCCTGCAGCGCAAGTATCAGGCTGCGGGCTCCCACTCGAAAGTACAAAAAATCACCTGCCTGACAGCGTACGACTATCCGACCGCGCGCTTGCTCGATGAAGCTGGCGTGGACGTGATTCTTGTCGGTGACTCCGTCGGCATGGTTGTGCTGGGGCATGAGAGCACGCTGCCCGTGACCCTAGACGATATGCTGCACCACACGCGCGCGGTGCGGCGCGGCACGCGGCGCGCGCTGCTCGTTGCGGACATGCCGTACGGCAGCTACCACACCGACACAGCAGAATCGCTGCGCAATGCCGTGCGCTTTGTGAAAGAAGCCGGAGCAGAAGCGGTGAAGATCGAAGGTGGGGAACGCCGCCTTGAGCTGATTGCGCGGCTGACGGAAGCGGAAATTCCGGTGATGGGCCATGTGGGGCTGACGCCCCAGTCGGTGAATGCGCTCGGCGGTTACCGCGTGCAGGGGAAGACGCCGAACGCGGCGGAACAGTTGATTCGCGATGCGCGCGCCGTGGAAGCTGCGGGTGCGTTCGCCGTGGTGCTGGAAGCCGTGCCGCGCGAACTGGCGGTGCAGATTACCCGTGATTTGCGCATTCCCACGATCGGCATTGGAGCCGGGCCGGATTGCGATGGCCAGATTCTGGTGATCCACGACATTTTGGGACTCACTTTCGACCAGACGCCCAAGTTCGCGCGGCAGTATGCCAACGTCGGAGAAATCATTTCGACGGCGGTGCGCACGTATTGCGAAGACGTGCGCAGCGGCGGATTTCCTTCCGATGCGGAGTCGTACCACGCACTGCGGCCGGCGAAGGAGGAGAAGGAAGCGCCGGTCAATAGTGACGGCGATTGGTAGAAAGCGAACAAGCGGTTTCCTTGCTTCGCAAAACCATTCCCATCGCGAGCTGAACGGCGCAGGGATTCCACTCGTTAAGGGGGGCTGGTCATGACACCGGAAGAGATGCGCACCCTCTATGACTACAATGCCTGGGCGAATCATCGCCAGTTAGAAGCGGCTTCCCAACTCACCGCGGAGCAGTTCGTGAAATCCATGGCCTCGAGCTTCAGCTCCGTGCGCGACACGCTGGCGCATATCTATGGAGCCGAATGGCTGTGGCTGGAACGCTTTCAAGGACGCTCGCCGTCTTCTCTTCCGGACACGACGCAATTCAACGATGTTTCCAGCCTGCAGGAGCGCTGGAACGAGTTCGAGTCCAGGCTGCTGAGTTTTGCGCGCGGGCTGACGCAAGCAGACCTCGACCGCGAGATGGAATACAAGACGCTGAAATTCGGCGTGTATAAGAATCCCTTGTGGCAATCGATGCAGCATCTGGTGAATCACGGAACGTACCACCGCGGGCAAGTGACGACGCTTTTGCGGCAGCTTGGCGCGCAGCCAATCTTGACCGACCTGATGCATTTTTATCGCGAGCGCTCGCTGGCGGCGGGCGCATAGGCCTTTCGTCGGCTTTTTGTTTTTTGGAAGAAAACATCGCTAGACTTACCGGGATGCCAACTGGGGCGCAGCAGTGCTGCGCCCCTACAAGTGTTAAGGGGCTTGTGGAAACCATCCGAACCATCGCGTGGATGAAAGAGATGGCGCGGCAGGCGCGCGCGGAGAGCCGCATTATCGGTCTAGTTCCAACGATGGGTGCGCTGCATGAAGGCCACACCTCGCTGATCGCCAGAGCGAAACAGCAATGCTCTCCGCTGATTGCTTCCATTTTTGTGAATCCGAAACAGTTCGGCCCGAACGAGGATTTTGCAAAATATCCGCGAAGGTTTGAGAGCGACAGCGAGAAGTTAAAACAAGCCGGCGTGGACGCGCTGTTCGCGCCCGAAGCGGCGGAAATTTATCCGAAAGATTTTTCGACCTACGTCCATGTCGAAGGCCTCAGCGAGAGGCTCGAAGGAAAGTCGCGGCCCGGGCATTTTCGCGGCGTCACGACCGTGGTGATGAAGCTGCTGCAAATTGTGCAGCCGCATTTCGCGTACTTCGGGCGAAAAGATGCGCAGCAGGCGCGGCTCATCACGCAAATGGCGCGCGACTTGAATTTGGATTCCGAAATCGTGATGTGCCCGATTGTCCGCGAAGCGGATGGCCTGGCGCTTTCCTCCCGCAATGCTTATTTGAATTCCGAGGAGCGCAAAGCCGCAACGATTTTGTACCGCGCGCTAGACCGAGCGAGAAGCGAACTCGCCGCAGGAGTGCGCGACGCGCTGCAGTTGCAATCCGTGCTGCACCGTGCGATTGGCGCGGAACGGCTCGCGGCGGTGGATTACGCGGAGATCGTCGATGCCGAGTCCTTCGAGCCGGTCGTGAGAATCACCAGAGCGTGTTATGTGCTTCTCGCGGCCTTCATTGGCAAGATGCGATTGATTGACAACATGTACGTCGAGACGAAATCGCCAGGCTTCGACGAGCTGATGTTTCATCTTTAGCGCCCCACGGCAGGGCATTTCCACGCCTAGAAAGTCTTGTTCTGTTAGAATTTTATTTACAGCCCCAACTTGAGGTTTGAGGTGACGGAGATGAATTCTCGAATTCGTGCATTTGCCATTTTTCTCGCGGTCGTGTTCCTGGTGCCAGCCTTATCGATGGCTGGCGGGACGGTTCCCAAGGGCACGGCCATTTCTGTGGTAACCGACCAGACTGTCAGTTCCAAGACTGCGAAAGTCGGCCAGCCGGTCACCGGATCGGTTGCCAAGGACGTGACCGTCGGCGGCAAAGTGGTGATCCCAAAAGGTTCCCCGGTCAAGTTGTCGGTCAGCGCCGTGCAGGCTTCGGGACGGCTTTCGACGCCCGCGAAACTGTACCTGCATCTGCGCACCGTGACGGTGAACGGCAAAGAGTACACCTTTGCGACCAGCTCCGCCGGTAGAAGCGAGAAAGGCAAGGGCAAGCGCGACGCCGGGTTTATCGGTGGGGGCGCGGCCGGAGGCGCTGTCATTGGCGCGTTGGCGGGCGGTGGTAAGGGCGCAGCCATCGGAGCGGCGGCTGGCGCGGGAGCCGGCACTGCGGGCGCTGCAGCGACGGGCAAGAAGGACATCGAGTTTCCCGCAGAAACGCGACTGGCGTTCACCACACGAACCGACGTCGAGATCAAGTAAGCCGAACCCCAGAGCGAAACGCCAAATCTCAATAAAGCCGTGAGTAGGAGATTTGTGTGCGTTGGGGCGGACTGTCGGCGCGACAGGCTCTGTGTGCCCCCCACCCTCCGGTTTCTTCGTAAGTGTTGCATCTAAAGGATTTAGCTGTCCACGTAAATGGTTTAGAATCAATAGTTGTGAGGTGGCTTTGTAAGTGTTGATTCTAAGTGAGTTATGACCACCTGTTAGGTTGAATTCCGTGAGACAGAGCTACACCCACCCCGGGGGGCATTCTGTATGAATGTCAAAACAAAGCGCTTACAAAATTTGCGATTCGTAAGTGATTGATTCTAAACGATGCGAACTGGGGTGCTCATCGAAAGTAGGGAGCAGGTTCGCAAAAGAAAACGCGGCAGAGTATCTGCCGCGCTTGATCTTTTCACAGTATTACCTAGAGCGCAGTATACCATGCCGATGGAATTCGTCAAGGAGAAATCTGGCTGACCTAAAGTCCACTCACAGCCAAGGTTCTGCTGCATCGAGGAACTGTGCGCACAGCCTGGCGTCTAAGCTTTTGTGAGAGCGGTGGGCCCATGCAGAATGGAGCAGATTCGAGGTATGCTGCGGCAGTCCACTTGGGACTGCAAGTGAGGGAGCCATGAATCGCAAATTTGGTGCTTTCGTTCTTGCAGGTCTGGGACTAGCGGCGACGGGCTGCGAAAGGGCCAAGAGGGTATCCCCGCCGCCAGCCATGATGCAGGCATCGGGACTCTCGGGTTCGCCACGGGCATCGTACGCGATGTTGACGCCAGCATACGCGGATTCATCGCAGCGTTTCGTGGCAGAAAGTCACAAGCTGGAAATGATCACAGCAGAGTCAGAACTCCAGAAATCGTGGGAGTCGGTCGTAGCTTTCTGCGGCACCATCCGCTGCGAGGTCATTTCTTCCACCATCACCACACGAACAGGCGACTCCATGCCATCAGGAAGCGTGGCGATGCGGGTCGTTCCGGAAGACCTCAAGAGACTGTTGGAACACGTCCAAACGCTGGGGAAAATCGCGCAACATACAACGGAGCGCGAAGACAAGACAGCCGTGGTTGTAGACACCGAAGCCAAAATCAAGAACCTCACCAGTTTCCGGGATAACTTAAGGGCGATGCTTGGGAAGCCGTCTGCGACTATCAAAGACCTTGTGGAAATCCAGCAGCAATTGACAGAAACCCAATCGGAACTGGACAGCGAGAATGCTCAACGGAAAATATTGGCCAACGAAACAGAAAAGATTGCCGTGGAGATCTCGCTTCGTGTGGAGAGACCTAAAGACAACGCAGGAGGCTTTGCGTTGATCTGGAATGCATTGCGTGAGTCGGGGTCTGTTTTGGGGGACAGTACGGCGTCTCTTATCTACACCATTGTCGCTATCATCCCCTGGCTCATTTTGATTTTGCCGGGGGGTTGGGTTTTGCTTAGGCTTTGGCGCAAGCTGCGGCGAAGGCGGAATGTCACACCGCCAGTGGCTCCGGCGCCAAGCTGACCGAGGCAGAGCTATCTGGCAGTTTCTGATAAATCCGTTCATCGGGAGTTAGAAGCGGTAGAGTTCTAGATAGCGTAGTATTCCTGCATGTTTTCTAACGAGACGAAAGGGCCTCTAAGAACGATTCTCCTAGTCTTAACTATCGTGCTTGTTTTCGCGGCTCTAGTACTGCGGCTGGTCCTGTTTGCTGGACGGATTACGTCAAAGCACTAATAGTGAAAAAGTTGCTTCAGCGCGCGTGACCGTTCGGGCGGTTACTCGGCGGAGCTGCTGCCGAAGAGGCGCAGAATGATGCCGGCGGAAGCTGTGTAATAATTTTGCGTCGTGTTGGCGCCGAAGGAGGTCCGGTAGTAGTCGACGTTGAGTAACCGGATTTCGAAGTGCCGCGACGCGCGGATATCCACTCCGCCTCCCGCT
>QHYN01000227.1 GCA_003224145.1 Acidobacteriota bacterium
GACAAACTGCCGTGCCAGTCGTCGGTGCCGCGCCGCGTCGAGATGATCACGCTGCCGCCGTTCGTCCGCGAAGTGTCTGCGCCGAATTGCGACGTTCGAACCACGAATTCCTGCATGGCTTCGGGTGAATAATTCTGCAGAAACCCGCCGATATAGTCGTCGTTATTGTCTCCGCCGTCGACGGACAGATCGACGTTCAGCCCCGAGCTTCCCCCAAAGGAAACCGCAGTGATGCGCGCCTTGGTCGGATCCGAGGGTTCAACCGGCGCCGTGAACGGAGCGAGAAAGGAAATGTTGGCGAAGCTTCGCGCGGAAAGTGGAACCTCATCGAGATCGGCCGAGGTGATAACCGTTTTGATGGTGCTGCTGGTGGTCTCCAGGGGCTGGCTGGCGAGCGAAGGTCCGCGGTCGCTGACCTCGACGGATTCCTGCACGGATTTTGGCTTGAGGGTAACCGCCAGAGTCGGCTGGCTGCTCACCGCGACGACAACTGCCGCTGTTTTCCCGGCAAAGCCGCTAGCATCCACGGTAACCGTATAAGGCCCGGGCTGTAGCGATTCGAATCGTGCCTCGCCCTGAGCATCGGCTTTGGCCGTGCGCCTGATTGCGAATTTCTCTTGCTTCAGCGAAACACTCGCGCCGGCGATTCGCCCGCCGCTCGAATCCTGGACGGTGACAACGAGCGATCCGCTTGGATTCTGGGCCAGCACCGCAAATGGCAAGAGCGCCAGCGACGCGAAGAAGATTCGAATTCCGCTTAAAACAGCGCGCGTTTTGCCGGGCTGAAGCATAGGGCTAAATCAGGCGTACCTGAAGTTCAGAATCCAACGAACAGACCGAAACAATACTACCCCAGTCGCCAAGACTCCCGAGTTTGGATTTTGGCGTGTGGAATTTGTCTGGACTTCGGGGTTCTACAAAGAACAGTGGCCAGGCTGACGCAGCGAAAAAGCTCTTAGACAATTAAGCTCCACTGCGTTCGAAACCTGGCCACCGGAATGGGGAGCCAACACACGCGCTTGCACATGAGACGCGCCGCGCGTAATTCACGTTTCAACGTGAAAAAATTTACGCGAGATTAGATTGGGTGGCCCTTGGTGACCGCCCTTGTCCCACAGTTGGCGACTAGTTTTTCGGGGCCCAGGCGGACGTAACCAATTCCGCATCGAAGGCCGGCGGCACCTGCTTGAAGCAGGCATAACGATAAAGCGCGGCGTTGAAGATGCCCTGCACCGCCGACATCATCACCGAGAGCATCAGGAGGTAGAGAACCAGTAAGGCGAAGCCGAGAACCAGGCCCTTGATTCCGCCCAATACCATGGCCACGAACCAGAGGCCGAAGCCCGGCAGCATGAGGACGAAAGAAACCAGGCCGAAGCTGAATCCGCCGATCACTTTTTCGCCCCAGGTATCGCGGAAGAGCTTCGAGGAGCGCTTCACCGCGGCGATGGGCGTGAGGTCTTCAAACGCCAGCACCGGAACGACAAAGTAGCAGGCCAGAGCCCAGGCCACGCCGATGATGCGCATGATGATGCGGCCGATGAGGCCCATGCGCTCTTCCAGAGTGCGGAGAATCACGCCGACGGTCGCGGCGACCAACGCCCACTGGAGAATCGTGCCCTTGCGCGCCCAGGCCAGCTCGATGCCGTCGCGGAACGTCCAAGTCCCGCCCATCAAGCGGCTGTTGGCCACGCCGACCAGCGCCACGTTAAAGAACACGATAACAAAATAGTTCGCCACGTACAGTGTGAACATGCCCAACAGAAACAGCGGCGACTGATTGGGATGAAACTGTTCGCCATTGGCCGCCGCCGAAGCAATCGCCGGCATCATCAGGATCGTGCCGCCCGTGGCGATGACCGCCGTAACGAACAGGCAGCAGACCGCCGAGAGGACCGGGAAGAGCATTAATTGCTTGTCGGAGCGCAGAATCGCGAAACTCTGCTTCACGAGTTCCCAACTACGAGAAAACCTGCCCATCACACCCTCCTACTGGAAAACTGGATCCCGGCCGAGTCGGGGTCCGTGTCCCAAAACGCGGGGTCCCAAAACACAGGAATTTGGCCTAGCGCGAGTTTGCGGGAAGGGTCCGGCGGCTCCAATAGTACGTCGGATGCACTCCCTCCGGACAGGTAACGCACGCGATAATTCCTTGTAGAGGCACAGCATCGCTGTGCCCGTCTTTCTTCGTCATTTGTTGTAGCGGCCGCCTTCCTAGGCGGGCCACTCTGCGCATTGTGGCCCGTGCTCCGTGAATCGTGAGTCCGCTCGGAACGAGCGCCCGACCTTTGTTGAGGCCTCTCCGCGTCTCCTGCTCCCTTGTAGGGGCACAGCAGCCCGACGACCGGCACGGATCTGGAGTAAAATGGACACCGTAAGACACTACGACAAGCAAGGAATGATAAGATGGGGCGCGGTGCCCACACGGTGTGCATGCGATGACAGCCCGCTACAACAGACTTTATGAGGAGCCCGCCTACGGCGTTTCTGAAGCGGCTATGTACCTGAAGGTCCCATACAACACTCTGCGTTACTGGCTCACGGGATTCAGCAAGAGACCCGCTATCGTTGAGCCTATTGAGAAAGACCCACTGCGTCTCTCTTTCTTGAATCTTCTTGAGTGTCACGCCCTTGCCGGGATGCGCAAACTCTATGACCTCCAACTGCCTAAAGTGCGTGCCGCATTGGTTCAACTGGGGAAGAACTATCCTCAGCCACACCCCCTCATTAACGAGGTCTTTTTGACTGACAGTAAGGATCTATTCATCGAGCGCATGGGAAAAATCATCAACGTATCTCGGCAATATGATCAGCTCAGCTTGAGCTTTTACCAAATGCATTTAGAAAGAGTGGCAATCGATTCCAAGGGACTTTTCCGATTCTACCCTTTCGTTGTGCAGCCAAGCTCCTCAGAACCAAAGACGGTGGAAATCAATCCCATGGTCGGTTTTGGAAAACCCGTTATCGCAGGAACCGGCATCTCCACTGCTATAATTGCGTCGCGTTTCAATGCCCGCGAATCTATCGCCGCATTGGCCGAAGAATATGGCTGCGCGCTCCAGCAAATTGAAGAAGCCATCCGCTGGGAGCGCGCCCTTCCCGTCGCCGCCTGAAGATTTTGTACTTTACCTCGACGAAAATCTCTCTAACTCCCGCGCAATTCTCGAGACGCTGACCAAGCTCGCCGTCCGTTCCCCCACCCCCAGTGAGCTCTACCCCTTTCTTTTCTTTCTCTTACGCGCCCATTCGAACCGTTGTGTCCATCTGGCAAATGCTAGTACTATAAATGGAATTGACAAATTTAATAATTAACGGTATCATTGGTCGTGAATTCTCGACTCCACTCCCGCCGCGCCTTACCGCAAGCCTCCTCTCCGCGGTATCTCTCCTGCTCTGCGCACTCTACGTTCTCTGTGATCGGCGCCTGCCCCGCCTCTGTCGGGGAGCCGGTCGGGGCGGTAAGTCCTTCTTTCTCTTTCGACCTTCAACTTTCGACTTTCAACCTCACCGTCCGCCCAAGTTCTTTAGCTGCAACACTTATGGATCGCCCCGCAAGTGTTGCAAACAAAAGACTTACGTGCCTGGCTAAGCCCTTTAGATGCAACACTTACAAAAAACCAGGGGGGAGGGGTGGCGATTATGGTTAACCAAGTGTTAGAAACAAGCCACCCTCCTTCCTCCTCTCCTCCGGGCCTCCGCACCTCTGTGGCTGATCCAACTTCCATTCTCCGTGCACACTTCCAAGTTCCGTATCCCGCAACCCCTTTGTTTGCCACTCTTACGAAAACACTAGGGGTGTGTACCAACAATTCCCATTCTAGAACGTACTTCTCATATGCCGGACTTTCGACCCGGCAAGAGGCACGATTTCTCTTCGCCGGTTCACGGTTCATGGTTCTCGGATCACGGGCCGCCAGTCCCAGGCCACGGTACTCTCGCCGCTACAGGGGCATTCGCGAAAAGGCGGGGGCGCGGGGCTTGGAGGTAGACGAAAGCGTGTATCTTGTAACGAAAGGAGGCCAAACTCATGTCAAGACCACCCTATCGGGCTTTGCGAATCATCCTGGGTATTTTTTCCTTCTTGGCGGCTGCCGGAGGTCTATTACTGATTTTCAGCGGCAAGCCGCTGATGCTGCGTCTCTTTCTCCGCCCTCCCGAATCTGAATTTTCCACCTTACTGCTCGCCATGATGAAGGAAATGGGCGGATTCATTCTCATGCTCAGCGTGCTGTTTTTTTTCGCCTCCCGCGATCCCGCCCGCAATGTTGCCATCATCAACGCGGTCGCTGTAGGCCTGTGCATACTAGCCGTTACACCGCTGCTGTCTCTCTATACGCTGGACCTCGGCCGGCTCTATCCGAGCTACCTGATCTGGGGACGCTCGCTCATACGATTGGTGCTGGCGGGAGTGCTCCTCTACCTGCGGCCGCGAGAGACGGTCGGGGGACAACCGTAGAAGAGCCACGCAGGGTTATCACTCGGGCTGCGACGCTCCTGGGACGGGAAATTGTCGACTATAAACTCGGGTTTGGCCTAAGATAAGCGCCGCCCTAAAGGGTTGGGGAAAGCCCCGACAGAAAGAGGTTCGCTTAATAACGTGGAGCGAACTCATTCATAAGGAAGAAATCCCCTGACGCGGTAAACCGGAGAGAGCACTCATGGAAGAACAACTGAGCCTGGATTTTTTGCGCGTGGTGGAGAACGCCGCGATTGCCGCGGCACGCACGATGGGATTCGGCGACCGCCATAAGGCCGATGAAGTGGCGGTGGAAGCCATGCGCAAGACGATGGATTCGGTGGAGATGGACGGCACGATTGTGATCGGCGAAGGCGAACGTGACGAAGCGCCGATGCTGTACATCGGCGAGAAAGTCGGGCTGGCGACGCACGCGCCGAAGGCGCTGTTTCCGCCAGTGGACATTGCCGTCGATCCGCTGGAGGGCACAAATCTGTGCGCGACGGGCGCGCCCAACGCCATCGCAGTGCTGGCGGCCAGCGAACGCGGCGGGCTGCTGCACGCGCCGGATCTGTACATGGAAAAAATTGTGGTGGGGCCGTCGTGCAAGGGAGCGATCGATCTGGACGCGCCGGTGGCGGATAACCTGAAGTCCATCGCCAAGCGGCTGGAGCGCGACGTGGAAGACTTGGTGGTGGTGGTGCTGGACCGCGTGCGGCACGAGAAGCTGATTGACGACATTCGCGCGGCAGGAGCGCGAATCCGGCTGATCGGCGACGGCGATTTGTCGGCCGGCATTTCCGCGGCGGTGGTGGGCACGGGAGTGCACGCGGTGATGGGCACGGGCGGCGCGCCGGAAGGCGTGCTGACGGCGGCGGCGCTGCGCTGCCTGAATGGACAGATCCTGGCGCGGCTGGTGGTCAGCAAACCAGCCGACGCGGAACGGCTGGCGAAAATGGGAGTGAAGGATCCGAAGCGGGTCTACGACACCGAGGACCTGGCGCCGGGGAAAAAGATGGTGTTTGCGTGCACGGGCGTGACGGACGGCAATTTGATGAGAGGCGTGCGGTTTTTTGGCGAAGGCGTGCGTACCAGCTCGATGATTCTGACGCTGGACGACCGGCAGGTGCGGTTCGTCGATTCAGTGCACCTGGAAAAGAGGCCGGACATCAAGGTGCGATTCAACTAAGGCTGCCGCGCGGGCAACACCGCGGACGAAATCCAACTGCAAAATTTAGTGTTGGCCGCTGGCAATCGCCAGGAAGACGCGGTCATCCACGGCCACGGAGCGCGTGAAGAGCGTGGCCGCGTTTGCGCCCGAGATGGCGACGTGCTTGGCGTTGCCGCTGATGGCGGGACCAGCAGGCTTGGCATCGGTTCCGATTCCATCACCCGGCTGAAGGGAAATGCGCGTTGTCTTCGGTACGCAGTTGACGGCGCCGAGACAAGTGTCGCGGATAAATACCTGGCGGTAGCCGCTGTCGGTCACGCCGGCCGCGGATTTTGATTCCGCCGAAGTTTGATTCGCGGCATGGCTCGGGGTGATAGCGAGAAACGCGATGAAGCGTCCCGAGGAACTGACCGAAGGCAAGATGCTCTCCGTACCGACGAGCGCGCCGCGCGGATCCGTGGAAACAAGAACGGTCGCGGGCTTGCAGGAATCGGAGGCGCCGGTACAAGTGTCGCGCAAATAAACCTGGCGGCCCGGCGGCGCAATTTCGACGAGATTCGGCGCGGCCGAACTGAAGGCCACGTAACGGCCGTCAGAGCTAATGGAAGGCGAGTGACTGTCGGCGGAGGCAGGGTCGCCATCGGTTGCCACGGAAAGCAATGTGGTACGAGGCTGGCAGCCCGCGGGAGCGCCTTCACACGTATCGCGGAGAAAGATCTGCGAGTGCTCGTTCTGCATTGCAGCGTAGGCAACGTAGCGGCCATCCAGACTGACCGCCGGGGCTTCTTCGGTGACAGCGGCAGTCGCATCCGATTTTGCGCCCGCCTGAGCAGCTACGGGACAAGCTGAGGAGACGGTGACTGTGGACCCGGCTGAAGGAATGCTGGTGCCACCGCCGCTGCCCGTGCTGCCGGGAACGTTAGGAAGCGGCGGCGAAGGCGGATTGTAAACGGTGACGGCGGCGGTGGTGCCGGGGACGCTACCGATGGCCGTGGCCGGAATCGTAACGGTAATCTGGGTAGAGGTGATCGAAGCTGCGGGAGTCGTAAATTGGAATTGGGAGGAACCCAGAGTCCAATTCATTGTGGAAACCTGCGTTTTATCGGTAGAGCTGTTGAGGAAATTGGTGCCAGTGACCGTGATGGGCAATGCGTTTCCAACAACGGCGCAGGCTGGGGCAACCGAGGAGACAGTGGGAACGAGGTTGGGAGGATTGTTGATAATGAAGGTGACGGGATTAGAGAGACCGTTCTGGCCGGCGCCGGAAGCGGGGTTCAATGTGTTGACGGAGACCGTGCCGGGCGTGGCGATCAGCGCCGCGGGGACTACCGCCGTCACCATGTTCCCGAGGACGTTTCCTGAGCTATCCGTCGGAACAGTAGTCAGGAGGTTCTTGCCATTCCACTGCACCTTCGTTTTTGCGACGAAGCCAGCCCCAGTCAGTGTCAAAGTGAATTGCGGGGTGCCGGCGGGTATTTGAGAAGGCGAGAGAAAAGCGAGGAAGGCGCCAGTGTTGTTCTGAAAGGTGTTGCCGTAGTCGTTGCAGCCGGCTCCGGTGAAAATCGTCAACAGTGCGACAGCCAGCGCTGTCCAAAACCGCTTCATTGCGACTCCTTCGTGTTTTCGTGCGACCCCGAGCGCAAGGGGGGTCAACCTGCCCGGGCAAACGGGGCGAAGCCGCTGCGCTGGCATAGTTTTGGGGGGTCAGATGCCAAAAACGCGCCAAGCGTTGACCACGCAAGACTGCGCATTGCCCCAAATCGCGGTGCTTATGCAACCCTACATGCTTACCATCCGATAGGGGGGGCGGTCAATGCGGAATCCCTGCACAGCGAAAGTGTGAGACGACGCGCCATCCGAACTGCTGCAGCGGTTCAGGGTGTACCAGGCTCCTGCTGTAAACCGAGTGCGGTGATGGAGGCGCGCACCAACTGCAGAATGCGCGCCTGACACTCCGAATCACGGAGCGGCGCGGCGCTGGCCGCGCGATAACAAAGCAAGGCCTGTTGTTTGCGGCCGAGCTTGGCTAAGAGATCGCCGCGCGCCAGTTGAAAGAGCGGATTCGCGGGATATTGTTCCGTCAGTGGGTCAATGACGGCCAGGGCTCGCTCATACTGCTGATCATAACGATGCAGATTCATGGCGAGATAAAAGCGGGCCAAGCTGGAAGTGAGGACACCGTCGGCGATGGCATGCTCGAGCAGACGGACTCCTTCCTGTTTCGAGCCGCCAGGGATGCCCATGAAGAAGCGCAAAATCCTGGCCATGGCGCTGAGCGTATCCACGTAATAGTTGTACAGACCGAGACCCAGATCAGAGTCGGCCAGGCCCGGATCAAGAGCTTTGGCGCGAAGGAAATGTTCGCGAGCGCGGACCCCGAAGCGGGCAGTATTGCGACTTTCTCCGCGCAAACCGTAGAGGCGTGCCGCGGCGGCATCGGCCATCCCGGCGTAAAACTGCATTCCCGCTGAATCCCCTTGTTGGAGCTGGGCGGTAGCGAGTGAGGAAGCGGTGGCCGCCAAATCAAGGTAGTGCTGATCAGGCCCGCGTTTCGGACGGCGCCGGGCATCGGTCATTCCATACCTGAATTCCGCCGAGGTGCACCAGATGCGCCACCAGAGAGCTTCCGCTTCGAGGAGATACCCGAGCGGGTGTGCGGGACGCTCCCGCTGCATGCGCTTCGCGGCGTCTTCGGCGCCGTCAAGATCGAAAGAATAAATCTTGTCGAGGATCGCGGGGGCTTCGGCTGGGGGAATGAGCTTGGCAGAGCGCACCGGGCTGGCGAGAAACGCCAGTAGGAAAAGACAAGCGATGCGGGTACACCGACAAAGCGTCAAAGAAACCATCCATCCCGTCCGATGGGATTTGCGCAGGGTCAGGCTTTGCGTTGAACGAGTTTAAGCTGTTCCAGCAGGGTTGCAAACCGAAATGGTTTTTGCAGAAAAGCAGAATTGGGAGAAAGTCGCATCTCGGGAAACCCTTCGACATACCTCGACATGTAAACGACCCGGACTCGCGGATGCCGGTGCGCAACGCGGGAGAGCGGAGTCCAGGTGCGCCAGAAATCCAACTAGTACTTACCTGGAATCTGCGTTAGGCGGCGCTGCGCGCTTTTGTTATTCTCGGCGGACCAATGGCGACCAACAACAAGGCGGCGGCCCCCGGGTTGGAACGCGGCCTGGGGCTGAAAGAAGCCGTCGCGCTGAACATGATCGAAATCGTGGGGATTGGACCATTCGTGGTCAGTTCGCTGGTGATTCGGGCAATGGGCGGCCCGCAGGCGCTGATCGCGTGGCTGGCAGGGGCACTGCTTGCAACGCTGGATGGATTTGTGTGGTCCGAGCTCGGCGCGGCGATGCCGAAAGCCGGGGGCACCTATGTTTTTCTGCGCGAGGCTTATGGCCCGGCGAAGTGGGGCCGACTCATGTCGTTTCTGTTCGTGTGGCAAACGCTGGTGCAAGCGCCCCTTTCGATCGCCTCCGCTTCCATCGGCTTCGCCAAGTATGCGGGGTATCTGCATCCCCTCAGTCCGCTGCAGGCCAAGGCCATTTCCGGAAGCTTGGTGGTTTTCATCGCCTTTCTGCTGTACCGCCGGATCACGACCATCGGAAAAATCTCCGTTTTGCTGTGGATCGGAGTCGTTGGGACCATGGTCTGGCTGATCTGGGGAGGGATGCGGCACTTCGACGCGAAAATCGCGTTTGATTTTCCGCCGGATGCCTTTCACTTGTCCTGGATTTGGTTTGCCGGCTTGGGATCCGCGATGGTGAACACCATTTACAGTTATTGGGGCTACTACAACATCTGTCATCTCGGCGGCGAAATCAAAGATCCGGAGCGCAACATCCCGCGCGGGATCTTTCTTTCCATCCTGGGCATTACGATCCTCTACCTGGCCATGCAGACCAGCATTCTGGGGGTGGTGCCGTGGCGGGAAGCGCAGAATTCTGATTTTATCGCCAGCCTCTTTGTCGAGCGCCTATATGGGTATGCCGCAGCACGCGTTGTGACAGGAATGATTCTGTGGATTGCGGTTGCTTCGGCGTTTTCGGTATTGCTGGGCGCTTCCCGCGTGCCGTATTCGGCAGCGCTGGACGGAAATTTCTTCCGCGTGTTTGCCCGCGTGCATCCCAAAAAACACTTCCCGCACATTTCGCTGCTGTTTCTCGCGGGACTCGGCATTATCTTCAGCATTTCGTTGAAACTGAAACAGGCCATTGCGGGGATATTGGCGATGCGGCTTCTCGTGCAATTCATCGGGCAAGCCGTGGGGGTGATGCTCCTTCGGCGACGCCGGGGCGCTGAGCGCTTGCCATTCAAGATGTGGCTGTATCCGCTGCCCGCGGTGCTGACGATGATTGGATGGGCGTGGCTTTTCTGGCAGACCGGAGCGACGCGGAAATGGGGCCTTGCTGAGATTGCACTCGGAGCACTCGCGTTTCTGATTCGTGCGCGCGAAGTGCGACAATGGCCCTTCGGGAATTCGCATCCCGCAGTTGACCGTTGAGATTGGATATTGGAGGGAGGCTGGTCTTGGAGCAACGGGTGAAACTCTTTCTTCGGCGATTTGCGATCCTCATCTTGCTGTGCGGCCTGGTCACAGCGATTCCGCAAAAACTCGCCACGGCGCAATTTCCTCCGGCGCCGGGAACGGGACCCGGGCTGGCGGAAACGATCGAGGCGATTGATCGGGCGCGTATCACCACGCGAATCCTTTACGTCACTGCCCATCCTGACGACGAATCGGGTGCGGTGTTGACGTATTTGGTACGAGGGTTACACGCCGACGTTGCGCTGCTTTCTTTGACGCGGGGGGAAGGAGGGCAGAACGATCTTGGTCCCGAACAAGCCCCGCAACTGGGATTGATTCGAACGCAGGAACTTCTCGCCGCCACTCGCGGTTATGGCGTGAAACTCTATTTCACGCGTGCGAAGGATTTTGGCTATTCGAAAACGCCCGAAGAAACCGAAAAAATCTGGGGCAATCAGGTCCTCGAAGACATGGCCCGCGTGATTCGCACGTTCCGCCCCAACGTGGTCATCAATGGGTGGGGCGGCGTGCACGGCGGCCACGGCCATCATCAGGCGGCTGGCCTCCTCACACCGAAAGCCGTACAGTCGGCGGCGGATTCTTCCTTCTCATTACCGGGATCGGCATCGGAGAAAAAAGACTTGATCCCCTGGGGCGACCGAAAGCCTGTTCTCGTGCTCGATGTAGACCGGAGCGAAAAACCGCAGGGCTACCTGCTGCCGTTGGATGAGACATCTCCTCTTTATGGCAAGACGTGGCGCGAAGTTGGGCTGGATGCGTTTGCGAATCATCGCACCCAAGGGATTACCGGATTCCTTGGTTCACCGTTTCTGCGGCGTCCCGTCGCACTCAAACGCGAGGACGGCGGTGAACTCAATCCGGCGGTACTCGCGGAACCCCTCGGTCCCCTGGATGAAGACTATGAAGTGGGCAACATGGGCGTTGATCCCCTCATGCGAACCGTCGATGCCGCTTTGGTGGCGGCGCGTGAGGCAGCCTTGCGGCTGGACTGGAAAAAGGCAGCAAGCTCGCTCATCCTGGCTGGCAAAAAGTTAGACGAAGTGCCCAAGCCAAGCACCTCCTTGCAGGTTCCGCCTCCGGTGGTGTCGCTCATTCGAAGTCTTGCACGCAAGCGGGAAAAGATTGACGCTGCGCTGGCGCTTGTTACCGGAGTGCGGCTGGAAGCGGCCGCCGACCGAGGCGAAATCGTCTCCGGAGAGACTTTTACGGTGCGAGTGGAATCGCGTCAACGCGAAGGCATCGCCGGAGATTTTAAGAAACCTGCACTACTGTTTACGCCAGGGTGGAGTATTCCCAAGGAAGAGCCCGAATCCCCGAACGCCATCCGCTTCACGGTTCTTGCGGGACAAAATCCGCAACACGGCCCTGAGGCCCCGGCGAATGCGATTCTGCCGGAACCCCCACCGCTCCTCACTGCCAGTCAGGAGGCAGTGATTGACGGTTATTCCTTCACGGTGAGTTCGCCGGTGACCAGCGTGCACGCGAGCTCCACGCGAGTCGATCGAATGAATCCGCTGATGGTTCCGGCGTACACGTTGGCTATAGAACCGAAGCAGGCCATCGAGATCCTCGCGAAACCAAAAAAGCCATTCGATGTTCTGCTTCGCGTGCACTCGTATGCGACACAACCGGGTCAAGTACGCGTGGGGCTCAACGTTCCGCGAGGATGGAAAACCGCCGCACCGGTCTCGCTAAAATTCGGCGGGGCGAGTGAGCAGTATGCGCGCCTGAGCGTGACGCCACCGCTCAAACTGACCGCGGGGAATTACAAAATCACGGCCTATGCCGAGCGCGCCGCCGACCGCTCGCGAGGCACGAAGGCGGAAAAATTCACTGCATCACTGGAACCATTGCCAACTCTGCCAACCCAGCTCTGGAGCGAGCCTGCGCAGTGTGTGGTGCACGCATTGGCCATCAATGTGCCGCAAAACCTTCGCGTGGGCTATGTAACGGCAGAGAGCGAGCCCGTACCGGAAGCGCTGCAGCGCCTGGGTATTTCCGTAGACATGCTGAATGCGACAGCGCTCGCATTCGGCGATCTGTCGCGCTTCAACGCGATTGTCGTTGGCGTGCGGGCGTACGAACTGCGGCCGGAGCTTGCGGGAGCAAACCAGCGGCTGCTCGATTACGTTTCGAAGGGTGGCACGCTCGTCGTGCAGTACAACCGCGACTTCATCTGGGACAAGCTGCAGCCCGCTCCGTATCCGGCACTGATTTCGCCGCCCCTTCCGCCCGCGAAGGAAGGTGCGCCGCAGACGCCGCGGCCGCTGCCACGGATCACCGATGAGAATTCTCCCGTGAAGTTTCTGAAGCCCGCTGACCCCCTTCTCAACACTCCCAATAAAATCACGTGGGAAGATTTCAAGGGCTGGGTGCAGGAGCGCGGGCTTTATTTCTGGACGGAGTTCGATCCCAAGTACACGCCGCTGTTGGCGATGAACGATCCCAGCGAGCCGCCGCTGGACGGCGGCTTGGTTTACGCGCACTACGGCAAAGGCATGTACATTTACACCGGCTTGGCGTTCTTCCGGCAATTGCCGGAAGGCGTGCCAGGGGCGTACCGGCTGTTCGTCAACCTTCTCAGCGCTTCGCGGGAGAAGGATAACAAAAGGGCACGGTAGCGCGGCGCGCAACCCAGCGTGCTATTCTCTTCCTCCAGAGGGACCGAACGCGCATGAAAAATCATTTCGGGACTGATCGTCGGAATGAGCCGCTCCGAAGGGTAATGATGCTCTTGCTGGCAGTGGTATTTCTGCTGAGCTGCATTTCTCCAGCCGCAGCACAAAAAGACAAGAAAAAGAAAAAGGACGAGACGCCAGCAGCGGACAGCTCGAAAATGCTGGTGTCGCTGAGCGATGAGCAGCAAATCGATTACATGCTCTCGGAAATGCTCGGGGCCTGGCAAGTGGGCGACGTGGAGAAACTGCACGCGAAGTACGCCGACGATTTTTCCATGGTGAATGGCTCCTGGGCGCCGCCGGTCATCGGCTGGACAAATTACTTAGCCATCTACCAACAGCAGCGTGCGCGCATGCAGCAAGTGCGCTTGGATCGTTCAAACACCTACATCAAGGTAAACGGAAACACCGGGTGGGCGTGCTACCAGTGGGACTTTTCAGCCGTCGTGGACGGCCAGCAGGTACAATCTCAGGGTCAGACAACCGTGGTGGTGGAGAAGCGGAACAACCATTGGGTCATTGTGCACAATCACACTTCGCTCTCGCCGGGGTCCCAGCAGCCTGCACCTGCGAACACACCCACCCCACAGCAACCGCCTGCAAAACCGAACGGGCTCTAGTTGGCCCAGGTCGACCAAACCTCGGCGAAGGGCCTCAGAAGTTCTGCTTGAGGCCTTCGTAGATCCACAGCCCGCCAGCGAGCAGCAGAAGCACTCCGGAGAGAATTCCGGTGATGAGCAGCGGGCGAGAGAGCGAAGTGATCTTCGCGACCAACTCGCGCTGGTGCCTGGCCATATGTTCTTCCGCCGCGTCAAGGAAAATCTGATCGTCTTCGTGACTGGACAGAACACCGCGCCAAATAAACAAAATAATGAATACGGCGGTGACGATCCCCCAGGCGATCAGAAGGTACAGAACGGGGCCGTGTGGCGTGGATTCCATGGTGACCTCCCGTAGGAACCGGTCCGCGGTGCCGGCCCGGACCGGCAAGGGGTATTGGGTATTTCCAAGGCGCAGTATAGCACCATGGATTTAGAATTCTAGTCATAACCATCACCAAAACTGATTCCGCTGGGGACCCTGCCCTGCAACCTCCCGGACGGCTTCGGGGGTCGCGTTGACAAAGAAGAACCTGGCGGGCAGAATGAAAAATGCCTCGTAAGTATGGTTGACTCCGGTCGGAGTCGACTTTCTACACTCGTGCCCGAGTGGCGGAACTGGCAGACGCGCTAGCTTCAGGAGCTAGTGATCGCAAGGTCGTGGAGGTTCGAGTCCTCTCTCGGGCACCATTTTCTCCCCGCTGTCGATTCGCGCGCGATTGGCCTTTCGCAACAAAATCCGTTACCGTGTTTCCGCAACGCGTTCTACAGCAATTCCGAGGTGTCCCCATGCTCCCGAACTTTTCCGTATTGGGCTTTCCGGCGTGGCAGCCGCACGTTTCGTTTCTGACCGGGGCGTATGCGAACGAAACGATAGCCCTGCGCTGGCTCCATCTGATCTTCGGCATCATCTGGATTGGCTTGCTCTACTTTTTCAATCTGGTGCTCACTCCCGTTATGAAACAGTGCGATCCCAAGCTGCGGACCAAGATTTATCCCGAGCTGATGCCAGGGGCGATGGCCTGGTTTGGTTGGTCTGGGCTGGTGACCGTTCTGGTGGGATTGCGCTATTTCCAGATTCATTTGTCCTCGGATGCCAAAGCGGCGGGTGATCCATCGCTCGTTGGGAAATGGCTTTGCTGGTGGCTGCTGGTTTGGCTCATTGCCTATGTTTTTATTTACGGACTGCAGCTTCCGTCGAAGGGGGTTCTGGACAGCTCATGGGTGCGCGTCATCGGGATCGGTGTCGTGGTCGCCGCCGCGTCGTGGCTGGTTTTGGCTTTGAATGGCGGGGCAAATGTCTCCAACGCGCATCTGGCTATCAGTGTGGGAGGCGGGCTGGGCTTCGTGATGCTCCTGAACACCTGGGGCGTGGTATGGCGCGTACAGAAGCGCCTGATTGCCTGGAGCCGGGCAAGCGCCGAGCAGGGAACGCCCATGCCTCCGGAAACCGAGCGTCTGATGCGCTGGAACTATCTCACCGCGCGCACGTCTTTCTGGCTCTCGTTTCCCATGCTCTTCTTCATGGCCGCCGCCAGCCACTACCCGTTTCTCAGTTCCGTGGCACGATAAGACTTCCAGAGTTTCTGCCATGGCGGAAGAGAAAAATTACAACGTCCTGACGGTTGAAAAGGGTGTGCCGATTAAGGCCTGGACCAAGGGTGTGCCGCTCGAAGACCAGGCGCGCCAGCAGCTTCTCAACGTCGCGCAGCTTCCGTTCATCTTCAGGTGGGTGGCCGCAATGCCTGACGTGCACTGGGGTATCGGCGCAACCGTCGGCAGCGTCATTCCCACGAAGGGCGCGATTATTCCCGCAGCGGTTGGCGTGGACATCGGCTGCGGGATGATGGCGGTGCAGACCGATCTCAACGCCCGCAATCTCCCCGACAGTCTGAAGGGCATCCGTACCGCCATCGAAAAGGCTGTTCCGCATGGCCGCACGAATCACGGCGGCAAGGGGGACGTCGGCGCGTGGCAGCAAATTCCCGCGCGCAACAACGAAGTTTGGCAGACTCTGAAGCCCCGCTACGGCGGCATCCTCGAAAAGCACCCCAAGCTCGACCGCGGCAACCACGCGAATCACCTAGGCACCCTGGGCACGGGCAACCACTTCATCGAAGTTTGCCTCGATGAAGCGGACAACGTCTGGTTCATGCTGCACAGCGGCTCGCGCGGTGTCGGCAATCGTATGGGAAGCTATTTCATCGAACTGGCGCGCAAGGACATGCAGAAGTTTTTCATCAACTTGCCGGACAAGGATCTTGCTTATCTCTCGGAAGGCACCGAACACTTCGACGATTACGTCGAGGCCGTGGAGTGGGCGCAGGATTTCGCGCGCTGGAACCGCCACTTGATGATGGAGCAGATCGTAGGCGCCGTTCGCTTATCGGGCGAAGTGCGTCCGTTCCTCGCCGAGTTGAAGGCCATCAACTGCCATCACAACTATGTGGCGCGCGAACACCACTTTGGCCAGGGCATTTTCGTCACGCGAAAAGGCGCCGTCCGCGCCCGAGAAGGCGACATGGGCATCATCCCGGGCAGCATGGGGGCACGCTCCTACATCGTTCGGGGCAAAGGCAACCCGGAAAGCTTCATGAGCTGCAGCCACGGCGCCGGCCGCGCGATGTCCCGGACCGAGGCCAAGCGCCGCTTCACTGTTGAAGACCACAAGCGTATGACCGAAGGTGTCGAATGCCGCAAGGACGCCGAGGTCATCGACGAAACACCCGCGGCCTACAAGCCGATCGAGGCGGTCATGGCTGCGCAAAGGGACTTGGTCGAAATCGTCCATACGCTGCGCCAAGTCGTTTGTGTGAAGGGATGATCCGGAGCACGGAAATGAAAAGGGAGGCGGGCCAGGTCGTCCCGCCTCCCTTTTTTCCCCTCTCGGGGAATCCGGCCAGTCTGACGGAGGGCGACTAGCCGGTCGTGTGTTGGCCTACTTGTATTATCCCGAAAATCAGAAAAAAGTTCCGGTGGAGCCAAAAAAGTGACTACAATCTTGGCGGAAGACTTGCGCCTGCTTTTTAGCGCCATTTGCTATGCCCAGCTCCTCATCTCTCCACCCCGATAACATATTGCGTTTTCTGCAACTTAAGAGCGAGCCCGCTTCCGCAAAGGAAATCGCCCAGGCTTTGCAACTCAAGAAAACAGACACCCGTCCCCTATTCAAAATCCTTTCCAAGCTGAAAAGGCGCCGCGCCATCGAGGAACTGCCCGGAGGGAGGTACCGCCTCCCCGGACGCAAGCCGGACCGCGAGACCGCGGACAATCGACCTGTTCTGCCCGCTAAGATCCAACACGCGCGGCCCATCCCGGCTAGTCCCGCTGAGCTGAAGGGGCGGCTGGTGCTTCACCACGATGGCTACGGCTTTGTTGTCCCCGATATCCCCGTCCCGCAGCTCGATGGTGATGTGTTCATCCCGCGAGACGCCATCGAGGACGCCATGCACGGTGACCACGTCTTGGTGAAGATTCAGCGGCTTGGCGGCGTCGCCGGCGCGCAACGTGCCGAGGGCCGCATCGTTCGAATCTTGGACCGTGCGCATCCCACCGTCGTTGGCTTGTTTCGTTACGGCACGAGCGGAAATGTCGTGCTGCCCTACGACGTTCGCATCCAGCATGAAATCGAAATTCCCCGCGGCCACGAATTGACCCCTGGTCTGGCGAAGAAGCTCGGCTTCAGCGGCACGGATGAGACCAGCCTCCGCTTGCGGCGCATTCCGCGCCTGGAAGAACTCGACGGCGCCGTGGTCAACGTCGAGCTGTTGCGCTATCCGCGAGCAGGCGCAGCGCCCACCGGCCGGGTCATCGAGATTCTCGGCCGCCCCGGCGAGCTCGGCGTCGACACCGAAATCATCATCCGCAAGCACCATCTGCCGCATTTTTTCTCCGCGGAAGTCATGCACGAAGCGGAACATCGCGCCACGGCTGTCGCCGAGAGCGAGCGCGCGGGCCGTGAAGATTTCCGCCACTTGCCCATCGTGACCATTGATGGTGAAACCGCGCGCGACTTCGATGACGCGGTTTACGTCGAGCGCCGCGCTGATGGTCATTGGCACCTCCAGGTGCATATCGCTGACGTCGCACACTACGTTCGAACTGCCAGCGCCCTCGACCAGGAAGCTCGCCTGCGCGGCACTTCCGTCTACTTCCCCGATCGCGCTGTTCCCATGTTGCCCGAAGCTCTTTCGAACGGCATGTGTTCGCTCAAACCGCACGAAGACCGCCTGGTCATGAGCGCGCTCATGGAGTTCGACGCTGCCGGCCACATGAAATCCTCTCGCATGACTTCCGGCGTCATCCGTTCCGGTGAACGCATGACTTATACCAACGTGAACAAAGTCATTGAGGGCGATCCGGAAATGACCGCGCGCTACGCCGCGCTCGCCCCTCGTTTTCGCGATATGAAAGATCTGGCGCTGCTACTTAACGCCCGGCGCAATGAACACGGCTCCATTGACTTTGATCTCCCCGAGCCGGTCATCGAATTTGACGAAGAGCAGCGCATGACCAACATCACCCGCAGCGAGCGCAACATTGCGCATCGTCTCATCGAAGAATTCATGCTGGCTGCCAATCGTGCCGTCGCCACCTATCTCCTCCACCGCGGCATTGATTCCCTGCATCGTGTGCACGAAAAGCCCGACCCTCGCAAAGTCCTCGAATTCGAAGAGCTGGCGCGCGCCTTCGGCTACTCTCTCGAGGTCGAGAATTTGCACCAGCGCGAAATCCCCGTGCGCCACGGGCGCATCCCCGCCCCCGCGAAAGCCGGTCAGCACGATTCCTACGGGCACGGCCGCGAGCGCGGCATGAAGGTGGCTCTCCCCGGCGCCGACCTCCGCATCACGCCGCATCATTACCAGCGCCTCATTCGAAAGGTCGTGGGCAAACCCGAAGAACGCATCGTCTCCTACCTGATGTTGCGTTCGCTGAAGCAGGCGCGCTATGCCGCCGAATCTCTCGGCCATTTTGCGCTTGGCTTCGACGAGTACACGCATTTCACTTCGCCCATCCGCCGCTATCCCGACCTCATCGTTCATCGCATTCTGAAATGGGCGCTCGCGCATCCGTCCGAACCTCCGCCCTCTGCGAAAACGCATACTGCTCCGCAGCCCGGATCGGAAGCAGCTTTGTATTCTCACGGGAGCCTCGAAGAGATCGCCTCGGAAACCTCCGAAGCCGAGCGCCGCGCCAATGGCGCCGAACGCGAACTCATGGATTGGAAAACCGCGCAATTTATGGAACAGCATCTCGGCGATGAGTACGACGCGCTGATCATCTCGGTGCAAAAATTCGGCTGCTTCGTCGAGCTGTTCGATGTCTTTGTGGAAGGCCTGCTCCCCATCAGCGCGCTGGAAGAAGCCGCCAACGCCCGCTGCGTCTATCGCGAGCGCGACCACGCCATCGTCGCGCTCGCAGGGTCCAAGCGAGCCGTAGCGTCTGCCTCATCCCGCCGCCAAGCTTCCGCCGCGCTTCGTCGCGGCGAAGGCGGCCACGCCCCGAAAGGCTCGCCCGCCGGCCGCGGCACCAAACCCCGTCCGCTCGAATGGCACCTCGGCGATAAAGTTCGCGTCCGCGCCGAACGCATCGACCCCATGCGCAAGCGCACCGAATTCGCCCTCATCACCACCCCATAATCCGCGTAGCGGCGGCTTTACGCCGCCGTCTGCGATCGCCTGTGTCAGGGCATGACTTCAGTCTTGCCGTAGCTTGCACCCGCTTGCCTGCCGGCTCCCCTCAAGAGCGCACCGATCGAGACGAAGCGGAGTCCCCTCTTGCTCCCTGCGGTAAGAATCTGCGGCAGAGCCTGAATGCTTCGGCTCGGGTCTCGGATACCGTCGTGAAGAATGACAATGGCTCCGGGAACGAGATTCTTTCCAATCAGCCATCGGATGTACCACACCGGAGGGTGCATGGGGTCGTGAGGGTACGCGCAGCCCAGCACGCACTCGTACCCGCGCGCGCGGGCAAGCCGGAGCTGCCCGGGCCACGCCACGCCACCGGGCGGGCGGAAGAGCTTCGCTCCTGCTGCGATGCCAATCGCCCTCTCCGTCTGTTCGAGGTAACCGACGAAGTCGGCATCCGAATGGTGCAAAGCAGGACCGTTCATGAAGTAGTGGTTGCCGACCTCGTGCCCGGCGGCTTTGATACGGGAAACCATATCCGGGTGGCGGAGAGCCCGCTCGCCAATCAGGAAGAAGGTGGTCTTGGCGTCGTGCCGCTGGAGAATCTCGAGGACTTGGGGCGTGAAGGTAGGGTGTGGGCCATCATCGAAGGAAAGGGCCACCAGGGGACGATCGGTCCGAACTCGATAAGTGACGTTGGGCGTGAGTCGCTCGAGCACACTCAGGACACCGAGCGGCTCTACCCAGAACACCACGAGCCCCACCCCGAAGAGTGCAATCGCTGTCAGGAGTACGGCCATCCCTTTTCCACCTCGCCCTACGCAATTGCGAGTCTACTTCCCCGCTTTACACGGAAATGCACCTGCCAGCGCAAGGGAGGCTATATAGCGTGTTGCGCGGTGCGCTTTCTCAGGATATTCAGCGAGGTATTTCTTAATGACGCGAACGATTTGGATAGGGGGCACTCCACGGGGCACGCAGGCCAGCCTGTCCCTTCTCGGAACACCTAGCAGTTCATCATGCACCAGGAGGCCATCGGCGAAGCCTTCCACCCAACCCAGACAGGTAGCATCACGGGAGATGCCCGCAGGGTCTTTGTTCCCTTCACTGTCTATGCTTGAACAGACTTCCAAGAAATCGCGACCAGATCTGCTGATATCCGGCGGCTCCGGTGTGCTCTTTGGGACAGTGCTCGCGGGCGAACAAACAAAGAAGATACCAAGCAGGGCAGGAATAAAAAGTAGGCGCACGGCAGCCTCCAATCCGTTGCGCGATTCTACGTCTGATTTGGGATGGTCTACAAATACACTCGCAGGCGCAAGTGTGCTCCTCCGCCAATTAGAGTGCGGTGCGCATCTTTAAGAAGCCTTAGGCCATTGAGGCTGCCCTCAAGCTGCGTGTGCCGCCTTGCTCGTCCCTAAATGCTGATCCAGGGTTTTGGTTGCGGCTTCCAAAACGACGCGACAATCACGGCATTGATTCAGATGCCGCTCGATCTCACGTTCCACGCTCGGCGAGAGCTTCCCTTCCAAGTACCAGCAGATCAAATGGACGGTGTCCCGACAGTCCATATATGTCCAACTTCCTCAGGTCCGGCGTGGGTGGGCCCATTTTCATCAGAACAGGGTGCAATAAGACATGGCGAAAAGCTGTTCAAATTGGAACACTCGGGATTAGCCTGCTCTGCGCGCTCTGCGTTCTCTGTGATCTCTGTGTTAATTCCTTCTTTTTCTTTCGACCTTCAACTTTCGACTCTCAACTTTCGTCTCCGTCGGATCTATCCCCTTTCTTTTCACATTCTTACGCACTCTTTTGCACGACGGGCGTTATGCAACTCTTTTGGAATCAACTCGTTGCGCACTCTTTCCATCATCACGGGGTGTACACCCCCTCCTCTCCAGTCGGCCATTTCTGCTATTCTGGAAGGCCAAACATGATCGCCAGCCCGCCATTGCGCCCACAGAACGCCACACGAAAGAGGAAACCCACCCTGTGACCCACGCCACCGTCAGCGCGCGCGCCGCCAAGCGCGTTTTCAATTTCAACGCAGGTCCTGCCACTTTGCCGCTCCCCGTCCTTGAGCGCATCCGCGAAGAACTCCTCGACTGGCGAGGCAGCGGCATGTCCGTGATGGAGATGAGCCACCGCTCGCCGGAATACGAAAGCATCAGCGCGTCCGCGGAACAAAAACTGCGCAGCCTCCTTGCTATCCCGGACGACTACGCGGTGATCTTCGTGCAGGGTGGCGGCAGCTTGCAGTTCACCATGGCGCCCATGAACCTCTGCTTGCCCGGAAAGCCCGTTGATGTTCTTCATACCGGCGCATGGACGGCCAAAGCGATTGGCGAGCTCAAAAAGGGTTTCCTGCACAACATCGCGGCCTCCACGGAATCCGAAAAATTCGCGCGCTTGCCTCGTCCCGGCGAAATCAAATTCTCGCCTGACGCCTCCTACGTGCACATCTGCACCAACAACACCATCGAAGGCACGCAGTGGACGCACATTCCCGAAACCGGCCCCGAAACCGGAAATGTGCCGCTCGTTGCGGACATGTCTTCCGACATCGCCTCGCGGCCCATCGACGTAAAAAAGTTCGGCCTCATCTTCGCCGGTGCGCAGAAAAATCTGGGCCCCTCTGGCGTCATCGTGGTGATCATTCGTAAGGATCTCGCCGAACGCGCTGACAAAAACCTTCCGACGCTTCTTCAGTACCGCACGCACATTAGGGAAAAATCGCTCTATCACACTCCGCCGACTTTTGCCGTCTACGTCGTTGGGCTGGTTCTCGAATGGATCGAGTCGCTGGGCGGAGTTCCGGCCATCCAGAAGCGCAACGAGGCGAAAGCCAAGCTGCTTTACGACACGATCGAATCGAGCGGCGGCTTTTACCGCTGCCCCGTCGAGCACAGCTCCCGCTCGAAGATGAACGTCATCTTCCGCATCGCTGGCGGCGACAACCGCCCAACTGTCCTGCAGAATGTGGAAGCCATCGAAAGACGGTTTGCGCAGGAAGCCGCCGCTGCGGGCCTGGTCGGCACTCCCGGCCACCGCTCCGTCGGCGGGATGCGCATCTCGCTCTACAACGCCGTCGAACTCGCCGCCGTCGAAGCCCTGACGGGCTTCATGCGCGAATTCCAACGCGTCCGCGGCTGACGCACGGAGACACAGCTCATGAACGAAAACAAAGATCTGAAGCAGGCTGGGGCGCTCACGGGACTCCAGGCGCGCCCCGCGTGTGAATGCCGCCGGTTCCCGGGCTGCCTGCTTTGGTGTAAAGTGGTAAGGTGATCCGGGCAACCGCTCCGCTGCCTTCGAGGATGGTTCAATGGATTCCCCCATGTCCGCAACCCAAGTGAGAAAGCTGGAGAGCGCCACTGCGTCTCGCGATTCGCTCACCATCATCGACAATCGCACTGGGAAGTCCTATGAGATTCCCATCACGCACGGCACCATTCGCGCCGCCGACCTCCGCCAGATCAAAGTCGATCCCGCGGAATTCGGATTGATGAGTTACGACCCGGCGTTCAACAATACGGCTTCCTGCATCAGCAAGGTCACCTACATCGATGGCGACGCCGGTTTCCTGCGTTATCGCGGTTATCCGATCGAGGACCTCGCGGAAAAGAGCACGTACCTCGAGACCGCGTACCTGCTCCTTTACGGCGAATTGCCGACCGCCACGCAACTGAATGATTGGACCTACCACGTCACGCACCACACCTACATCCACGAAAGCATCAAGAAATTTCTCGACGGCTTTCATTACGATGCCCACCCCATGGGCATGACCATCTCCACGATCGCCGCGCTTTCCACTTTTTATCACGACGCGAAAGACATCTTCAGCCCGGAGTCGCGCAGGAAGCAGACCTACCGGCTCATCGGCAAAATGCCGACGATTGCGGCGTTCTCTTACCGGCACACGCTGGGGATGCCGTACGTTTACCCGGATAACGATCTCAGCTACCCCGGCAACTTCCTGAATATGCTCTTCCGCACATCGGAGATGAAGTATCACCCGAACCCCACGCTCGAGCGCGCTCTGGACATTCTTTTCATCCTCCACGCCGACCACGAGCAAAACTGCTCCGCAAACACGATTCGCAGCGTGGGCAGCTCGCATGTGGATCCCTATTCGGCCACGGCGGCGGCCATCGCCGCCCTCTACGGCCCCCTCCACGGCGGCGCCAACGAAGAAGTGCTCCGCATGCTGGTGGAAATCGGTTCCGTCCAAAAAGTTCCGGAATTCATCAAGCGGGTCAAGGCCGGCGAGACCAAGCTCATGGGCTTCGGTCATCGCGTCTACAAGAATTACGATCCGCGCGCCCGCATCATCAAGCACATCGCCTATCAGGTGTTCGACCTTATGGGCAAGAATCCGCTTCTCGAAATTGCTCTCGAATGCGAACGCATCGCTCTTGAGGATGAATACTTCATCAAGCGCAAGCTCTATCCCAACGTCGACTTCTACACCGGTCTCATCTACCAGTCGATGGGATTCCCCATGACTATGTTTCCGGTCCTGTTTGCGATTCCGCGCACCTCTGGCTGGATAGCGCAATGGGAAGAGATGCTCCTCGACCCGGAACAGAAAATTGCGCGCCCTCGACAGATTTATCTCGGCCACGGCACGCGCCATTACGTTCCGATCGAACAGCGCAGCTAATCAAGGACCGTATCCATTTTGAATACCGCTGCCTCGGATGCCCCTCGACAACTCCGTTCCGCCGAGTATAGTTATTGGAGGCGAGGTTCGATGTCTCAAGTCACACACTCACCCACACATGCGGGGGCGCGGCGCCGCAGCCAGCGCGTGCTCATGCAGGTGGGCATCCGCATTCGCGGCAAGGACGCTCAAGGGAAAGACTTCGAAGAATTTACCGAAACTCTGGCCATCAACGCACACGGCGCGCTGGTTTTGCTGAACGCCCGCGTCACCAGCGGCAGCGTCATCCACGTGAAGCACAACAAAACGGAAGAGGAGCAGGAGTGCCACGTGGCGTTTCTCGGACCGGTGCGCAACAGCAAGGCGGAAATCGGTGTGGAATTTTCCTCGCCGCGGCCTACTTTTTGGCGCGTCGCCTTTCCTCCCGAGGACTGGTCGCCCAAGAATCCCGAAGCGCGGACGGCTTCGAAAGCCCGCACCGAAAAGTAAATCGCTTCTTCACCGTCGATTCTGCCGTCAAAAGCAAACTGAAGTGGAACGCTCCTCGCGTGACTGTTCCTGTTATTCTCCGCCCGCCGGAGCGCTCTTGCCCATCAAGTAGCGGTCGAACCAGTCGATGGTGCGCAGGATGGAGTCGATCTGGTTCTCGCGTTTGGCGAATCCATGGCCCTCATTCGGGTAATAGTGCGCATCCACCACGCGGCCCTCATTCTTCAGGATATCGACTACCTGCTGCGCTTCTTCTTTTGGAACACGTGGATCGTTGTCGCCTTGCAACACCAGCAGTGGAGCTTTCTCGTTCCGAATATACGTGATGGGCGAGTCCGTCTCATAAACCTTGCTGTTTTTCTCAGGGTCGCCCAACAGTCCCTTGAGGTACTCGTTCAGCGAGGGATCTGAGCTCTTCAACATCGTCGACCAGTTGATGATGCCGTAAAGCTCGACGGCTGCCGCCCAGACGTCGGGGGTCTTCCCGATGGCCATCAAGGTCATGAAGCCGCCGTAGGATCCTCCGGTGATGCCGATTTTCTTGGGATCGACATAGCCGGTAGCTTTCAGGAAGTCCACGCCTGCGATTTCGTCCTTCAAGTCGCCGCCGCCCAGATCCTGGAAGTTGGCTTTTTGGAATTCCAGTCCGTAACCTGTCGACCCGCGCGGGTTCGGAGCGATGCAAATGTAACCGCGCGTAACCAGCGCTTGCACCTCCGGGGTCCAGTAATCGACCCTTTGCCCGGTAGGTCCGCCGTGGGGGATCACCAGTGCGGGATTGCTGCCGTCACGCTTCAAGTTGAAAGGGACCCACAGAAGCGCGGTGATGATTTTCCCGTCGAAGGTTCTGTAGTGCACGATTTGCGACGTCGGCAGCGGGGTCGCGCGCAAACTGGCGATCGTCGAGAACGTCAGCTGCTCCGCGTGACGTTTGGCGATGTTGTAAATCCAAAAATCACCGGGCTGGTTCGAAGCTTCGTGGGAAACAATCAGCCGGTCGCTCTGCGGCGCATATTCCGTCGGATTGCCGGAATATCCATTTAAACCGTGAGGCAGGTCGAGTTTTTCTGTTTTGTTCGTCGCGCGATCCACCAAATAGGCGTCCGTCAGCCCATCTTCATTCATTGTGTAAGTGAATCTCTTTCCGTCCGGTGAAAAGTTTCCGGAGTAGACTTCCCATTTCGTGTCTGTGACCCAGGTGAGTTTCTTTGTTGCCAGGTCGAGTAATGCGACATTCGTGTACCCGCTCTTGGCATCCGAGCTAAGCAGCAGGGTGCTGCCGTCGGGAGAAAGCGATGAGGCCAGATAGCGAATCGTTCCCTGATGGGCTGTGAGATTTTCAGCAGCTCCGGTCGCCACATTGATCCTGTAAACGTCCGCATCCGTGAAGGGCGGATTCACCCGCGTGGCATAGATTGTCTTGTTGTCTTTGCTCCAGGCCACCACGCTCCAGAAGTAGCCGGGTTGCGGCTCGTTGGTCAGCTTGCGGACCTTGCGCGTGGCCCAATCAAGCAAAGCAATGTCATAGGAGGTTCCTTCTCTTAGTTTGTAGGCGAAAGCGATGGTGTTCCCGTCGGGTGACCAGTGCGGGTCCTGTTCGCGAATCTCCGGTGTTTTGGTCAAGTTGACGGGTTCGCCGCCATCGCTCGGTATGGCGTACAAGTCATACAATTCGTTTCCCGCTTGGTCTTGTTGATAGACGATCCATTTCCCGTTCGGAGACCAGGCCGCGCTCGATTGCACGTCATCTGACTGCGTCAACTGAATCGGCCATCCGCCCGCTGCCCTCACTTTCCACAAATTGAAGCGTCCTGAGATGTCGCTGGAGAAAAGCACTTGCTGACCGTCGGGCGACCAGGCTGCGCCAAACACGCTGCGGGTGTAGTAGAGATCGTCCACCGGCACAGGACGCGCCGCGGAATTCGCCACGGAGACGATGGACTTCGGGTCCGTCATGGTGCGATCGTCAGGTCCTGTGGAACCTGCCAACGCCGCACCCACACTTGCCACCACGACAAACAACATTCCAAAGCCGCGACGGATTTTCATTCCATCCTCCTTGCTTCGAGTTTTGCGCAGAATCTCTGGCTTGACAGTCGATTCAGGCTGGGAATAGAACATTTTTGCAAATCGAACGGCACGCGGTGGCTACGATGCGAAGATTCGCCCGCTCTGCAAGAGTTCAGCGCGGGGTTCCTTTTTTCGCCATCATCGCGGCCAGCAGCCATTTCCGCAGCACCATCAGGTAATACGGTTTGGTCTCTTTGAACATCAGCCCCATGCCTTGATTGGACCGGGCGAAAATCACGCTGGCTTGGCCCTCGAAGAACTCCGTCTCGGTAAAAACCTTTACGCTGAGGGAAGTGCCCTTCGGATAAGGACTCTCCATTTTCACGTAGCAACCGTTCAAACTGAGTTCAGTCACGCGCGCGGTCCGCTTGTCCTCCGAAGTGCCTTCCCGCATCTCGATGGACGCGATGAACGGATACCGCGGTGAGCGCCGTCGCTCCTGCTCCATACTCCTCCCCGCCAGCAAACCGCCGACGATTCTACTCCTCTCTCTTCCCTTCTCTGGAAATTATTTCTTCAGCGCGGTTATTCAGCCGCCCTGGCGCGCAGAGGCATCCCATCGCCAATGCTCCATACCGATAGCGGGAAGTTACTCGGCCGGCTGCAGCGTGTCGCCGCGCATTTCCCACTCGATGCGCACCAGAAAATCGAAGTGCATGCCTTCGGTTTTGAGCCAGCCCTCCAGCGCCTCACACGAATCGGCGCGAAACTCCACGAACATTTTCCCTTCGAGCATGTTGACGAGTATGCGCTCGGCGCGCGCCGTGGCGCCCGCTTGCATGCGCTGCGCAAGAGTTTCGGTGCCCTGGCGCGTGAGGCAAGCCAGCGTGTGCTGCGTGAGGTAGCGTGGCATCGGAACTCCTGCGAGCAAATGCATGTCTAAGCGCGGATTGCCGTTATGCCGCATCTTCGAGACAATCCGTGCTTTTCGTCTGCACGATTTAAACTGTTACGTTAAGCTGCATGCAGCCTAACCCTTAGTCAACTCCAACACCGTAATCTCCGGTCGGGCGCCGAGCCGGATGGGGAAGCCGGTAATCCCGATGCCGCGGTTCATGTAGAGTTGCGCGCCACCTTTTTCGTACCAGCCCCGGATGTAGGGTACCCCTATCAGGCTGCTGAGGTTGAGCCCGCGGTGGACGAAATCCAGCGACAACTGGCCGCCGCCGTGAATGTCGCCGGCCAGCGTCAAATCGATACCCAGCTCGGAATGATCGAAGTAACCCGGGTAGTGGTGCAACAGAATGTTAACCGTATTCGGCATTACCAACGCTCTGAGCTGCTGCAGTCGCCGGTAGCGCTCTACCTCCCGCGTATGCATCGGGGCAACATCGCCCCCGTCGTCTATCCCGATCAGATTAAGCGTGTCGTCACACAGCCGGATAGGTGCGCGCTCCTGGCGTAGGATGCGGATACCCTGGGCGGCGAACAAGCGAGTGATGGACTCTTCAATCCCCACGTCCGCCTCATGGTTTCCCAGGCATCCGAAAACGCCGTGAGGCGCTCGCAGGCCCGCCAGCACACGAACCACCTCACCCTGGGCTTCCGGGTCCCAACAAATGTAGTCCCCGGTCAACGCGACCAAGTCGGGTTTTAATCCGTTGGTAATGGCGACGCAGCGGCGAATGTAGTCCGCAGTAGTGAAGAGACCGATGTGAATGTCGGAAAGCTGGGCGATGTGAAAACCCTCAAAGGCTTTGGGCAGGCGCGCCAGGCGGGTGCGCTGGCGGACGACCTCCACATCATGCCGACCGTAGAGAAGCCCATAGCTGGCAGCGACAAAAGGAGTGGCGCTGACTAGCACTGCGGTCCGCTCCAGAAAGCAACGGCGGCCGGGCGACAGCAGGGCGGCTTCGGCATCAGCAGCGGCGGAGTGCCGATGTATAGCCGTGCGCACTTTGCGGTAAGCCCACCCAGGGGCGCGGGCCGCCCGGTCTGCCACCCCGAAAGCAATCACTAACAGAAAGGCCGACAGCGATCCCACGAACCACCACCAGAATGCCGCGTAGATAAGCATGCTCTGTGGCCGGTGGTCGGCGGCACGGATTATGTGACCAAGACCCCACTCGGGGTAGCTATACAGGAAGACAAACGAATAGACGAGGCCCGCCATGATCGCGAGCCAGGCGCGGCGGGGCTTACCGGGAATGAACCGCTCCCCGAGGTCGAGGATGCGGCCAATCCAGAAAAGCTGGCTGGCAATAAAGATCAGGAGCAAGGCGAGGCCGATTAGCTCGAAAGAGACGAACTCGTCGGAACGTGCGACCAGGAATGCAACACAAGCAAGGATCAACAGCAAAATGATCGCACGCCAATGAACGACAACACGCCGAAAGGCTCGGAGGAATGTGCCCATCTTGTCCGGCTGCGTTCTAGCTAGGCCAGGCGATGCGGCCATGGCTGTCACCTCTCCCCGAAAACATCCCGATCCTCGCGCCGATTACAGAAAACTCAGGATC
>QHYN01000074.1 GCA_003224145.1 Acidobacteriota bacterium
CGAACGGGAGCGCCATGATCTTTCGTTAGTGGCTGGCCGTTCAGCTCCGTAGCCAAAAATGCTCGCGCCGCATTAAGTTGTTCCAGCGAAAATATCCAGCTGGCGCCGGGAACGGAAGTTTTGGACTCCTTGGCATAACGATCGAAGCCGGAAATCAGAATGCGCGTCGCTATGGGCCTCACTTTTGTGCCGTCCAGAATTTCGGATATCGGCACTCCCGTCCAATTTCCAGCACTGATCAAAGCAAAGCGCGCGAGGCGCACATTGCCCGCGCACTCCATGACGTGCATCCCCATGCGCATGGCCGCCTTTTTCAGGCTCTCGACCTCCAGGTTCAGCGGCCGATCCACGAGCCCATCCACCTTCACTTGCCAGGTGGTCGGATCGGGGAAAATCTCCGAAACACGGGTGCGAATGTAAAATTTCTCCGTCGGCGTAATGGGGTTGCGGGGATCGAGCATTGAGAGGTCCGTGTACAACCGGCCATCGAGTTCGGAGCCCTGCGGAGTATCAAGCGGCACAGGACCTTCGTTGATGAAATCCACGGTGCCAAGCCGCCTGCCACCGGCAAAAGGGTCCGTTTCCTGGGATTGAGTCGTGATCGGCCATGCGATTCCATGTAGATCGGCAAGCAGAGCACCTCCGGAAAGCATAGTTGCCTTAAGCAGAGTTCGGCGACTTAGCTTGGTTTCCATTCCGGAGGGCATGCTGCCTCAACGTGATTTCCGCTCGAGAATCCGAGCGGTAACCGAATCGCGCCAATCACTCATTCTACATGGGGAAGTGTTTGGGCGCACAACACCGGGGCTGAGCTGGGACTGAAGCCGTCCGTCACAATGGGCCATACTTCCCGTCACAAGGGCGTGTGAAGATGAAAAAGGGAGCAGGTCATAGAAGTTTTAGAACTATAGAACATTAACCTTGTCTCTACGCGCATCAAAGGCATCTAAGCCTCCTCTCAGTGCCAACTCAAAATTACACTTGACAAGCCGCCCGATTAGTAATTGAATGCCCCCAATGGTGCTTGTTTGCGCGATATCTCGTGCCAACAGGGTGGTCGGGGTGGATCGAGTTTCTTTGGACAAGCCAAATTTTAAAATCAGGTTCAAAGCTTTGGCCGATAGGCCATTGTACAGGGGAGAGAGTATGAGACTGCGCACTTTTGTTTTTTTGGTTGCTGCTTTCCTGGTTCTCGCGAGTGGCGGAGCGGTTTGGTCACAAAGCGTGCAGGGTGTCATCACAGGCACGATTACCGATCCCACGGGAGCCGTGGTGCCCAACGCCACGGTGACGATCACAAACGTCGGCACAAACGCCTCTCAGTCGATTACGACGGGAGGGGACGGTTCTTATCGTTTCCCGCTGGTGCCGCCCGGAACCTATACGATGGAGATCAAGGCCGCCAATTTTGCCACGGTCCGGGCCTCTGGAATTGTGGTGGAAGCGAGTCAAACGATTCCCTTCAATCGCCAGCTTGAATTGGCCAAGGCGCAACAAGTGATTGAAGTGACCGAGCAGGTCGCTTTAGTACAGACGGCCACTTCGGATGTCTCAACCCAAGTGGACCGCGAGACGATCGAAGCCGCAGCCCTGCCGGATCGTGATGTCTTACAAGTTCTTCCGTTTCTTGCCCCGCAGGCTACGCGTGGGCTGGACGGAAATCCGACGGTGGGCGGCACGCGCGAATCGGGCACATCGTACCTGCTGAACGGGGGCGACAATAACGACAACTTCAGCGAAGGCGCCATCAATATCCATCCCCCACTCGAATCTGTGCAGGATTTTTCCATCCTGACAAATGACATGAGCGCGGAGTACGGGCGGGGCGCAGGAGCCGTGGTCACGGTGAACCAGAAGTCTGGTGGGAACAGGTACCACGGGTCTGTATACGAGTACAATCGAAACGACTTGCTAAACGCAAACGACTTCTTTACCAATCGCGAAGGTCTGGGGAGGCCGAAATACGTGCGCAACCAGTTCGGCGGCGAAATCGATGGTCCAATCGTTAAGGACAAGACATTCTTTTCCTTTGCATATGACCGAATTAAGTTGATCGCCGGGCAAGCTGCCGCGCAAACCTTCGTGCCGACCACTGCGGGGCTCCAATATGTTAAGGACCACGGTGGTGTGATCGCTAATGCGATCATCGCGGCCCGCCCTCCGGTTACCTCCGACGCGGCCTGCCCGGGTACTCCCTTCACGGGTGCAGGCATGGATTACTGGGGTAACGGCGTTGTGCCGAACCCGGTAGGCTGCCTTTCCTTCGTGGACCCGAGAATCGACACAGAAAACGGATACTTTGGCCGCGTGGACCACAACTTCAGCTCGAAGGACCGCCTCAGTTTTACTGCAAATATCTTCCGGCAGTCATTTGTGGATCAATTCGGCGGCGGCCCGCTCACAACGCTTGGACCCATCAGCGGCACGACGGCGAATCACTGGCACAATTTAACTTTAGACGAAACGCATACGTTCAGCCCTCGCCTCGTTAATGAGGTTATCATTGCACACAACCGCCACTTCAATGTGTTTGTCGAGGGGAACGGGGTTCAGGACAAAGTCCCCAACATCCTTGTTGATAATCAGACCGGCGGATGTCTGGGATTCTCCATAGGCGGTGATGCCGAAGGCGGTCAGGTTGTCGGCTTCGTTCAGGACCGCTGGGGATTCGGGGACAGCCTAACCTGGACGGTAGGAAAACACTCGGTCAAATTTGGTGGGGGTGGCCAGTACGGCATTCTGTACCGCAATTGGGACCTTGGTTTACCGGGGCAGTACGAATTCGGCGAGTTGACAACGATTGATCCCAGCACGGGCGCAGTTGTCACGCCGGCAACGGATCCCAATGGAAGCACCCTCCAGGCAAACGGAACGATTGCTGGAGTCTCCGACGCAACGCAATCTAATTTTTCAGGTGAATATCCGTATTTCCAGGAGACCTCGGTGGACCCCAGAACAGGTGCCACGGCGAGTGCTTACCGGCACTACACGTATCACGACTACAATTGGTTCGTTCAGGACTCTTGGAAGGTTACCCCGCGGTTGACATTGAACCTGGGTGTCCGGTGGGAGCGCTATGGGGCGCCCAGTGAATCTCACGGAATCCTGGCGCAATTCACCAACCTGGATTGCGATATCCTGAACGCAGCCTGCATTTCCGGCCTGCGAGTGAACCCTGTCAGCCGGATGTGGCCCACGTACAACAAAGATTACGCACCTCGCGTTGGTTTCGCCTGGGATCCGTTTGGAAAAGGGAAAATGGCCGTCCGCGGCGGTTACGGCATCTTGTACGACCGGATCTTTGACAACATCTGGTCGAACGGAGCTTGGAACCCGCCCTTCTACGCTTTGCTGGACTTCGATGCTACCGGATTTGATTCGATCTTTTACTCGAATCCTGCTTCCATTGGCAATGCGTATGACCCCAACGGCCCTTGCGGCCAGATTCCCTATCCTCCTTGCGCGACGGACCCAATTGGCAAGCGCGTGTCCGTCCGCACCATGGACCAGAGAATGAAGGACTCTTCCAGCCAGAACTTCTACTTCGGGATTGAGCACCAGACGTTTGGCGGGCTCTTGTTCCGAGGGTTTTACCAGGGCTCACTGGGCCGTCATTTACCGATGCTCGAGAATTACAATCGAGTCGACGGCCAGGCGTACTACAGAAATATGGTTCAACTGGCACAAGATCCGACGGCGACACCGGTCCCTAACCTAACATTGACTAGCATCCGTCCCAACCCTCTGTATACCGGCTTCAACTACCGCTCGAACAGTGTTAGCTCCAATTACAATGCGCTGGTGGTGGAAGCGCAGAAGCGCTTGGGCCACGGCTTGCAGTTCCAGACCGGGTACACGTTTTCCAAACTGCTAGACGTGAACTCCGAGCTGTTTGCAGGTTGTTCCACAGTCGGCGCGCAAACGGCCCCATACTATTACATCACCAACAGCCAGCCGCGGCGCACTTACGGTCGCGCCGCATTTGACGCGCGGCATGCCTACAAATTCAACGTCATCTACGAACTGCCCTTCCTGAAGAGCCAGAAGGGTTTCGCGGGACATGCTCTTGGCGGATGGACCATCGCCAGCTTCTTCCAGTTCTACTCCGGCCATCCGATCGATCTTTTCAACGGTCGCGGCCGAATCCGCGCGCGAGCCTTTACTCGTCTTGGCCAGATCGAACCTAACGGAAATACATGTACGACTGCAAATTTCACTCTGCCAATCACCACCGACCCGGGGGGCGCCCCCGTCTCCGGATGCCGGCAGACGATTTTAGATCAGAATGGCGTTCCCTTTAATATCGGCGGCGACTACAACCTGGACGGCGTCGGCAATGATCATCCTAACTTGGTCGGATCACTCACCTACAGTGGCCGTAGCCCGGCTGATGGAATCTTCACAGACACCACCCGCATGGCTTGTAGCGAGGCGGGCGTGCCAAGTTTCGTTAATCTCGAGGCGTCGTCGACGGCGTGTGTTTTTGGTCAAATAAATCCTGATGGTAGCAGCACCGCCATACCTTTTCAGAATGCGGCCTTTGCCAACCCGGATTATCCAACCGGGAGCACGCCATTCGAAAGGTTCGGCACGCTGGGCAGAGACGTCTTCCAGGGGCCGCGCTTCATTCAGTTGGACATGAGCCTAAGCAAGGTGTTTAAAATCACGGAAACAATGAATCTCAAGTTGAGTCTGCAGGCGCAGAACTTGGCGAATCATCCGTCGTTCGACTGCATCGACTCGAACGTGGCGAGCAGCACCTTCGGTAAAGCGCAATGCTTGGCGCAGAGCGGTGCCGGTGGACAGAGCTTGAGCGGACTCGGCCTGCCCACTTCGCGCATCATGTCCATTGGCTTGCGGTTTGCGTTCTAGCAACTTACCGCGCCCGGCGGTTCCGGGCGAAACAGTTCTGGAGTGAACAAGGGCGGGGAGCAAATCCCCGCCCTTTCCTTTTCTAGGCATTGAGCGTGAGGGGATGCAAACCCAGTGCGGCACACTTTGCAAACTGACCGACGACGGCCTGCGGTCAACTGCCTCGCTTCTTTAAAGCAAACCAAAGCACAGGGAGCGACACGATCAAGAGATAGAACGTCTCTGGTTCGGGAACAGGTATGGGATTCGGTGGCTTGGTGCCACCGGGTGGGGGTGAACCACCTCCTGGAAAAATCGGGACGATTGGCACAATGGGGACCGACCCGCCCGGGGGAGTAGGTGGGGAGTCGAATGGCGGGGGGAGAGCAGCGACTGGCGGCGGCACTACTGGTTCATCGAACAGTGCAGGGGGAGGCTCATCCGGAGAAGATGGGGCGACGGGAGGGTCCGAAATGCGATTGCCGCAGCGCGTCCTCGACGTGTTCTTCCCGTCAGTGATCAGTGTTTCGCCCTTAGAGAGCGTTATCCTTTTCTTGGTCCAATAGATTCCGCTTCCCCGGCGATAGGACACATGGACTGCCCTAGTTTTGGTCAGCCGGACGATTCGGGCCTTTGCCAAGTCAAAGCCCCGATAATGCGCTTGAACCAGAGGATCATGCGCGATAGCATTCTTCAATTCCTTGACGCTGCGTACTCCGCCGGGGATGATGGAGTAAGGATAGACCGGTCGATAGCTTACCTCGCGATTTGCATGGCTGGCAGTAGGGATGGACGATTGAAATGACAGTGGGAAAACAGCAGGCGCCCTGAGAGTCTCGGCAAGAGCTTGCCTGGATTCATCCTTGTGATTTGCGTCTGGAGTGAAAATCAAAACGGCGAAGAGACCGGCGAGGGCGAGAACCATCGCCGACCCCACGTAGTAACAAAGAGTTTTCTTCCTCCAGAATCTCGCGAAGACTGTGAGTCCCCTTCCCATATTCTCTTTCAGCGCGACCGAACAAGCTGATCCCTAAGGAAAAGGATCAAATCTGTGAAATGGCACGTAGCGTGCCAACGCTAACGGGCGGAAAATCGCGTACTGGACGTTCTGAGAACAAAGTCCTGATGCCCGCCAGGAAACTAGCGAAATGAGGCATTTTTGGATTGCTGGGCGGCCAGGGTTGGCGCGCTTGCCCCGAAGAAGCTGTTTAACCGTCATTATTTAGATACAGTTTCGGGCTGGGAGTGTTTCTAGACAGATTCACCTTTGACGCTGCTTCCGCCGTAAAACAGGCCAAGAAAAGCTGACAGGGTGAACAAAGGCCTGCCTGGCGGTCAACTAGCCCGCGCACAGCGGGAATCGCGAATGGTTTATCAGTTGCTATCGAATGAGAGTAGAGGCTTCGAGCCGGAACTGCCGAATTCCGCCTCGCGAGCCGAGCTTGCAGTTCGGGGGTTGTGGAAATGAATGTTGACTGCATTCAAGCGCCGCAGGAAATCGAGGCGACATCCATCCGGAAAGGGTTGCTAGAGGACCTTGCGCTGAAAATCTTGTATCTGAACGGGGAGATGTCGCTGGTCGAGCTGAGCAATCACATGTGCCTCAGCTTGGGCGTGATTGAGGGGATTTTTCAGTTTTTTCGCAAAGAACAGCTCTGCGAAGTCAAAGGAATGGTCGGCGGCAGCCACCGGGTCACCGCCAGCGAGCGGGGAAAGACCCGCGCGGCCGACTTGCTGGCCCTGAATCAGTACACAGGGCCGGCTCCGGTCTCCCTAGGGGAGTATACGGCGTGGGTACACTCACAAAGCGTGCAGTCGCCAAAAATTGCACCTTCAGACTTGAAGCGGGCGTTTCATGAGCTGGTTCTGAGCGAAGAGATCCTTTCGCGGCTGGGAACCGCGGTTGTTTCTGGTGCTTCGATTTTCCTCTATGGACCGTCGGGAACCGGCAAGACCAGTATCGCCAGCTGCATTCCGGATATTTACAACGACGACGTGTGGATACCCCATGCCGTCGAGGTCGACAGCCAGATCATCATCGTTTACGACCCCGGTGTTCATCACAAGAGCGAAAGACCAACTCCGGAAGATTCGGACAAACGCTGGGTTCTATGCCGACGGCCTCGAGTCATCGCCGGGGGAGAACTCGCGCCCGAAATGCTGGACATGCAATTCAACGCAACGAGCCACTATTACACGGCTCCTCTGCAAATGAAGGCCAACAACGGGGTCCTGATCTTGGACGATTTTGGCCGGCAGCGGATGAAACCGGAAGAATTGCTCAATCGTTGGATGACGCCGCTGGACCGGCGGGTTGATTATCTGACCCTGCCGGGAGGGCGAAAGTTCGAAATCCCCTTCGACCTGTTCGTGGCGTTTTCCACGAACCTGGATCCGAAACACCTTGCGGATGAAGCATTCCTGCGGCGCATAGCAAATAAGATCAAGATCGACCACCCGACGGCCGAAGAGTTTGTCCGGATATTCCAAGGGGAATGCTGGACGCGATTCCTTACCTTTGACCGGGCAGCTGCGGAACATATCGTTGAATACATCACCAAAGACCTGAAAAGGCCCCTCTGCCAGTGTTATCCGCGCGACCTGATCCGGCAGATCTTTTGGGAGGCGTCTTATCGCGGGATAGAGCCAAAGCTCAACCGGGAAACTCTCCGGAGAGCCTGCGTCAACTACTTCGTCAAGGACATGAGCTAGCGGGGTTTAGAGTCAGGAATTTCGAGGTATCCGACGATTTCGCTGTGGGTCACTTTCGTGGCGATCAGCTCGAGAGGCGCCGAGTTCTTGGAAAGTACAAAAACCACGACCTCATTCACCGCGCGGTCTTTCAGCTCGATGCACTTGCTCTCCAGATAGACGCACACAGTATAGCGCTGCATGCGGGGGTCGACGCTCTTCAGCAAGAGTGAAACGGGGCCCACAGGCATCCGGGCGGCACCGCGGCGGAGCTCGAATGACAAAGCCGTGCGGCGCGTTTGTGCCAGCAGCTGGTTGACGGCATCGCGGGTCTGCGAAAGCTCCCCTTGCTGTTCACCCACAGCCTGAACAACGTCAGCGAGGCGGTTCGTGGTGGCCTCCCAAGCTTGGTGATTGGCGGCACCATTGTCCGTGGACGCTGCGTTTGCAGGGCGTGCCGGAGCGGGTTGCGCGCTGGGCGAAGAAGGGGAGCCAGAATTCCCTTGCGGCTGCAGCACACTTGCTGAAGAGATGCGGTAGCCAGGCCGCGCGGGAGGGGGCGCGCTGGAGGCACTCGTTGCTTCGTTTTTCGGATGGGCAGGCACGAGCTCAGCGGCAGTGGCTTTGTGGCGCTTCTCGAGTTGCTCCATGCGCTTTTCGATGTCAGCTAACTGCTGCTGGATTTGTTCGAGGTCCTGAGCTTCGCTGTCACCCCCGCGCAAGCGAGATTGCGAAATGACCTTGTAACCCAAAAAGGCGAAAAGCGCGAGGAAAAGGACCAGTATCAGGAAGCCTACGCCACGAAGGGCTTGCCGCGGCGACTGCTCGGGATTTTTAGCAAAAACTTCCCGGTTGAAATCAACACTTGCCATGTTCATGCTCCTTCACTCAATCGCAACGCGAGCGGATTTCAGTGGACCCTAACTCTCAGGGGATAACGAACCGCGAGTGTTAACGCGACTTCCTGGGTTTCGCGCGGTAACAGGGAGACGACCTGTTTGGCGTACTCGAGGCGCTGTCCCTTCATCTGAATCTGATATTTCCCGGGAGGCACAAGGAGAAGCAAAGGAGTATCGCCAACAAATGCCCCGTCAATCCAAACCTGCGCTCCCGTCGGTGTGGAGCGCAACAGCAGCTTGCATGCATTCTTGCCAGCACGCTTCTCCAGCGCCTGCCTATTGATGACCTCCGCAGGAGGGCCCGAGGGAACAACCAGGTGCGGGGAGGTATTCTGGGCGCCCAAGTTGGTTTTCTGGGGCAGGATAACGGTACCGGCCTGAGCGCTGGCTCCACTGGAAACGGATGAGGTTGCGGCCGCCTCGGCTACCGCCTGGGCTCCGGCAGCTGCACATCCGACCAGAATCAACAGAGAAAAAATGAACATTCGTCCGACAAGATTAAGAAGAAGTTTTCTCATTCTGCAATCGGCTCCTGGGCTAGTAGTGCACACCCGTCGCGGAGACTCATGCGACTGAGCAGGGGAGATACCAAACTTCCCACAAATCGAGAGATACCCAACTCCAACCTTCGTAGCGACAGGCAGTTCGCGGCAACAATCAACAAGGGAGCGAATCTGGAGTCAGGAAGCGGTAGAGTGTGACCGAATTTGCTCGAATCGGCCATCAAGCTGTATCCGAATGGTGACATTGGGAGGGGACTCAAGACGATTCGCTTGATGTGCAGTGTCCTTTAAATTGCACTAAGGCCCGTGGTCCGAGACTTGCTCGAATGCGGTGGATGTTTATCACGAAACGGGTGTCCGTGGGGGCTGCTGAACTGCAACTGAGGATGTCGTGCGAGAGCCGTTCAGTCGGATGGCCAATGTGTAGATGGCGGGCGCAAAACTGATGTCACTCACCCGGGGTACTCTGACCACCTTATTCCCAGTGCCTCCGACACTGCGCACCGCGGCAGCGGCGCAGTCCACGCGAGTTATATACAGGCCCCCACGGTTTCTTGTGCCGCAAGAATCAGTGTATTTGGGCTTGTGGGAGTCCGTGCGAGCACTTTGCAAATGGACCAAACGACTGCCATCGGCAAGGCCCACCCGCATGTTCCGCGAAGCTTTTGTGACGAAAGTTGAGCTGGGCAGATCAAGGCTGTTTCTCTCGTTTCTGCTGCACTGCCTGCTGGTTTTGGTTGTTCCAAACCTGCAGCTGATCTTTCCTGGGATCTACGCGGAACAGAACTCTGCGTACTACCGACGAAAAGCGATTGTTTATCGAATGCCGTTGATGGCGCCCACCAAGATGCTGCCACGCGTTGCACCGGCCGGTCCGGGAGGGCGGCCGGGAAGCGGTTCGGAGGCCGATCGGCCTCCTGCTTTAGGAAGGATTGGATCTGTTGGAAGGTGGACGGTGATTTACAAACCGCTGCACCCTGATAATCTTCGGCAAACCATTCGGCAACTCGACTCACCACGCGATTTGAAGATAACGCAGGAGATCAAAGCGCCGGATATTGTATTCGGAAACTTGCACCAGCCCGAACGACCTATTCTGCACCTTGAAGTGAAGAACGCCAGACCCATCATTGGGACCCGACAGGCAGCTTCAGAAGCGGTACCTGCGCCCGATCTTACAGTTTCGGTCACCTCGTCCCCAACGACTATTCTTCAGCTCGTCAG
>QHYN01000075.1 GCA_003224145.1 Acidobacteriota bacterium
CAAACTCACGATACTTTCTTCCCGGAGGATTTTCCGTCGGGACGGCAACAAGTTCGGCCAGCAGCGCGGCTAGCTCATCTTCACGCTGCCGCAGCCACCTGATCAACGGCTCCACATCCTCAACTGTACGCGTTCTCTCGCTCATTCTCCATCATGCTAGAGTCTTCCGAAGAACCATCCAAGCTCCATATTGGAGGCTGTGATACGCTTTGGCGGATTCGGGATGGGAATCGGAAATGACATGCCGCCGGGCACGCCAATTCTTGCCATTGTGAGGTGGGCTGCTCTGCTGTGGCTGCTGGCTTGGCTGCCTCTCTACATCTGGGCCTGGGGCTGGCAAAACATGCTGCACATCTGTGATGTCGGTGTGACGGTTGCTTGCCTCGGCCTTTGGTTTCGGCAACCCTCACTGATTTCCAGTCAGGCGCTCCTTGCGCCTCTCGCGGGGGTTCTCTGGGGTCTGGATGTCTTCTGGCGCATGTTTACTGGCCATCACCTGTTGGGCGGAACCGAATACATGTGGGACACGCATTACCCGCTCTGGATTCGGCTGCTTTCGAGTTTCCACCTCGTTTTGCCTTTCGTCTTGCTCTGGGCGATACGCATGCTCGGTTACGATCGGCGGGCCCTGGCTCTGCAAACGGCGATTGTAGCGGCCGTGCTGATCCCTTCGCGGTTTCTCTCCCCGCAGCTCAACATGAATTATGCGTTTCAGGATCCTCTGCTGCACCGAGCGTGGGGGCCCGCTCCTGTGCACCTGGCCGTCATTCTTGCCGGGTGCGTGGCGATCTTCTTCTGGCCCACGCATCTGGTGCTCATGCACGCTTTTCCGCGGCCTGGCCGCACTGAGTGAACGAACGTACGAAGAGAGGAGGATTGCGGGAATGGCTGCGGGCCCAAACGAAAACAGAGACAAGTACTTTGCGATGCTGCAAACCGCGCTGGCAGAGGCTCGGGCCGGTCTGGCTGAAGGAGGGATTCCCATCGGGGCCGCGCTCTTCAGTCGCGAAGGAAAGCTTCTGGGGAAAGGCCACAATCGCAGGGTGCAACAGGGAGATCCATCGGCCCACGGCGAAACCGACGCTTTTCGTCAAGCGGGGCGCCAACGGACTTATCGCGACATAATCATGGCCACGACCCTGGCGCCGTGTTGGTATTGCAGCGGATTGATCCGTCAATTTGGAATCGCCACTGTCGTCGTCGGGGAGTCCGTGAACTTTCGTGGTGGGATGGATTGGCTGCGGGAGAACGGCATCGAAGTGATCGACCTCGGATCCCGCGAATGCGTCGACTTGCTAGCGAAATATGTGAACGATCATCCGGAGGTGTGGAAAGAGGATCTCGGAGAAGAATGAAATAGTCGGCGTTATGCAGGAAAAGGCAAGATCTGGCGATGGACTTCGCCAACCTTCTCTGGTATCTCTAAGGCGTCTCTCGCCGCAGGGTTCGGGGATGCGCTTCGGCTCGATCTCCCATTCCCTTGCGGAGCAGCTCATTCTGTTTTCTTTGACCTGCATCGAGCACGTCCTGCAAGGACCGCCGGCGGCAGAGAGACGGGAGGAGTTTATGTTTGAGACGCCTCGTGAGATTAAGCCTTCAGCTTCAAAGGGCCTGTGGATCGGCATTGCCGTAGTAGTGATTGTAGTTGGACTTGGCGCTTATTTCTTAATCACCTCCAGGGGAAACGCAAATAAGCAGGCAAACACAACTGCCGCGGCCGCGGCGCCCACGCAACCCAAGGGTCCCGCGGACCCAGTTCGCGACTTGAAGGTCCAGCGCGTCACCATGAACAAAGATCGCACGGGCACAACTGCCGTTTGGCTCGTGACGATCGAGAATAAATCCCCGGCTTACACCTACAGCAAAATCCAATATGAAACCACTTACGTCGGCGCTAACAATAACGCCATTCTCATCAACAAGGGCACCATCGCCCAATCTATTCCACCGGGCGAACAGAAAAACTCAGAAATCAACGACGCCCTCTATCCCGCCGGCACAGTCTGGTACAAATTTCGAGTAACCGGCGCTACACCTTCCGCTCCCTAGCGCGATTGTGGTAGCGGGTCGAAGATGACAGCTACTTCCAGTGATTCTTCCTTGCCCGCGGAAATTCCGGAGCGGTTCAATATCGCAGAGCACTTCCTGGACGCGCAAGCTGCTCGGTGTCCCCGTCACGTGGCTGTCGCAGGCGCGCCCTCCCAGGTAAGCTATGCCGAGCTAGCGGCACTCACGAATCGTGTTGGAAATGCCCTCTGGGAACTAGGGGTATCCCGTGGTGATCGCGTCCTGATCGTGCTTCCGGATTCCGCCGAGTTTGTCGCTTCCTTTTTCGGCTCTGCAAAAATTGGTGCCGTGGCTGTGCCGGTGAATCCCTACGCACGCTCCACGGATTTCATTCATTACATTGAGAACAGCGAACCGCGCGCTGCAATCGTTCATGCCGAAGCGCTTGAAGCGTTTTTGCCCGCCTCTGGTGAGCGGCCCCAAATGCCGATTGTCGTCGTGGGCGAGGGGCGGATCGAAACACACGAGGTGACGTGCGCGATGTGGAGGGATTGGATCGAACGCGCGGCCGATGCACTTGCGCCCGCGGAAACTTCCTCCCGCGATTCCGCTTTTATGCTCTATACCTCCGGAAGTGGCGGGCTGCCAAAAGCCGCAGTGCATCGCCATGGAGACATGTTGGTTGCGACCCGCAATTATGCGCACGGCGTTCTCCGATTGCGCCCGGACGACGTGACCTTCTCCACGTCGAAACTATTTTTTGCGTATGGCTTGGGAAATGGCATGTATTTCCCCCTTTCCGTGGGCGCGCGCACTATATTGAATCCCCACCGCACCACCATTGATGGGGTGATCGACCTCGTATCACAGCACCGGCCCACGGTCTTCTTCGCTGTGCCCACGTTGTATGCCGCCATCTTGAGGGAGGCGGATCGCGCCAGCCATCGCCCAGATTTTTCTTCCGTTCGCCAGTGTGTGTCTGCCGGTGAACCACTGCCAGCGGAGATTTTTGACGGCTGGAAACGGACCTTCCGCCTCGACATTCTGGATGGCATCGGCTCGACTGAGATGCTTCATATCTTCATCTCCAGCCGGCCCGGGAAATGCAAGCCGGGGAGCTGTGGCTTCCCTGTGTCCGGCTATGACGTAAGGATTGTCGATGATGCCGGCGATGAAGTTCCCGAGGGCGAGATCGGCAATCTCTGGGTGCGCGGCGCAAGCGCGTTTGCAGAATATTGGCGAATTCCGGAGTTGACTGCGCGCACGAAACGCGGCGATTGGGTTATCACCGGCGACAAGTTCGTCCGCACGGCCGACGGATATTATCAATACTGCGGGCGCGCGGACGATATGCTGAAGGTCGCGGGCATGTGGGTCTCCCCCGTGGAAGTGGAGAATGCGCTCCTGGGTCACCCGCACGTTGCGGAAGCGGCGGTAGTTGGGACAACGGATGACCGCGGACTGACCTACGCCGTGGCTTATGTCACCTTGCGCGCCGGGTGTGAGGAGTCGGGCGAACTGGCCGCGGAGATTCGCAGCCACGTTAAAGCACGGCTCGTCTCGCACAAAGTGCCTCGCGAAGTGCGTTTCTGCGGCGAATTGCCAAAAACGGTCACGGGCAAGATTCAGCGCTTCAAACTCCGCGCGAACGTGGCGCAAAGCTAAGTCCCTCGTACGAAAACCAGTATTTAATACCAGGGTCGCTTGTTCAGGCGGAGGCTTTAACTCATAAAGGGCGTCCAATCCGGTGGCGGGAAATCCACGTTCCAAAATTTCGGCATCGCATGAGGAAACGTGATCCCAACTTCGCTTTTGCCGCCGAAGCTCCCGCGCACATGGACCACACGGAATTCTTGTTCCTTGGCTGTTCCCCAATTCCTTACAGTTAATTTTTGGCCAGGGCGCACCTTCATGGCCAGCGCAATCAGCGCACCATGTGCGTTAACTTCCAGCGTGGTGGTGTCTTCCTTGATAGGCAGGCCGTCCTCGAATTGCGCGCTCACCATAATCTGAATTCTTAAGAGAATGCGTTGGGAGCGCCGCTTGTCAACCGAGCCCCCGTAGTCTTTGATTGGTGTGCCGGACATGACACGCCACAGATTAACAGCGTGAGGTCCCTAGAAGAACCTGTTTGTGGAAGTCACAGTCTAGGTTTTGTTTCTTTTTGAATTCCTTCCCGCATGGGCCAGGCCGCCGGCGGGGCAGAGCCGCAGACTGTCTACTGCGTCCTTCCTTAAGAAACCTCGGGCGCAGATGGTTCTGCCGAATGTAGAATGAACTTGCAGATTCCGGCGGAGGAAACCATGGCGAGGAAGCCCACAGTCGACGAAGCAAGGCTGATTCTGGAACTCTACAACCTCAGACGCGAGCCCGAAATGCGCAAGGCGCGCCAGTGGTGGCTCACCACGTTCTGGCCAGCCAGCGCCGACGATTTCATGAAAGTGGCCATGGACTTCGGCTCGCAAGAAAACAACTGGCTCCGGCAGGTGGGCAGCTACTGGGGAATTGCGCTTTCCTTCGTGCTGAATGGCATCGTGAGTGAAAAGCTATTCTTCGAGCCTGCCTTTTGCGGTGAAGCGTACTTCATCTTTGCGAAGATGCGCCCTTTTCTGAAGGAAGTCCGCGAGAAGACAAAAAACCCCGATCTGTTCCGGCTGATGGAGGCCGCCATCCTCGGATCCAAGATTGGCCGGGCACAATTTGAAAAAGTGGAGCCGCGCGTGGCCATGCTGCGCCAGCAACGGGGAGCCTGAGCTTGCGCGCCAGGCATTGCATTCGAGAACGACTCAGCCTTTGGTTGTGCATTCTCCTCGGATTGCTTTCCTTTCCCGCTCTGGCTGGCGCGAAAATCCCGGCAACGTGCGTTCCGGGAGTGACTCTGAAACTGAGCGCCCCCGAGTCCAGCCAGGGCAGCCTGCTTTTGCTCGAAGTCCGAAGCCGCATGCCGATGTCCGACTTGTCGGGCGAATGGAACGGCAGAAATGTAGCATTCTGGCAGGCTACAAACTCGCAGCCCGAATCGAAGACCGCAACTGGCGACCTTCGGAGAGCCCTTCTTGGCGTCGATCTTGAAAAAGCGCCAGGAACGTATCCAGTGGTCGTTAATGTGCGGACGCCAAGCGGGAAACCCGCTACCTGTACGGTCCAGATTCCTATTCTCAAGGGGAAATTCGCCACCGAGAGTTTGCACGTCGAGAAGGAATTTGTCGAACCCAATCCCGAGCAAATTCAGCGCGCGAACGAGGAACGCGACCGCCTGCGAGCGATCTTTGACCAGGTGACGCCCCAAAAGCTATGGACCGGAGAGTTTCGTGTGCCACTCGATGGCGTGACCACCGGCAGCAATTTCGGAAAACGGCGCATCTTGAACGGCCAGCCCGGCTCGCCTCACAGTGGCGTGGATTTCCCCGCCCCGACCGGAACCTCTGTTCACGCAGCTCAGAACGGACGAGTGGTTCTCGCGCAAGAACTCTTCTTTGCCGGAAACACTGTCGTCATTGATCACGGGCTCGGCATCTACACCTTCTACGGGCACCTTTCCGAAATTGACGTGAAGGTCGGAGACGATCTGGAATCGGGCCAGGTGCTTGGAAAGGTGGGAGCGACAGGACGCGTCACGGGGCCCCACCTCCATTGGGGATTGACCATCGAGCGTGCGCGCGTGAATCCACTTCAGCTCGTCAAGCTCCTACAAAAGCGCGTACAGGTAAACTCACAGCCAAGTGCCTCCCCTGGAACGTAGTCCCCCAACCCTGGGAACTGCTCATGAAACGACCTTCGGACACAGTCTGTCTTCGCATGAAGCAGCGCGTCTCTCAGCGGATTTCTGGGCCGCCTCCTTCAGGCAGGAAAGCATTTAGAATCAATGGGCTACGGGCACTCTGTTTCGGGTTAGGTTGGCGGAGGGAAAAGATCCTCCCTGCCTTACGCCCCACTTCCCCAGCGCCTGGGGAATGGGGGGAAGTACTAGGGTACTGTTTTCGAGCGCGTTTTGTGGTACCGTTCTGCCATTGTCTCAAAAGAACCTGGTGGGCAGTATGGGGCTGTGTGGGCAAGGTTCGTGCTAATTACCTCTCTGCTGCTACTCTTGCGCTTTAGCACGCTGCTGACACGACACTGTAGGCGAAAAATCGTGGAGTAGACGCTGGTCGATTAGCCTCAGTGGATCCCTGAATTTGATTAGAGGTCTTGCAGAAATGTCCCTGCTTCACTTTCGTGTCAAAGAACGTCGCCGGACTCTACGCGTAGCTCTCACGGTGCCGTTGACAGTCCATGGCAAAACAGACTCCGGTGAGCGGTTCTCTGCGCAGACTATTTCGCAGTCTGTTAATCGCAACGGGGCGCTGTTTCACCTCGAAGAAATCGTCCTGATGGGGCAGGTTTTAGTCCTGGTTAATGATCACACGACACAATCCATGGAGTGTCGCGTTGTTTCGACCCACCGCGCTCGTGACGGCAAACAGTATGTCGGGATTGAGTTTCTCTACCCGGAAACAAATTTCTGGCACATGCAATTTCCGAAACCGGGGACGAGACCCCTGCGCCGCGTTCTCCCGACCAAAGCTTCGGCATAACTCGCAAATTTGCGACACGTAAACCGCGCCTCATCCTTTCCTATTGATTCCCCATGGGAGCGGTGAGACGATATCCATCTCAACATCGGCAGGGGCGAGTTCGTCTCTATCGCCGGCCCTTCCGGATGCGGCAAGTCCACGCTCCTTCCATTCTTGGACTCCTGGATTCCCCGACCTCAGGCGAATACAAATTGAACGGGAAACCCGTTTCATCGTTGGGACTCAGCGACCGCACGCGAATCCGCAATCGCGAAATCGGTTTCATTTTCCAGTCGTTCAATTTGATCGGTGATTTGACCGTGTACGAAAATGTGGAGCTCCCGCTTACCTATCGCGGCATGGGCTCCGCCGAGCGCAAGCAAAAAGTGCAAGCCGCGCTGGAACGCGTTGGCATGACGCAGCGCGCAAAGCATTACCCCGCGCAGCTTTCCGGGGGACAACAGCAGCGCGTGGCCGTGGCTCGCGCGTTGGTCGGCGATCCGCTGATTCTTCTTGCGGATGAGCCGACTGGAAATCTGGATTCCAAGAATGGCGACGCGGTGATGGATCTTCTCCGCGAACTGCACCAAAACGGCGCGACAATTTGCATGGTCACGCACGACCCGCGCTACGCCAGCGTTGCGGACCGCACCATTCATCTCTTCGACGGCTGCATCGTCGAAGAATCCGTAAGCTCCCAAACCGCCGCCATCTAGCCTCGAGTCTCGCAAGTCACGATTTTGTTTTGTATCCTGCGACCTGCCACTCCGCATCCCGGCGCGCCAGTCGCTGAGCAGCAAAATTTCGAATGCCAATGATTTGATTTTCCGGCTTGACCTCGCGCTCACGCGACTTATCATTCCCATACATAGACCCCGGTTCACACGAAGGAGAGTTCTCGATGAAAAAGCTCGTCCTTTCCTTTCTGGCTATTCCGCTCTTGCTGCCCATACCCGCCGCCGGTCAGAACAACAGCAGCGGCAAGTCCAGCACAGCTAAATCCATCACCATCTCCGGTCGGGTTAGCGAGGATGGAAAAAGTGTGATCGCGAGAAACGGGGAGCCCTGGTCGGTCACAAACCCCGGCGCGCTGGCTGGTCACGAGAATCAACAGGTCAAAGTCAAATGCCAAAAAACCTCTGCGGATCACAGCGTACGCGTGCTTTCGGTAAAAACCGTGGCCACGCCAACGATGTACCACGTCAATCCGAGTGACTCCGCCTTTCGCCGCTGAGCACGCTGCGGACACGCAACAAAAAGGCAACCCGCGCCGGCCGAAACACGTGGCGAAGGCTCTCTCAAAATTCTTTTCTTTCTCTAGAATTTGACGAGAATCGCCATGTTGATGCGATTCTCGATTTTCTTCAAATCCGGAGTCCAAAGTCCGATCGCGCCACATCCGCCGGTCGGCGCAACGGTGCCATCGCTGCAAACCAGCACACCGGGCGCGCCGAAGGTGTTTCCGAGCGGAGGCGTGACTCCACCGGGGCCCGACCAATACGGCACATTCGCGGCCCGATGATCGAACTCCCAGCGGAAGGTGATGTGCTGGCTGGGCATCCAGTCAAAGGTCCCCGAAGCATCCCACGCTTTGAATGGATCTCCGGGATTCTCCGTGAAGTACGGCGTACCGGAAGCAGCCGTGGCCCCGTTGATTGGCGGAAGCAGGACCAGATACCGTCCAGGATTGTTAATTCTGCCGCCGCCCAGCGTAAGACCGTATTTGTCCGTATCAAACCACAGCCGGTTGTAAAGCATAAGGCCGAGAAAGCTCTGTTTCGGATGACCGTTCCTCGTTCCCATGCACGCAACGCCACCGCCATGCTCGCATCCGATGTCGCCTGTTAAAGAGAATGCAGCCTTACTGAGAAACCGTTCCTGGTTTTCGTAATACTTGACCTCGACGCTGTCGTCGGAGTGATAACGGACGCGGCCCGGAACGCCGAATGCTTCCTCACCCAACGCATATTGGTTGCCAAGCACCGAGAGCCATCCGTTCGGCCGCCACAAAATTTGCATGCCGAACCCAGGCCGAGCATTGAATCGCCCGTACGACTGCCAGCCATTCGTAAACCACGGCTCAACCTTCAAATGCTCGGTCGGAAAAATCTGCACGCGCACTCCGTTGAAGAACCATGGTGTGTTCGACGAAACGTAAGATGGTTGGTACGCCCAATTGTCAAACTGGTAGTAGCTGAACAAGCCCACGTACGACATGAAAATGCCAGCGTCCAAGTTGATCCCGTGCAACACGTCGAAGTGGTATCCACCGTAGGCTTCAGAAATGTAGCGGTAAGCGTCAGCTAGGTTCCATTGGCCGCGCGCGGGGCTGGCATCGTTCCTCGGCGTCGTTTGCGAATACATCCCGAACTGCGTCATCAGCCGGGCGCGAACATTGTCATAGTGAAAGTTGCCGCCAACGCCGAGCTGCGTCAATTGCACTTCGCCGTGCCGGAAAACCTCGCTCGACCCACTGATGGTGTCATCCTTCGGATGATTAAAGCTGTAGTTGTAGTCTACGTCGGCGCGAACCTCCGCCGTGAAGAACTTTGTGTCCAACGGTGATTCCTTGGTCCGATCATTGCCGTTCAGCCAGGTAAAATCCGCAAACGCGAACGGCTCCGCCTTAGCCGGTTTGCCTGCCGCGCTTTGCTCTTGTTTGGTCGAGAGAGCTGCCGGCGAACCTACAACAGCAACGTTGATAGCGGTTTCCGTCGTTGCTCCCGGCGTTGCCGGCGCCGCCGAATGGTTGTTTGCGCTTGCGACAGCCGGCGCGTCCGCAACTACCGCCGGGGCTGGCTGCGCGGCGATCGCCTGCGCCGCGGCACCCTCAGCAGGCGCTGACACTTTCGGATTACTCTTGGATTCCAACTCGGCGACGCGCTTTTCCAGCTGCTCAACGCGATCGAGCAACCAGCGCTCGCGCTCCGTCAAACTGACAGCCGGTGCATCGCGCTTCGCCGCAGTAGGCTTCGGTGGAGGGTTGCCGGACCCTTTGTCATCGGCGAAAAGGCAATCGGGAACCCCGCTCGTGCAAATCAAGGCGCCAAAGAGCAGGCACAGAATTTTCTTCTCGTATTGGAACGCGCGCATTTTTCTCTCCTATGCAATGGCGGCAACGGATTTAGTTTGGGTCGAACTTACGTTCTGGGCAGGCCCTTGGAGACTTCTTCGTTGCCTGGAGATATTCGCGTGCGCGGCGTAAAAAAACTATAAGTGCCTTATAAGGTTCTAGTTAGCGATGTCCTCCCTATAACGACGAAAAAATTTCAGCCTCCGAGAGACCGAGAGCCGGGCGCCGGAGCACGGCGGTAGATTTCAAGAGCTGCGGAGCGCATTTCTTCGTGAATGAGGCCGTTGGTGGCGAGGATGACAGGACCGCCGAGCTGATAGGGATTTCCTTGAAAGTCGGTGACTTTGCCACCGGCTTCTTGAATGAGGAGAACGCCCGCGGCAGTGTCCCACTTGTTGAGGCCGAATTCCCAGAAGCCGTCGAAGCGGCCGGAGGCAACACCAGCGAGATCGAGCGCGGCGGAACCGTCGCGGCGAACGCCGTGAGAACGCTGGGTGAATTCGCCGTAATACTGAAGATTCGGGCTGAACTTGC
>QHYN01000076.1 GCA_003224145.1 Acidobacteriota bacterium
GGGGCCTGGATGGGTAAGCCTGGCGAACATCGCTCTTGTATTCCTCGGTGCAAGCTTCCTGTACCGGCGGAACTCGATTCAGTGGGTCTCTGCGTCTACCACTTCACGTGGAGCGTCGAGGAGGCTTGCGTTGAGATGCACCGCCAAGTTGCCTTGCGCAAGGCAACCGCGGAACGCCGTGTGGAGATGGCCACCTATGTTGGGGAATGCGCCCTGCTCCTCGCTCGCGTCACCAGCAACCTGTGTTTATCGGACGACTTGAAAAGACGCATCCTCTGCACATTCCTATCGCTGATGAATCTAAAAGAGAACTTAGAGCGTGCCCCGAACGGTCACGCCCCCGAACTACGAGTTCCCGAGACGGGACTACTCCCCACCCCTGCCGTCGTGACGGATTGGCGCAACTCGGAATCGAATGCCAACTTACGTTCTCAAGTGTGAAGGCTGTGCCAAGTTTGGGTCCTTCCTGATCCACGAAGGCGAACTGCCGGAAGATTGGAAGAAACAGCCCATCCAGCGACATTGTCCCACTTGCCACAAAACCACGAACTGGGCTATCGCCATGCCAGAGCGGCGCGAAGGTCACGACCGTCGAAGCGGTGTAGACCGCCGGGCTACAGAAAAGGAACCGAGACACTAACCGCAGCCCACAGACCGTCCTCCCCGTTTTCGAGCGCCGAGTCAACTCGCAACGCCGGGGGGAAGCGTCGGCCTTTTGTCCCATCACGGTTCCCTCGTCACTTGGCATTTCATCTTCCTTTGTTTTCATCCACTTACGCATTGCAAATTCTATAACTCCTTTCTTTTGATATTCATACAAATTGCCCGGGGGTATGCCCCTCCCCTCTCCAAGTCAACTTGCAACCTCCTAACCTTCAACCTTCCAACAATGCCCGTTGGCCCCGCCCCTCCTCTGCGATAAAATGCGCCTTCCCGTCGCACCTCAGCCACAAACCGCTTGTCTCCAGGAGGATCTCCATGCCAGCGAAGACACCGGTACGCATCTTGGTCGGCACGCGCAAGGGCGCCTTCCTCTTTTCGTCGAAGGATCGCAAGAAGTGGGACATCGCTGGCCCGTGCTTCTCCGGCCAGGAGGTGCATCGCGTGGCCCAGGATCCCCGCGACCCCAAACGCCACTATGCCGCCGTCAACAACGCCTGGTTTGGCCCGCACCTCTACGCCAGCACCGACAACGGCAAGAAGTGGGAACCTTCCGAAAAGGGACTCGAAGTCAAAGGGATAACCGGCAAAACGGGGCAGGTCACCGACAAAGGCATGGAAATGAAAGAGATTACCGACGCCACGCTCAAACGCATCTGGCACATCGCGCCCGGTGCCGCGGATGAGCCCTCTTGGTATATCTCGGCGGTGACCCCGGCGTGCTCTTCCGAAGCGGCGACAACGGTGCCACATGGGAATTGGTTCTGGGCCTCAGCAATCACCCCACCCGCGCCCGGTGGAATCCCGGTGCCGGAGGCATGGTGGTTCACTCCATCCAATGTTTGGGAAAAGGCCGGCTGATCGTCGGCATCTCCGCCGCGGGCGCCTTCCGCTCCAATGACGGCGGCAGGACGTGGGAAGCGTTCAATGGCAATGTTCGCGCCGATTTTCAGCCGGACAAGTATCCCGAAGTCGGCCAGTGCGTCCACAAGCTGAAAGCGCATCCCAACCATCCCGAAGCGCTCTATCAGCAGAATCACTGCGGCGTCTACCGCGCCGAGTTCACCGGAAAAGAGTGGGTGGACATCTCCAAAGGCCTGCCCACGCGCTTTGGCTTCGCGCTCGCCGTTCCGGCAGCGGAAAAACAAACGCTCTTCACCATTCCGATTGACTCCGCGGAGCATCGCTTCGTCCCGCAGGGCCAATTGCGTGTGGGGCGCAGCCGGAATGGCGAAAAAACCTGGCAGCTTCTCACCAAGGGCCTGCCGCAATCCAATGCCTTCGTGATTATCCTGCGCGAAGCGATGACTTCGGACGATCGCGACCCCGCTGGCGTTTACTTTGGCACTTCCACCGGTTCCCTGTTCTATACGCGCGATGTCGGCGACTCCTGGCACGTCCTGGCGGATCATGTTCCGCCGATTTATTCGGTATCGGCTGCCTGGCATTGACACCCACACTCGCCTGCGGGTGCAGCGAACATCTGCCAATCCGCTGTTGCATAAGGGGAAACAAGGCGATTAATATCCTTGAACCCAGACAAGAGGTTTCGGAACATACGTGAAGGACGTAGTAGTACCAAAACTTGAAGGGGGGGAAAATGCGTAAATTGTCGTTTCTGGGTGGGCTTATCCTGTTCGCTGCGGTACCGGCTATGGCCCAAGATAATCCCAAGGGCGAAGTGGCCGGCAACTATACCTACATTCGCATCAATCCAGGTGGGGGTGCCCCGGGTGAGAACTGTCATGGTGGGGGAGGCTCAGTCGCCGGAAACCTGAATAGTTACTTCGGAGTTGTCGGCGAGTTTGCTGGTTGCAAAGTGACCGGCCTGGGGGGCGGCGTTAGCGCCCATGCGCTCAGCTATCTATTTGGGCCAAGGTTGACTTACCGCGCATCCGGTAACTTTGAGCCTTTTGGCGAGTTCTTGTTCGGCGGGGTGCATGTCTCAGCTAGCGGCGGCGGCGCCACCGTGACTGATAACGCCTTTGCAATGGCCGTCGGAGGCGGCGCGGACTATAAGTTCTCGCGGAGTGTGGCCATTCGCGTGGGGCAGTTCGATTACCTCTACACGAAGTTTGGCAACACGCATCAGAACAACTTCCGGATCCAGGCCGGTATCGTCTTCCGCTTCGGCGGCAGGTAAAGCCAAAGCCCTTTCCTGAGACGGGCCCCGCAGCAGAAGCCAGCAGCGGGGCCCGCGCATTTTTGCTTCCAGCGCACGGCCATCAGCGGACCCAGGGTGGTTCGCTGGTGCGGCAGGATCCGTGCGTGATTTAGGCCCTAAATCCAATTTCAAAAAAAACAGCCCGAGGATAGAGAAAAGGCCGAGGAAAATTGAAGAAAAAGGCCGGAGGAATTTTGCTCCGGCCTTCCTCCCTAAATCGAGGGGTTGTTTCGATTTATCCTTTGGTGATCTGGTTCGGAAGCATGTTCCAGAACCAAATCGCAAGGATTCCGTAATAAACGGCCACTACCCCCACGCCCACCGCGAACGTGCTGGCCGTCTTTCCTAGTCCTGAATACTCTTTCTTCCAGTGCCGCGCGCAGAAAACGATCATCAGCACAGAAAGCAGAGCAGAAATCGCGGCGATGAAGCTAACGTCGTTGGTCAGCCCTTCGCCGCGCGTCAAGCGCAACACCTGCCGCGCTGCGCCACCCAGCAAGCCGGTGGAGAAAACCATGCCCAACCACACGGCCGGGGCCAGCATGCCGATCATGTACGCCCAGCGATCCTCCATGTAAAACAGCAGGATCAAGACCGCCATGTAAATAATGGTCTGATAGAGATGAAGCAGAAAAAACTGCGGCTCCAAGGGAGTCAACACCAGGAAGCAAATGACTTGCGCGCCGGCAACGGTGGCGATATCCCGATAAGGTCTCATAGCATCCCCCGATCTTTAGGGAGTCGGCGGAACTCGCTCTAGCCTGGGCACTGCCCAGCAGAAAAGGTCACGGACGGAATTGGTGCGCCGCTGAACTCCGCTAAGTGATAGGCAACCGGTTGGCCACGCTTAGGTAAGGGCTATGTGTTTGATTCAGAAGGTGATAGAGGGATGAAGCGCCTGGTCAAAGGGCTGGAAGTGCGCGAAATCACACGTGCGAAGCGCTCAATTCCGCACTGACACGGTGGCGGACAGCAAGCACAGAGGGCTGGGAGGGACGATTCGAACGGGGCAAGGCCCAAACGCGGTCACTTGAGGGATTCAAGGACGCGGAGAAAGCGCCGGCCATCCTGGGCGACGAACTCAATGGTGGTCTCGTCCACGAATTTCGTGCTGTTGCGAAAGACGGTATCGAAAATCTTGCTGTCAATTCCGTCGAAGACGACGCGATCGCGGTCGCCGACGGCACCGTAAACCTCGTAGAAGTAGTGCGTCCCGCCCTCGCCGAACCGGAAATGACTCAGGTCATTCGAATCATATTCGGGGCCGGCTTTTCCATCGATGACCATGCGACGCAAGGCGCGGCGCGTCAGCCCTTGTTTGAACTGATTGCCGCCGCGAACGATTTCGTAGGCGAGATGAGATCCGTCCTTATTCATGGCGATGGTCTCGACGAAGCTCAGTTCGCGCTTGCCGGGAAAACTGGGACCGGGAACCTGATCGCGAACTTCGACGAATGACTCGTCCTTCTTTCCCAAGTAAGCGAGGTGCTTGCCGTCTCCAGAAACCACAATGGAGCTGACGATATCTTCAAAGTTCGGACCGGGCACGCTGTCAACGTAAACGGTGACGTTGCCTTCGCCCTGGCGGCCGGCGTAGACAAGCTTGTCGTCCGGAGTGTATTGCACATCCGAGACACCGTGAAAATCCGGAAACAGATGACGCGGGCCGGTGGCGATCTGCTGGCTCGCGCCGAATAATCCCTGCCAGCCGCCGCCGAATCCTTTTCCTTCATAACTTCCTGCAGTGCGGCCATCGACAACGACCACACCGTGGGTTTTGGTCTTCTTGAACCCCGACTGGGCCTCGGTGCCCCCGTAGGCGTAGTGCTTACCATCGCTCGAGAAATCGAGATAGCCAATCACGTCGAGCGACGGACCGGGGGTTCCGTTCACGACCCAGGTCCAGTCACTCTTGAATTGAGCGGCCACGACGGTGCCGTTACCGTCAGGCGAGAAGCGCCAGTAGGCGAAGTCGTCCATTTCCGGACCTGATTCCTTATTGTCCAGGACCATGATCCATTTCTTTTTTCGTTTGCCAAAGTAAACGCAGTGGTCCCCGTCGGTGTTGAAGCCGGGAGCGGAAATGTCCTCAAATTCAGGCCCAATTTCCTCCTCGTTGACGACCAGACGACATTTTTTCTCCACACACGTTCCAACCGCGAAGAATTTTCCATTGGCGCTGAGGGTAGGGGCAGTCATTTTTCCGTATTCGCGAGAGTGGTCTGCGCCATCGACAACGAGCACCCATTTCGATTGACGTTTGGCGATGAAGGCCACGTGCTGCTCGTCCTTGCTGAACTCCAAATACTTCACGTCATCGTAGGTACCGCCGATCTGCTTTCCATCCAGACGGACGGTCTTCTTGCCACCGGCCTTCTCCACCCAGGCCAAATGATTTTCGCTGCTCCGCGCGCCAGCCAGTTCAGCGCCGGGCGAGATCTCGCCTACGAGCTCTTCTTTCACCTGAGATGGTGGAAACAGAGGAGATCCGGATTGAGACGTATTCTGGTTGGTGGGCACAGGCACCAGCGGCCCTTCTGGAGCGCTTTGAGCGCGACCATTTTCGCTGAGGAGCGGTATGGCCAAGAGGGCCAATACGAAGAGCGCGACATCGCAAGGCTCAGTAAATTTGCGCATAGGCCTCCTCACCGGGCCTGAGGCCATCTAGGGATTTCCATCATTCGAACAGATTAGAGCGCTCTTCGCAAGGGAAGCGTGATGAACTCCACCAGCAACGGTGATTGGAATTTGCGAGCGAGTGTCCTAGACTCTGGCGCATGGATGTCGATTGGCTGCGCGAGTTGTGCCTCTCGTTTGCCGGCACCACGGAACAAATTCAGTGGGGCTACGACCTGGTATTTAAAGTGAGCGGGAAAATGTTTGCGGTTACTCCGCTGGAGCCCGCGCCGGTGTGCCTCTCGTTCAAGGCTTCACCGGAAAGCTTTGCGGAATTGACGGAGCGGCAGAACATTATTCCGGCGCCGTACATGGCGCGCGCGCAATGGGTGGCCCTGCAGACGCGCGACGCCTTGACGCGCGACGAGCTGTCGAGGCTGCTGCGAGAATCTTACGAAATGGTCTTTGGGAAGCTGCCGAAGAAGACCCAGGAAATGATCTTGGGTTCGCGGAGTGGCGAGGCCCGAGCCGGAAACAAGAAAGAACCCCACAGAAAAATGCGAAGAAAGAAAGCACTGAAGAAAAAGGCGGCGAAAGAAAAGAGAGCGCGCGGACGTTGATTTAAGAAGAAAAAAGCAGGATCCGGAAAAAGCAGATTCCTCAGGCCTGAAGGCCTGAGCACAGTTCGGAATGACAATTGGACGAGACACGGGAGATCATTTTGTTGAGGTGTTTTATGTCCACAAGGATGATGCTGGTCATTGCTTCGTTAACGCTTGGGAGTGCATGGATGCTTCGTGATGCGGATGCAAAACCCGCCGGAAGTGGCTTGCTGGTGGTGGCCAATCAGAAGGAGCACACGGTGCTCGTTGTGGACCCCAACGAGCGGCGCGAGTTGGCAAAGGTCGTCGTTGGGGTGAATGGCCACGAAGTGATGGTTTCGAAAGACGGGCGGTTTGCGTACGTTCCCATTTACGGCAATTCCGGGGTGGGCCGGCCGGGGACGGACGGCACCACGATTGACGTGGTCGATCTTCAGGAGCGGAAGCTGGCAGCCACCATCGATCTCGGCAGACCGCTGCGGCCGCATCGGGCGGAATGGGGACCAGACGGTCTGCTGTATGTGACCGCCGAGCTTGCCAATGCGGTTGATGTTGTTGACCCAAAGACGCGCAACGTGGTCGCGGAGATTCCCACGGGACAGAAAGAATCGCACATGCTGGTGATTTCTCCGGATGGCAGGCGGGGTTACACCGCGAACGTGGGGGCGGGCAGCGTCAGTGTTCTAGATCTGGCGAAGCGTAGTCTTATTACCACCATCCCTGTCGCGAAGGTGGTGCAGCGCATTTCGATTTCGCCTGATGGCCGACGAGTCTTCACGCACGATCAGGATGCGCCGCGAATCGCAGTTATAGATACTGCCACGGACAAGATCGTGGATTGGATTGCGGTGCCGACACCGGTCTACGCGTCGGAGCCGACGCCGGACGGCCAAAGGCTTTTGGCGTTGAACCGAACCGATGCTTTGTATGTGATTGACCTGCAATCGCTCAAGGTTGTGCGCACGCTGAAAATCTCCCAAGGAGCTTCGGAAATCCTGATTCGGCCGGGAGGAGACGTTGCGTACATCAGCGGAACGGGTGCGGGAAAGATCGATGTGCTCAAGTTGCATTCGTGGGAACTGGAGAAGCCGATTGAGCTGACGCCGGGAGTTGACGGGCTCGCGTGGGCTGCACCGAAGTAAGCAATCGGAGACGAAAATGCGAGACTATAATCAATGCAAATGAAGGATGCCAAAGTGACTCCGATTGAACTCCACCCAGCGAAGCACTGACTCACGAACAGATTGACGATGAAAGAAAATGAGCGAACAAGCGAGTTGAAGCAGAGCCGGCGTTCGACAAAACGGGCCGGTTTCAACCGCGGAGCATTTGGTGAAGCAGCCACGAAGTTGGCGGAGATCGGGAAAGGTTTTTTTGCGCGGGGATGGGTGTCGGGCACGAGTGGAAACTTCAGCGCGGTGGTTTCCCGGGAGCCGCTGCGACTGGCGGTCACTTCGACGGGATTGGACAAAGGTAGCCTGACGCCGGCGCAGTTTTTGGAAATCGACGATGCGGCGAAGGTGGTGCGCGGTGACGGGCGACCGTCGGCCGAAGCGCTGCTGCACCTAGCGATCGTGCGCGACCTAGATGCGGGCGCGGTCTTGCACACGCACTCAGTGTGGAGCACGGTGCTCTCCGGCTCGCACGCGAGGCACGGCGGCATTGCTCTCGAAGGATACGAAATGCTCAAGGGACTGGCGGGTGTTCGGTCGCACCAGCACCGCGAGTGGCTGCCGATCCTGGAAAACTCGCAGGATATGGCAGAACTGGCGGACCGCGTTTCGAGAACGCTGCAGCAGAGCCCCAGCATTCACGGATTTCTTTTGAAAGAGCATGGGCTTTATACTTGGGGAGTGAGCCTGGACGAAGCCAAGCGACACGTGGAGATTTTGGAGTTTTTGATGGAAGTGTTGGTCCGCTCCGGCGCGGCGCACAGTGCGTGATTGCCGGAGAGACCTAACGGGAGGAGATTGCAGTGGCTGTGCTGAAAATCCCGGATGAAGAACGCTCGATCCGCGAACAGAGCGAAGTGCGAGACTACCTTGCGGGAATCGGCATCGAGTACGAGCGCTGGGAATTTCCTGGCGACTTGCCGAGCGACGCGTCCGCGGAACAAATCCTAAGCAGATACGAGCCGCAGATTGAAGAGTTGAAGCGCCGGGGCGGATACGTTACGGCGGACGTGATTGATGTGAATCCGGACACTCCAGGGCTGGATGCGATGCTATCGAGATTCAACATCGAGCATCGCCACGATGAGGACGAAGTTCGTTACATCATCGCGGGGCGCGGACTTTTCCATATCCATCCGCCGCAAGGGCCGGTGGTGGCGATTGAGGTCGAAGCCGGCGACCTGATTCGCGTGCCGCGCGGCACCCT